>NZ_JAKMQZ010000002.1:0-221620 GCF_025771825.1 Campylobacter sp. IFREMER_LSEM_CL2101
TCTTTTCTTGTATTTTATCTACATCAATACTTCCAACAATTATTTTGCTTATTGAGTTTTGCTAGCTTTTTTTCATCTTCTTTACAAGGTACAAGCCCTATAAATACTTTATTTTATCACAGTAACCACCCCTAGTTAAGTTAAAAATTCATCTTTAGAGCGACATCTATTATCTTTTTCCATTAAAGATAAAAATTTGTCCTCCACAAGAACCATCATCTTCCCAACCATTATTATTTTCATCATTAATACCAACTTGAGTATCTTCATCTTCGATATGGCTAGTACCATCTATACAAGGAAATGGAGTGCATTGATACTTATTATCCGTTAAAACCATCATTATTAGAATCTATCGCTAAATTATCTCTAAGCTTTTGGAATGGTAATTTCAATAAACGATATATTGTCACAACATATACTAAAAATCCAAAAGAAAGTAATATATTATAATGCAACATAACACTATTTAAAAAATTTTTAACTACATTTTTTATACTTCATTTGGTATTTGCACTTTTTGAATTTGTATTTTGGTTAATACTTGTGTTTTACTCCCACAGTCTATCAAGCATAGCATTAAAAAGCTTAGTGGTATTAGTTTCATTGCTTTTGGATATATAGTTTTTAACATCATCAACCCTTGTTTTGATTTGGTTTTTTTGAGTATTTACATGAAAGAGTGCTTTTAGCTCTTGTTCGTGTCTTGTTTTAAGCTCTTGAGTAATCCTCGTGAGTTCATTATTTACACTCAAAGCTAAATTTAAATCACTTTGACTTTTTTCTAATTTTGCGTTTGTGCTATCTAGCTTAAGATATAAAAATACATTAAGCATAAGCATTAATGCTAAAGCAATATAAAGCTTTGTATTGTTAAATAAAAATGACATATTGTTTGTAGTTTAAAGTAGGTTTTTGTATAATACTTTCAAGGGTTAGCCGTAGGTCTGACCCCCTCTATGGCTTAATCTAACCCTAGAAAGTAGGTGATTAAATTTGAGCTATATAATCCACATAATCTTTATAATTATACTACTAAGTATGATTATAGTCAAGGCTTATTAACCTTGTCCCCTTTTTTAGGGGGGGGGATTATGTGGTAACCTACTCTAAGCTTACTCCTTTCTAAAATTTATTCGTGATTTCTAATTTTATATTTGATAAATCTTGCTGATATAACAAGTCATATAATTTTTTACAAGCTTGTCTGCTTTGACCGATACTTTCATCACTCTTAGTTAAACCTAGTAAAATACAACCTTTTGTATTTTAATAATTACATATTTATCATCTTTTACTCTCAAACATTGTTTTCTAAATAAACTTTCATTTCCAAACTATAAGTTTTGCAGCGTTTATAAACTAGACTTTATTTGTTTATAAAGCAATTGTTGTTAATATTTTGAAAAAATTTAGAGAAAAATCATGAAAGATCTTAAAAAATACATTGCAAATTCCAAACTAACACGCCTTGAAGTTTTATATGAAAAATTAGTAAAGTCTGAAAATGGCATAACTATAAAAGAACTAGCCCAAGAACTCAATGTAAGCGCTAAAACCATAAAAAGAGATATGCAAGGGGTTTTTGAGCCTATGGGGCTTATTAAAAATGGAAGAAAATGGCGTATCGATACAAGCAAAGATACACAAGAGCAAAATGATGAAAAAATAATCCTTGAAGTGCTTGATACTATGGCAAAAAGTGCTGGAAACAGCTTTTATGCTAAGGCTCACCCTCTACTTTCTAAACTTTCTCAAAACATTTCTAATCCCATCCACACTAGTCTAGATGCAGAAAAACTAGAAGAAAAAGATTTAAGCAATTTTCAAATTCTCGAACAAGCCATCAACACCAAAACACAAATTGTCTTTAAATATGAAAATAAACTTTTCCAAGTAAAACCTCTAAAACTAGCCTTTTTTAGTGGGTTTTGGTATTTGCTTGCTTTTGATATGAAAAAACGTGATATTTTCAAAAAATTTTATTTAAAAAATATCCAAAACATCACCCTAACCCAAGAGCATTTTCAAACCGATGAGAGTTTAGAAGTAAAACTTCAAAGAGTAAATTCTATATGGTTTAGCCTTGATAAGCCTTTTACAGTAAGGCTTTTAATAGAAGAACCTATACGAAAATACTTTGAAAGAAAGCCTCTAAATTCACAAATCATCACCGGTAAAGACAAAGATGGCTCCATAGAAATAGAGCTTGAGATAACTCATGAAATGGAAATTTTACCTTTAGTGTATTATTACATACCTTATGTAAAAGTTTTAGAACCTGATTTTATAGCAAATAAAGTCAAAGAAGTAGTTGGAGAATACCTTGATCAAATAAGCAAATGATTGCTTATTTGTTTGGTTTTAATTCATTGTTTATATTTTCTAAAGCGCTTTTTATGGTATTCTTGTCTAAAAATTCTTTTAAAATTTCACAAAATTTTTTCGTCCATTCTCCATAATTTTCTATAAGCCAATACGCAAAAGCATATTTTTCTTTAAAGTTAAAATTTTCAAATTTATTATAGTAATAATGATCACCACTTCTGCGGATATTATCAGATTTTTCTACATTTGATTTTTGAAAATGCTTTATGCATTTATTGTATATTTTTTTATTTTTTAAATAATTCATTTTAAAAGTCAATCCAAAGCCACTATAATCACTTTTTCTAAAATAAACACCCACGCTAGGCCACACATCATTACCATCATCTTCATAAATTTTTGGATAAAAATCAAACCAATCGTAATTAACTCTTTTCTCATCAAGCTTACATCCAAACCATTTTATACCACATATAGTTCGTTCTTTTTCAAATTCTTTTTCAAGTTCATTAAAAAAATCACTTACTAATTCTTTGCAAATTTCATCCCATTTCTCTTCTACTATTTCTTTTGCTTTTTTATATTTTATATCTTTAGAATCACTTTCATCTTTTAATTTTATAGCATTGTTTAAATTTTCTTTACTCGATTTCAAAAATTCCATGACATAATCTTTAGCCACATAATCATCTATAGCTACATACCAAGTTAAAAGAGTTTTATACTGATTTAAAGTAAAAATCACATTTTGCATATCATTTTTAAATTTTTTATCAATTTCATTGTTTTTAACTTTATTCTCACATACACCTATACAAGCATTAATCCACTCTTTTATCCATTTATAATCTAATTTTAAATAAAAACTCATTTTTTTATCATAGCTATCATATATAAGATCATCATTTATTTTAAATCCATTTTTTGTGCCTAAGCTATATTTACTAGGCTCGGTATCTTCATTTTTATGCAAATAAATAGTAAGTATATTTTCATGAAAATCATCTATATTTTTAACTTTTTCTTTTATGTGTTTTATGTAGTCTTTGAGTTGATTTGGTTGATCTTTTGCATAAAGTTTATTTTCTATGATGATATATCTTTTATCTTTTAAACTTATAAGTATATCGATTTTTCTATTATCTTTAGCACAAGCTTCTGTTTCTACGCTTTCTATGTCATGGGCTGTAAGATTTTTAAATTTCTTAGCTTTTGTGTATCTTCCAAGCTTTTTTAAAAACTCATTTGCAAAAAGCTCTTGATAATGATCACCATGTGGATCTATCAAATAAGCTATAAATTTAGAATGATAGTTTTCTTTATACTCAACTCCCAAAGCTTCAAAAATATTTATATCACTCATGCCTTTTTTGGTATTTTCTTCAAATTTATCATTAACACTTAATAATTCTTCAATAAAATTTTTCATTCACAAAGCCTTTAAGTATTTTTCACTATTATACTACAAAAATATAGACTACCATTGTCTGCTTTTTTTAGCTATGATTTTTCAAATCATTCAAAAAAAGGATTAAAAATGCTTCAAACCATGAAACACATCCTAACTCACACCGATGAGACTTTACTTGCAAAGAAATTTGGCTATAACAATGTAGAAAAATTTACTAAAACAAAAACTTTGTTTTTAAAATGCGAAAGCATACAAGAATGGCTTTTGAAAGGACATTATGACATGGTAAATTCCTCTTTAGAATTTATACAAAAATTTGATTTTATTTTAGATAAAGAAATTTTAAATTCAATTTTAGAACAAAATGTTTTATTAAAAGATAAACACATAAAATTACAAGAAGCAAAAGCTATCATAAAAACAAATTTTAAACGCAAAAGCGAACCTTTGCATACTTTGATGTTTTTATCTCACTTACGCGTGCTTAAATTTCCTATTAGCAATGATATGCTCTATCTTGATAAAACACAAGTCATGCAAAAGCTCAAAGAACTAGCTATAAAGCATTATGAAAATTCACAAGGCAAATTAAAACTTTGGGGAGATATCTTACAATATGACATTATTTATGATGATGAGTTGTTAGTTTTAAGCATGCTAAAGAGCGATGAATGATAGCCATTTCTACACTTTTATCATCAAAACATAAAAGAATTTATCAAAATCTTGTGCGAAATTTTACTAAATTTAACATCGCTTTTAAAGAAATACCAAGTAATAATATATGGTTAAGAGATTTCATGCCTTTAGTGTATGAAAATACAGCGACAAGTTATATTTATAATCCTGATTATCTTAGAAACTATCCGCATTTAAAAACCACTATAAAACCTCTAAAAAATCACTTAAATTTAATCCTTGATGGAGGTAATTTCATAAGAAAACATGATGTTGCCTTTATGTGTGAGAAAATTTTTAGCCAAAATCCAACGCTTAGCAAGGAAAGCATTATCCATACTTTAAAACAAAGCCTAAATTTAAAACGCATAGTCTTTTTACCAAAACAAGCTTATGATAGATACGCACATAGCGATAGTATGGTAAGATTTATAAGCAAAGATCATGTGCTAATCAATGATTTTTCTTTAGAAAATGTGCAATTTTTTGAGAAATTAAACACCGCTTTAAAAGATTTTAAAGTTACAAAAATGAGCTATTCTAAAGAATTTATGCAAAAATACAAATGGGGTGCGTATTTAAATTTTTTAGAGTTTGATAAGGTGATTTTTGTGCCAACTTATGATATAGATGAGGATGAGAGAGTTTTAAGCTTTTTACAAAATATCTATAAAAATAAACAAATCATAGGTATATATCTAAAGCCTATTATCAAAAAAGGTGGAGCCTTGCATTGCATTAGTGCTAATATTTTACAATGATTAAATTTATTTAAAGGATTAAAAATGGAAAATCAAGAAAGAGTTGAATTTATCAATCGATTAAATGATGATACTAAAAAGAAATTTCTAAAACTTTATTTAAAAGGTGTTTTTGGAAGTAAGGAAATTACAAAAAAACTAATCAAAGCAAAATCATACAATCTTAACATTGAAGAAATAGTAAGAGAAGAATTAGAACCAAAATCAAAAGATAAAAACTATGTGGCAAATTTAAAAAATCATTATGAAGTGGTAAGAAAGAAGTATAGAATCAACAAAAAATGGAAAAATGAAAATGAAAAATTTAGTGCAATCGATAAAATGGTTGAAGAAAAATTTGAAGATATGAAAAAATTTGCCATGTGGTATGAAAAAGCGTATTTGAAAATCGATGAAAAAAATCGAACATGCCACTACTGCGGTATCGAAGAAGATAAGTTAAAAAAACTATTTGAAAACAAACTTATAAATTCCAAAAAACCATCTTTTAATAGCTCATTGCAAATTGAAAGGCTAGATCCAGATAAAGGCTACAATGAAGAAAATTGTGTTTTAGCCTGCTGTATTTGCAATAATGCAAAAAGCGATATGATAAGTGCTAGTGATTTTAAAGATTATTTTAGTGATAGTGTTAAAAATTTCTATAAAAACCTGTTAAAAAACATAAAACCCAAATAATTCTCATAACTAGACAACTAAAGTCTAGTTATTTTGTTTATAATTGCATTATATATCTTAGTTTAAAGGTTTATAATGCAAACAAATACTTCTACTCTTACTCACATTGCGGATTTTGATTATTACTCACATAATGTAAAAGTCATCTCACTACACGCACAAATGCTCTCAAACAGCAAACAAATCAAAAAAGATTTTTACAGCGAATTTGAAGATACACTAGAAAAAGATAGTAAAATCCCTAGTTTTATCTACAAACAATACTCCAAATTTATCTATCCTAGCTTTTTAAAGAAAAATCTAAGTTATCTTAAAAAATACTTAAATTTTACTCAAGCAGAATGTGATGTGTTTGCGTTTTTTTACTATGCAAACAAAGGTAGATTTGCTTTACACCAAGGTTATAGCACTGCTTTGGGCAAAAAGATCATAGAAAAAATTTTCAACCACACTTCAAAAGATGTCAATAAAGCTTTAAGTGATGATTCTATGCTTTTTAAACTAGATGCCTTGTGTTATTATGATAGCGATGCCTTTGGTATAGATATAAATAATTTTGATAGCATTTTCACTCAAGATATTAGCAAAACTACACTTATGAGTGAGTTTTCGTATTTTTTACCTAAAACTAGACTAAATTTGAGTGATTTTGACTATATACAAGAGGAATTAAATACTATCATTACTTTTTTAAAAAAACGCCAAAAAGGAAATATTTTTATATATGGAAAAGCAGGCGTAGGCAAAAACGAACTTAGCGCACTCATAGCTAAAGAGCTTAGTAAAGAAGCGTTGTGTGTTAAAGATTGCGAAAATGATAAAAAATCAAGTAGAATTTCAAATTTTTACGCACTTAAAAAGATACTCAATCCAAAAAAACAAATGATAGTCTTTGATGAGTGTGAAGATAGTCTTTGCTATGATTCTTTAAAAGAGAAATTAAAAATCAATAAAATCTTAGATGAAGAAAATGGCATTTGTGTATTTTTATCAAATTCTAAAGACATGGATGAGGCGTATTTGAGGCGTTTTGATGTGATTTTAGAGCTTGAAAGTATGCCTAAAGAAAAGAAAATTCAAAATATAAAAAAGTTATTTAATAAGAAAAATATAAAAATAGATGAAGCCATTATAGAAAATATAGCTTCTCATCCTGAACTTTCTCAAGGGGTTATTTTAAAATGTGCAAATAATGCTAAGATCTTTAAAAGCAAAAGCCAAGAAGTATTTGTAAGATTGATCAATGAAAATTTAAAAGCAAGATCACTTCAGGGCATTTCAATGCCAAAAAAAGACAAAAAATACGATTTAAGCTTGATAGAATGTGATTTAAATTTACAAGAACTAATAAACAATATCGATAAAAATTCAAGTTTGAGAATTTTAAGCTATGGCATAGCAGGTAGTGGAAAAAGCGAGTTTGGCAAAGAACTAGCTAATGTTTTAAACAAAACTTTACATTCTTATAAACTTAGTGATATTTTAGATCCTTTTGTGGGCAATAATGAAAAAAATATCGCAAACATTTTCAAAAAAGCTTCTAATGATAATGCTATCTTACAGCTTGATGAAATCGATGCGTTAATTTATAGTAGAGATGAAGCAAATAAAAGCTGGGAAAAAAGCTTAGTCAATGAAATGCTTATGCAAATGGAAAATTTTGAAGGTATTTTCATAGCTTCTACAAACTACCTACAAAACCTTGATAAAGCTAGCATAAGAAGATTTGATCTAAAGATAGAATTTCAAGCATTAAAGCAAGAAAAACTTTTAAAGGCTTTTGAATTTTTTGCTAAAGAATTAAATTTAAGCTTTGATAAAAAGCAAATTTCAAAAAGGCTCTTAAGACTTCAAAACATTTGTTTGGGCGATTTTGCGCTAATTCTTAGACAAAATAAAATTTTTAAAATCAAAAACGCCGATGAGTTTTTAGAAAAATTAGAAAAAGAATCAAAACTCAAATCAGATGATGAAAAAATCAATATGGGATTTTTATAAAAAGGATAAAACTATGAACATAACACTTCAAGGAACAATACACAAAAGCTTTGTATTTGGATTTAATGATATAAAAGCAAAAGAACACATTAAAGCATTATATAAAACAAACAATGATGAGTTTAATTTCCAAACACAAATTCAAAACGTAGAAAATATACAACTACTAAGCCAAAGTTATCATTTAGAAAATGGATATTTTTTAGATGTAAATACTCAAAGCAAACTTTTGTCTTTTGAAAATTTTTTAAGTCAAAATTATGTGGATTTTAAATATTTTTGTGTTGTTGATTTTATAAAACATAATGCAAAAATACACTATAAATTAAAAGAAACAAACACAAAAAGCAAACTCTATCATCTTGCAAGTGCATATGCCTTTCCTAAAAATGGCTGGATAGATAAAAAAGTGCTAAATATCAACGACATCTCACCTTATCAAAACATGCTTATAGAAGGGTTATTTTATATTAAAGAGCAAGAATTGCTAGAAATTATAAAACAAAATGAAAATTTGATAAGAAATAATTTTTATTTAAAAGATTATGATTTTTCAAAAGGTTTAAAAAAACTTTTAGATGTGAGTTTGGATATTTTATTTGCTAATATTAGCACGAAAAATTTTAAACCCTATAAACTAGAAATAAACTCTATCGCTCACGAGGATATAGAAAGAAAAATTTCTTTTGTTAAGCTACTAAAATGATTGTTTTAGTAGCTCTTTGATCCTTTCTATAAATTGCGTTTCTTTTTGGGTAATATACTCAAGAGTAATTTCTTTATCTTGACTATCTTCAAGAAAAATTCCATCAACTATAAATTTATACTCATCTGAAAGGATAGAATTTTCACTATGACATTTTGCTTTTTCAAATTCTTGCATAGGATATAAAAGTCCACCTAAAAGCACTTTGCCTATCTTTTGATAATACCCCATATAAGTATGAATTTGAAACAAATCATTTCTGTCTAAATCTCCCATGCCATTTTGGCTTCTACCTTCCATTTTCATTCTTTTATATTTAGTATCAAAAACCATGTATGTATCATCTTTAGACAAAACAATATCAGGTATTATATAGCGTTTATAAAAGCTATTTTTATAAATTTCAAGCTTTGGAGAATCAACCATATATTCTTCAAAATTATTTCTTAAAAGCTTGCTTATATAAATTTCAAAAAGCTCTGCTATATTAACGATAAAACCATAACTTTTTTGATCATTTTTATTTTTACTAGTAAAATTTTGACTTTCTATGATCATTTTTGCATATTTTAAAAGCTCTTTGTAGTTTTGATAGTTTTGATTTCTCAAGGCTTTGCTAGAAAAGGCTTTGTTTAAACTTTCTTTTATAAAACAATGCTCGCTTTTATTTTGCACTAAATAGGTTTTTATATGCTTTACATTTTTTAAAAAGCTTGAATTTTTCTTTTCTATGACTTCTAATGCTTTATATAATACATTAATAATATGCACATCCTCTATTTGCTCTCTTGTTTTTGTAGCAACCTTTGCTTTTAAAGGGATATTGTGTTTTATAAATTCAACCATATCGATATTTCCCTTAAAACGCAAGTCGTTGTATTTTTTACTTTGATAATTTTTAGGCAAACCTATCAAAAAACTTTTTTCAAGTTTTTGCACAAAGATGTAAAAAAGTATAAACTCACTTATATTGCTTTCTTTTTTTACATCTTGATAAATACTCACATCATCAACAAATACATCATTAGCATAATTTAGCATTCTTTCTAAGAACTTCTTGCCAAACCTGGAATTTATCTCAATTTCCAAACCATTATAAGAAATTTTTCCTATATAATTTCCACTAGCAATTTGCCTTTTATTTTCTTCAATCGTTCGTAATGAAATGATAGGATTTTTAGCATTTTTGCTTAAAATTTTTTCATCATCATTGAAAAAAGAAAAGAAATTTCCATTTTTTATAAAATCTTCAAAATACAGATCAAAATCTTGTATTATTGAAGATTTTTGATCTATTTCTATAAAGCTATTATCATTTATTTTTATCATCGTTTTTTTCTATAACAAAAAGTTTTTTTAATTTATCCAAGGATGCTTGTATGTCTTTTTCACTATATTCGCTTCTTAAATACTCTTTTAAAAGCGCTTCAAAGCGGTTGCTAAAAAGTTTTTTCATATCACTATCTTTAATCTCATCATTTTTAAATTCAATTTTTAGAAAATAAGAATGCCCAAGTTGATACTTTTCACCTATATCTTTACTAATTTTATCGTTTAATTTTTTACAAGCTTGTGCGTATTCTTCAATATTATTTGCATAAATTTCATCTCTTATTACATTATAATCACACTCCATTTCTTGCCATATAAAGCGTCTTCTAAGCGCTAAGTCAAAGCTATCTATACTTTTATCTAAATCATTCATAGTTCCTAGTAAAAACATATTTTCAGGCACATAAAAATCCTCATCATCTCTCATAGAGGCATATTGTGTTTTTATCTTGCCTTTTTCTCCTCTATACTCAAGTGCATAAAGTAATTCTCCAAAAACCCTAGATAATTCCGCACGGTTAATCTCATCAGCTATGAAAAAATACCCATGATCACTTAGAGCTTCATTAAAATTTCCTTTTTCTAGTTTTTCTAAAAATCCTTTTTCTTCTTCTTTTGCTTTATCACAAAATTCTCTAAAAATTCCATTTTTAAGCTCAAGTTTCAATTGTCCATTTTCAATCCCTGTAGGTTTAATACCTTCTATAAAATCCTCATAAGAAAAACTTGGGTGAAATTGAGTAATGAGCATTTGATTTTCATTTTTAATGATATTTTTTACATTATTTACTATAGTGTAGGTTTTTCCAGTTCCAGGAATTCCATGAAAAATGATGTTTTTATGCGTTTTTAAAAGCTTTTTAAAGCCTTCTAAATCATTGCTTTTTATATCTGCTTTGCCACATAAATTTGCAAAATCATAAGCTGCTTGATAAAGTTTATAATACGCACTTTGCTTTATATCTTTACTTTCATCTTTTTTATCTAATTTTTCTTTTGTAATTAAAGCCAAATCAGAATTTTTTATCTTATCAATCAAATTTAAAAATTGATCTAAAATATAGTATTGTGGAAGATTATCTGTTCTTTTTACATTAAGTTTTTTCAAAACAAAATCAAAATATACTTGTTCGTTATTTGAAGTATTTTCTTTTTTTCTTTTCTCAAGTTCATCTTTTGAATTTTTATTTAGCATTTCAAAGATATACTTAGCGGTATTTACAGAAGCATCATTTGCAAGTGGAAATTTATCATCTTTAAGTGGAAATTTATCATCTTTAGGTGGAAATTTATCATCTTTAAATTGCATCCAATACGCTAATTCTCTGGCTGTAGCTTTCATACCTTCTACATTTTCAAGCTTATCGAGTAATTGTGTCAAGTTTCCACTTTCATCTGAAGCATCATTTATTATTTTAAGATTATCAACTAATTTTTTTTCATCTTTTAATAAATTCGTAGCATTGCCTTGCATTTTAGCACTATTTATACTTTTATCCCACCATTTTTCAAAAATATCTTTTTTAAAATTACCTTGATTGAAATCTATCTCGTCTATTTTTTCTTTACCAAATGTTTCGCTAAAATTATCCACAATTTTGCTTTTTGTTTTTAAAAATTCACCATTTTCATCAAATTTAATATGCATAGTACTTTTATTACTATAATCGTTTAAATATTCCTCAAAAGCACCTTTTAATTTATAAAATACCTCACTATTATCTTCATAAATTTTCTTGGTTAAATCTTCAAATTTCGATTCAATATCATCATTTTCTAAAATTACACTATTTCTTTCTCTACCAAATTTAGTATGATAAATATAACATTTTCCATCTTTATCAAAAAAATAACCAAAATTTTTATCTTTAATTGCATTTAAACTAGTTTTTAAATCACTCATAGTTTTCCTTAGTTTTGATTTTTATAATTATAACTTAATTTTTGCATTGTTAATTATACCAAAATAAAAAATTTAAAATAGACAAACACAGTCCACTAAAATAAACTACAATTGTAAAATAAAAAATATCAAGTCATGGAGGTGTTAAAAAATAAAAATCAACATAAAAATTTAAAATAACAAATCAAAAAACAAAGGAATAAAATGAAAAAACTATTTTTAATTTTAAGCATATTAATGTGTATATGCTTTACTTTTACTAATGCTGAAGTAAATTATACAACAACACAACAAGATATAACAATAGAAAAAACCATAGATAACAATACAAGCACAAAAATAGCTCAAGAAGATTATACCAATACAATAATCATCACCATAGCTATCTTGATATATATCATCATAGCTGCAGTGCTTGTGTATTATGGATTAAAAGGCAAGGTAGTCATATATAGAAATACAATAGATCTTAGCTTGTGTGTTGGATTATTTGCTGTATTGCCTTTAGCCTTTATAATCTTTATGACATTATTTCTAATGCGAATAGAAAGAGATACTGCGCTAATGATTATGGGTGTCATTGCTTTTATATGGGCATGCGTTGTATTATATATAGCATACACAACACTAAGAGATAATCGTAATAATCCATCACTAATGATTTTAATACTACCTTTAAAAATAACATTAGGATTATGGTATGGACTTAGTATTTTTGCAGTTTTGAGAAAAAGCAATCTTAAAACCGTAGCGCAAAGAAGAGAAGAAAAACAAAATGCGTTAGCACGCTTTGCTTTTTCAAGCGGACTAATTTATGCTCTAATGCGAGATAAACCTTTGAAAAAATAATACTCTAGCCTATTTTAATAAAAATAGGCTAAAATTCAAACAAAACAACAAAGAAAGGTAAATAATGTTTTTTTCAAAATCAAGATACACAAGAGGCACACAATGTGCTAAGTCTTTATGGCTAAAAACTTACAAAGATGAAGTACTAAGTACCCCAGAGAATACTTCGGATAAATTTAAAACCGGTAACAAAGTAGGCGATCTAGCCTGTGAGCTTTTTCCAAATGGAGTAAAGATAGAATTTGAAGGTAGTTCTTTGAATGAAAAATGCGAACAAACTAGAAAACTATTAGAAAATAACCAAGAAGTGATTTACGAAGCTACTTTTTGCTATGATGGCATTTTGATCATGATAGATATTTTACAAAATACTAAAGATGGTATGATCATTAACGAAGTAAAAAGCTCTACATCTTTAACAAAAACACCTACTTCCAAAGTAATTAAAAAAACATATATAGATGATTGTGCTTTGCAATATTATGTTTTGTCAAATTTGGGTTATAAAATCAAACAAGTTAATCTAATCCACTTAAACAATAAATACTATAGAGGTGATTTTCTTGATATAAATCGACTTTTTAAGTTCAATGACATCACAGATAAAGTTATCCAAAACCAAGAAGAAGTTAGAAAAAATTTAAAATACTTTGAAGAAATTTTAAGTAAAAATGAAGAGCCAGATATAGACATAGGAACACATTGTTTTGATCCTTATGATTGTGATGGATATAAGTATTGTTGGGTTGAACAAAGAAATTTATGTGAAAATGAGAATATATTTAGCATTTCAAAATCTAATAAAATTTTTAATTTGTACCGTAAAAACATAATCAATTTTAAAGATATAAAAGATCTGTCTACTTTTACCGAGAATCAACAAATCCAAATCAAAGCTTCACTTAATAAAGAAATCTACATAAACAAAGAAAATATCAAAAAATTCTTAGATACACTAACCTATCCCATATATCATCTAGATTTTGAATCCTTTACGCAAGTCATACCTGAATACAGGGTAGTCAAGTCTTATATGCAAATTCCTTTTCAATATTCTTTGCATATAGACTATAAAAACAAGTTAGAGCATAAAGAATTTTTAAGCGAATGTGGGATCGATCCAAGATATGAACTTGTAAGAAATTTGATCAATGATATACCAAAAGATGTTTGTGTGCTTGCTTATAATGCAAGCTTTGAAAAAAGTGTTATAAGAAATTTAGCGCTTGCTTTTCCTGAATTTAGCGAGCATTTGTTAAATATAGAAAAAAATATCAAAGATCTTATGATACCTTTTCAAAATAAAGATTATTATCATTATAAAATGCAAGGGAGTTATTCTATAAAAAAAGTCTTACCAGCTCTAATCCCTGATATGGAGCAAGCTTATAAAAATTTAGGTTTAATCCAGAATGGAAGCGAAGCTATGAAAAGTTTTGAAACTATGCAAAATATGGATGAAAACAAAAGAAAAGCTCTCCGCCAAGCCTTACTAGAATACTGCAAACTTGATACTTTAGCTATGGTAAAAATTTTAAAGCATTTAGAAGAGCTTGTAAAATAATAACTATATTAAAAGTTACTGCTTAGAGTTTTTATATCAATCTCTAAGCAAAAATCATCAAACTAGACAGCAGTAGTCTATAAAAATACATTATAATAAAATATTATATCAATCAAAAAAGGAAAACATGTGAAAACAACACTTTTAAAACTAGATAAAAATCTTGCTAATAAAAAAATAATAAATTGTGGTGTTATAAAAAAAGATGAAATGTATTATGCAAGTTTTGAAGAAGATTCGATCTTATTTGACATCAATGGAAATATACTAAAAAAAATCGCTGGCAAGATTTATCACTTAAATGATGATTTATATGGACTTTGCTGCACAAAAGCAAAATGTGGTCTTATAGATAAGCAAGGAAATTTAGTCTTAGAAGCAAAGTATGATGATATTTATGATTTTAGCGAAGGTTTAGCTAGAGTTGAGCTTAATGGAAAATGGGGATTTATAGATAAGCAAGGAAATTTAGTTATAGAAGCAAAGTATGATGATATTTATGATTTTAGCGAAGGTTTAGCTAGAGTTGAGCTTAATGGAAAATGGGGATTTATAGATAAGCAAGGAAATTTAGTTATAGAAGCAAAGTATGATGATATTTCGTATTTTAACAAAGATTTGGATAAAGTTAATCTTAATGGAAAATATGGCTTTATAGACAAAAAAGGAAATTGTATCATAGAAGCAAAGTATGATGATATTTATGATTTTAGCGAAGGTTTAGCTAGAGTTAAGCTTAATGTAAAATTGGGATTTATAGATAAGCAAGGAAATTTAGTTATAGAAGCAAAGTATAAATTTGCTAAGAGTTTCAGCGAAGGCTTGGCCGGAGTTAAGATTAATAGAAAATGGGGATTTATAGATAAGCAAGGAAATTTAGTTATAGAAGCAAAGTATGATGATATTTATGATTTTAGCGAAGGTTTGGCTGGAGTTAAGCTTAATGGAAAATGGGGATTTATAGACAAGCAAGGAAATTTAGTTATAGAAGCAAAATATGATGATGCTTTAAGCTTTAACGAAGGTTTAGCTGGAATTGAGCTTAATGGAAAATGTGGTTTTGTAGACAAGCAAGGAAATTTAGTTATAGAAGCAAAATATGATAAGGTTTGGATTTGTAACGAAGGTTTAGCTAATGTTGTACTTAATGGAAAATGGGGTTTTGTAGACAAGCAAGGAAATTTAGTTATAGAAGCAAAATATGATAATGCTTTAAGCTTTAACGAAGGTTTAGCTGGAATTGAGCTTAATGGAAAATGGGGCTTTATAGATAAGCAAGGAAATTTAGTTATAGAAGCAAAATATGATGATGTTTTTCCTTTTGTTGAAGGTTTAGCCGAAGTTATGCTTAATGGAAAATATGGCTTTATAGACAAAAAAGGAAATTTAGTTATAGAAATAGAGTATGATGTTGTCTTGAATCTTGTTGGTGATTATGAATATGATTACATGGGTTTTGCAGATATAGATGAAAATTGTTGTTATAGTGAGATACTAAAATTTGGTACGAATTTATTTTTACTTAAAAAAGGCGAAGAATTAAAACTAAAAAACCTAAATTAATTTAAAATATTTGTGTGCTTGCTTATAATGCAAGCTTATAATAATTTAGATTTAATCCATAATAAAAGCGAAGCTATGAAAAGTTTTGAAACTATGCAAAATATGGATGAAAACAAAAGAAAAGCTCTCCGCCAAGCCTTACTAGAATACTGCAAACTTGATACTTTAGCCATGGTGAAAATTTTAAAGCATTTAGAAGAGCTTGTAAAATAATAACTATATTAAAAGTTACTGCTTAGAGTTTTTATATCAATCTCTAAGCAAAAATCATCAAACTAGACAGCAGTAGTCTATAAAAATACATTATAATAAAATATTATATCAATCAAAAAAGGAAAACATGTGAAAACAACACTTTTAAAACTTGCCAATAAAAAATCTATTATGCAACTAAAACAAAATAATAACAATTTAAACAATGCTCACCACTAAACAACCTAAAAGCACCTTCACATATCAAAACTTTGATATAGAATATCATGGTTTTGGAGTGCTAAATGCAAAGAAAATATATTATATAAATTTAAAAATACACAATACAAAAAATCAGCATATTGTTTTTAAATCAATTCTAATTGATTCAAACGCACAATTTATAAAAGAATTAAAAGGAAGTATCAATTCCAAAAGCTTTTATAATGGTTTATTTAGAATATATAATGGAGATGAAAATAGCTTTGTAAATAAAAAAGGAAATATTATAAAAATAAATTTTCCTTATAAAATTGATGAAAATATTACAACACAAACTAAATTTAAAAACATAAAAAAATATAAAGAAAATTTAACAACTATTTGTTTAAAAGATAAATGGGGTTTTATAGATAAAAAAGGGAATTTAATCATAGATGCAAAGTATGATAATGCTTATGATTTTAACGAAGGTTTAGCTAGGGTTGAGCTTAATGGAAAATGTGGTTTTATAGATAAAAAAGGGGAAATTGCTATAGATACTAAATACAATAAAACCAAAGACTTTTTTCAAGGAATGGCTGCAGTTGAAATTGATAATAAATGGGGTTTTATAGATAAAAAAGGGAATTTAGTCATAGAAGCAAAGTATAATTTTATAGATGGTTTAGATGATGATCTAGCTTTTTTTGACATACAAGGTGCTTCAAAAATTGGATTATATTTAATATTAAACAAAGAAAATATCGTGAGTTATTTTCACGATGGATTAGCTTCAATCTTGATTAATAAAAAATTTGGTTTTATAGATAAAAATGAAAAGCTAATTATCAAAGCACAATACGATGAAGTAGGTCATTTTAACAAAGGTTTTGCCAAAGTTAAACAAAGTGATAAATGGGGTCTTATAGATAAAAAAGGAAAGATTATTGTAAAAATCAAATATGATCAAATCATAATACTAGATAACAATCTAATATTAGCAATAAAAGATAAGATAGTTAATATGATAAATTTAAAAATCAAAAAAACCATAAAAATAAATGTTTTAAAATACATTAACTTTGATTGTTAAATGTATTTTAAGCACATTCTTTTAAGATCAAATTTTACTCTTTCAACTCTAGCAACCTTAAAATTCTCCAGCCTATATCCTTGCTTATACATGCAATTTGTCTTTGAGAAAAAGGATTAAGGGTTATTTTTCCGTTGTATTCTAAGTAAAATTTATGTCCATTTTTACTAAGCTCATAAATTCCATTGCCCAAATCATTTACATTTTCAAACTGCAAATCAAGCACAAATTCTCCATTTGTATCAATAAAACCCCATTGATTATCTATGCAAACTTGTGCTAAACCTTCTTTAAAATCAAACGCCTCATCAAAATGCTCTTTTATAACAATATTTGCATTTTTATCCACATAAATAAAACCATCACTTGTTAAAACTAATGCCAAACCACAGCTAAAACAGGACATATACTCATACTCATGCTCACAAAGTATCTCATCATTTTGATTGATCAAAAAATATCTATTGTCTTTTTTTACACTTGCTATGCCTTCGCTAAAGCTATTTGCCTCATCGTATTTTGCTTCTATGATGATTTTTCCTTTTTTATTAATATAGCCGTATTTACCATCTTTTTTTACTACAGCTAAACCTTCGCTAAAATTATTTACATCATCGTATTTTGCTTCTATGATGGTTTTTCCTTTTGTATTGATAAAACCCCATTTTCCTCTCACACAAAAGGCTGCTAAATTCTCACTAAAAAACCTAAGCTCATCATACATCACATCGATGATGATTTTGGCATTTTTATCTATAAAGCCGTATTTATTAGCTATCTTTACGCAAGCTAATCCACCAACAAATTCTCCAACTTCATCAAATTTAGCTTCACAAATTAACATCCCATTTTGATCCATGAAACCAAATTTAGAATTTTCTAAAAACAAAACAAGCTCATCATCAATAATCTTCATAAAATCAAAACTATTCTTACTAAGCTCATTTTTGTTTTTATCTACCAAAGTATATTTAGTCCCTACTCTCACTTTGATCATATCTTTGGCTATAAATTTCACATCCTTATACATAGGTTTAAAAATGCAATTTAAATTTACATCAAACAAACCATACAAAAACCCATCAAACACTAACAAATACGCATCATTTATCAAGCTAATATCATCAAATTTAGCCTCTAAAACAAGCTTTGCAAATTCATTTAAAACTCCGCATTTAACCTTGCCATTGATCTTTTGCTTGCATAAAAATAATCTTTCATTTAGTCTTTTTATACTTAAAAACTCAAAATCACTTAAAAAATTTCCATTCTGATCAATCAATGCAAACACATCGCCTTTTTTGATCTTAAAAAGCTTATCACTAAGTCTTATAATGCCATCATATTCAGTCTTTAAAATGATATTTGCTTGAGTATCTATGATGATATTTTCATTTCCTTGTCGCAAAAGCGCATAATCATTTGAAAAACTACAAACATCATCATATATAAGATCCACCACCACTTTAGCTTTAGTATCTATAAAACCCCATTTGTCATTTATCATAACACCTGCTAAATTTTGACTAAAATTTAAAACCTCATCATATAAAAAATCACAAATTAATTCTCCACTGCTATTTATAAAGCTATACTTACCAGCTTTTTTTACCGCTGCAAAGCCATTTTGAAAATCTCTTACATGATCAAATTCATCATCGATAATAATCCTAACTTCTTTCATCACTTTTCTTTGTAAAATGAAATTATATTAGAATTTTATAGACTAAGATTGTCTATAATTTATGCTAGAATATCATTTTAAAAATATGGAGGAAAACATGAAAAAGAAAAAAATACCAAATCAGGTTCCATTTAGTTTTGAAGAATCTCCCTTTGAAAGCAAAGAAGAGTATCTAGAATTTATCAAAAACATGCCTAAAATAGCTACTTTAGATAAGACTTTGATAAAAAAATCAAGAGAGAAAAATTTAGCAAATAAAGCCATTTCTTACATACAAAGAAAAACTAATCTAAGCTACAACAATGCTAAAATTTTAAAAGATATCTTATCAAAAGAGTATTTTCGTAAGATAAGAAGCAAAAACAAAGTCCTTGCTAAATTTATGAAAAGATAAAGCCTTAGGCTTTATCTTGATCGCTTTTGAAAGAATTTTTTAGAATTTTTAACATTTGGATTTTGTGTTTTTTAGCTTTTACAAAAGTCCAAGTAATTTCATCATTATCTTTAGCTAGTGCATATATAAGCCATAGTTTTAAAGATATAACTGCTTTTTTAGTATCATCTATATATCTTTTTTGAAAATCTCTATACTTACTTGGCACATCTTGGTTATTCAAAGATGAGTTAAAACTAGAGCTAATAAGAGCTAAATTTCCAAAATTGTCTACTTCTCCCCATCCTTGTGCTTTACTTTGCGCTTGCACATGCTCTATGGAATTTAAATTTCTAAAATAAAAATTATCAAATTTTTTCTTATCCATTTCTTTATCACATATTTTAACTTTATTATTATTAGCTTCAGCATTTTTCCACAAATAATACTCCAAACGATAAAACCAATAATGTAAAGTTGCAGTGCCTTGATCTAATATGCATTTTTGTGTTTCATGCTCTTTTATATAAAATTTATTTAAGTCAACATTGCCAGTTGCTTTCAAATTATTTTCCGAATTTAGAATTTCATTAACTTTATCAATTAAAACTTTATCTTGCAATTGCTCTTTAGCTAAAGCTGTGTCTAAAATTTCTAGGAAATGTATTAAATCTGATTGTGTGTTTTTATAAAATTCTTTTAGATTATCATTATTTATTAGTAATTTTATATAATATTCTACATTATTCTCAAATTTTTCGCTAGTAATATTAAAATCACTAGAAAAAAATTTTACAATTTCAGATATTATATTATTACTTTTGAAATTACTAAAATAATTATCTAATTTTTTCAAAAACGGAGTAAGCCAGTGATGATGATTATTAGACATACCACTTCTTGCTACACGTAGATAATTTTGCACCATAGCAAGTTCAGGCATGGCATTAGAATCTTCGCTGATTGTGTATGTATTATCGGTCAACCTTCTAATCTTATAAGAATTTTCCACATCATCTATACCCTTAACAACAAAATAATCAAATAAAATTCTATGTTTTAAAAGATTTTCTATGAATTTTTTAACTTTTTGTTCTATTTCTTTTTGTTCTATTTCTTTTTGTTCTATTTCTTTTTGTTCTATTTCTTTTTGTTCTATTTCTTTTTGTTCTATTTCTTTTTGTTCTATTTCTTTTTGTTCTATTTCTTTTTGTTCTATTTTTATAATTTCTAAAAGCTTATTTTTATCTATAGTAATATCTTGTTCATTACAAATTTTATAAACATGCAATAAAAAAGTAGGAAAATCCACTATAGATTTAAATTTACCTTGGTTTTCCTTGTCTTGATTTGGTTTGTCAAATGATTTTTTAGGTTGTATGATATTATTTATAGAATCTCCACTACTTTCATTTGACTTAGAAATCACTCTATCGCTAGCTTTTTGAAAGATATAATTATCCATTTGTGAGCAAATATCCCATATATGAGCATAAAAAGCTCTTTCGTTTTCATTAATATTTGAAAGCAGTCTTGCTTTTAAAATTTCATGTTTTTCTAATTGTTTGCCGCGGTTATTCATACGGATAAAAAAGCGATTTAAGTCAGTATTTTGGGTTAATTCTACAAAAACAAATTTTACTTTTTCATAAATAAAATTAGAAAACTTTACAATATCATCATTATTTTTGATATTCTCTTCAAACCAATTTACTATAGTTTCTAAAGCTTGCGGTATGTTTTGGCATATATCTTGTGGAAATTTTTTAATTTCTTGTAAAAAAATATCATTTTTTCTCTCATTATTTTGATTATCTTTACAAAATTTAGCAAATTCTTTTAGAACTTCTTCTTCTTTTTCTCTTATAGGCATGGAGATTCTAAGTTTATCACTTTGCATTATAAATTCTTTCCACTTTGGCTGATCGCTTGGATTTTTATAAGTTGGATTTTTATAAGAAAGAAAAAATCCTATCAAAAACAAAGTTGTTAAGCGTTGTTGGCCATCTATGAGTAGGTATTTATCATCTTTTTTACTTACTACTACATTACCGATAAAGTATTCTTTATTCTTATTTTCATCAAATTTAGTTTTTATATCATTAAGTAAGGTTTGTATTTGCTCTTTATTCCACTCATATAGTCTTTGATAAGGTGGAATTTCAAAAAAGATCTTATTATTATCCGCCACTTCACTAATATTTTTAATATTTGCTTTATTACTCATTGTTTATACCTTTATTTTTTATTTTTTTACATAATGTGATGGGATGTTTTTATATAGAGCATCTTCACCTTGATAGTATTTTTTAACAATTTCTATATAATCACCTCTTCCACCATCTAATTCTTGTGTTGATTTTCTTTCTTCTTCGTTTTTTATAGCTATAAAATCAAGTAAATTTTGCTCTAATTCCTCTTCAAAAGATACAAAATACACTTTTTCTAAAAATTCCAAAGCATAATCTCTTTGAGTAGCCCTATAAATACTTGGTCTATAAACTCTTAAGCTAAAAGCAGCTCTTGCAAGTAAGGCTAAGAAATAATCACTATTACCATTTGGAAATTTAGAAAAATAAATCATCACAGCAATGGCATAAATGTATTTGTTGTAAATAAATCCTGTGTAATATATTTCATCTAGCTCTTGGTATAAAGCATTATTTGATAACTTATCAAAAAACTCATTGTATTTAAACAAATACTCAAAAAAATCCACCCCATTAGCAAAACTACTTAAAATTCCTAAATCTTCCTTGCTATAAAGGAATTTATCGCTAAAAAATTCTTTACAAAACTCTTCGTATGCTTTAATATCATTAGCATTAATGCTTTTGTGCTTTAACCATGCTCTAGCAGGTGCTAAAAGCTCATCAAATAAAATAGTGATTTTCCTTTCATCTTTTGCAAGATTTTCAAATTTCCTTGCATAATAACCTAGCATACCACCTTGATTTTTCTCTAAAGAATGCAAATGAAAAGCCTTTATAAGATCGTATGATTTTAAGCCTTTGCCTTTTGAATTTGCACTATCAAAAAATAAAAACGCATCATCTTCGCTTGGAGCTAAAACACAGATAAATTCTATTTTATATAAAAGATATCTTAAAAATTTACATTTTTCATTATAACTTTCAAAATAAGCTTTTATATATTCGTAATTTTCTTTGATATGGTATTTTGACTCATTATGAGAGTAATTAACTTCACCTAAAAAATTACCTATTTTGCATTCTTTGCATTTTTCTTGATTGTTTTCGCATAAAACTCTTAAAACCAAAGCCAAGGTGGTAAGGCGTTGTTGGCCATCTACTATATTAAACTTTTTTTCTTTGTTTTCTTTGTTTTCTTTGTTTTCTTTGTTTTCTTTGTTTTCTTTGTTTTCTGTATGTAATATCAAACTTCCTAAAAGATATTTTTGGTTTTTAATATCTTGTTTATTTTGATCTTTATCTATTTGTTCGCTTATATCTTTTAAAAGAATTTTAACATGCTTTTTCTCCCAAGCATAAGGGCGTTGATAATCAGGTATGTTTAAAGAAAAAGCTTTATCAAAAATACCGCTACCATTAATTATATCTCCACACACCAACTCATTCAAACTCACAACACAAGATTTTACTTCTGTATTTTCACCACTCATTTATAGCCTTTCTAAATTTTAAACTTATTATATCAAACTATCTATCATTTCCAAAGCTTCCAAAGCTTTCATCTTAAGCCCTATGCCATTTCTAAAAAACTTTGGAAAATCACACTCATTTGGATTGATCCTTAAAAGTGTTCTAGCTTTGCTTTTTTTACAAAAATCCTCGCCAAACATACGCATACTAGGCACAGCTTTACCAGCTCCAAGCTCTATAAGCAAGATGTTTTTATCCTCTAAGGGTTTAAGCCAGTTTTTATAACTTTGCTTTTGTAAAAAATAACGGCTATCATTAAAACTACCATCATTAAACATTAAGATATTTGGCCTTGCTAAGCCTTGACATCTAGGACATTTTGGCAAAGATAAAGCTTTGAAATTTTCCATATCTATATCTAATTCTTCTTGCATTTGCCAAATCAAATCACCACATGCATAATTAAAACATTGTAAATAATTTATATTTCCATGAAATTCATAAATTTTATTCTCATCAAAACCAGCCTTTTTAAAATGCCCATCTACATTAGTCGTAACGACATAATAATCTTGTTTGCTTTTTGCAAGTTTTAAAAGTATCTCATAACCTTTATGTGGCTTAGTATCTTTGTATAATTTAAATCTATGTCCATAAAAAGCCCAAGCAAGCTGTGCATTTGTATAAAAATTTGTAGGATTAGCCATGCGTTCAAAGTCTATGCCTAGTTTTTGCAAATGCGGATAAGCTCTCCAAAAACCTTCTTTTCCTCTAAAATCAGGCAAACCACTATCTACTCCCATGCCAGCTCCAGCTGTGATGATGATTACCTCTGCTTTGTCTAAAGCTTCTTTTATATAAGTTTGTATTTGCATTTTTTACCTTTAAAAATTTTCATAATCAAATTTCCTAGCCTCATGTAGTTCTTTAGCTACTTCAAGGCCCATTTCCCAAAAAACTGCATTCATAGATTTTGGCATGCAATTTTCATCTTCGTATTTTTTGTTTATAGCCTTATAAACCTCATCATTTTCCTCACAATCAACAGCAAGACTACCTAAATAAGGATACGACAAATACCCCACCGGAGCCGTATCAAATACCATAGTTAGTTTTGTTTTTGGAAAATTTTCTTTCATAAAAGCTAAAAATTCATCTCTAGCTTTATAATCTGTCTTGTCTTTATCAAACAAATCACTATGTTTTGTTTTATTGACATGAAAATCATTGTTTGGAGTGTTAAAACACATCCAAAAAGATTTTTTACCTTTTTGGATGGTATAATCTTGAATAGTCTCAACCGCTAAAGCCATTTTTCATCCTTTTTATATTGTATTGATATAATTATACTATATAAAATGGACTTTTGCTGTCTATATTTTAACCTTTACATTTTTGAGCTATCACATCCATAGCTTCTTGCGAGAGAACAAAATTTGTATGATAAAGCAAGCAACTACCCATATCAAGCACTTTTAGCACAAGCTTTTTGTTATTAGTATCTTTTGGATTGTGCCTTGTATTAGCTAGATCATAAATTTCATACACCATATCTTTGCTAAGCTTGTTAATATCAAGTTCTATGATATTTTCTTCAAATTTCATAGGCTCTTGGGTAAATTCTTCTTTGTTTTCTTTTTTTGCAAAGCTTTTTTTCTTACTAAAAGATTTTAACTCATTTTCCTTTGCTTCTTCTAGGGTGTAAATTTCATTTAGACTAAAGCTCAAGTCATTGTCATTGTTTTTATATCTTAGTAAAAAAGCAAAGGCTTCATCTTTATTTTCTTTAAAAAGTGCTTCAACTTTTTCTACTTGGGCTTCAAAGATGATCATATCAAAAGTAGAATAAAAGTCTAAAACCACAGCCTTAGCATATCTTTTACCGCTTTTACTCATCATCGATTTAAAATCTTCAATCTTCCCTACAACCAAAAGCTCACCTTCGCCTTTGAGTGTTTCAAAATCCATACTTTTAAAATACTCTATGCCTTCTATTTGGCTTGCAAATTTATCTAAAGGGTGGCCTGATACATAAATTCCTAAGATTTCTTTTTCATAGCCTAGTTTTTCCATTAGTTCAAATTCAATTTTACTATCATGAAGCCCTACTTTGATATCTGCAGCTATTTCTTCTTCTCCAAAAAGTGAAGCAGTGGAGTTTCTTTTAACTTCAGCGATTTTTCTACTTGTTTCTGAAATAAGCTCAAGATTATCCACTAAACATTTTCTAGTATAGCCAAACTCATCAAAAGCGCCTGATTTAGCTAAATTTTCTATGGTTTTTTTGTTAATCTTAGTAGGATCAATCGAACTTATAAAATCATCAAAATCACTAAAGCCCTCTTCCTTGCGAATAGTCATAATATTTTCTATCGCAGGAATTCCCACACTTTTAATCGCTCCAAGCCCATAAATAATAGCTTCAGAACCATCTTCAAGCTTAGTTGCACTAAATTCTCTTTGAGCTTTGTTAATACTTGGTGGTAAAAGCTTGATATTCATTCTTTTCATCTCTTCGATATATTTTGCGACCTTATCTACATTACTTTCTTCACTTGTTAAAAGCGCAGCCATAAACTCACTTGGATAATAAGTCTTTAAATATGCTGTTTGAAAGGTTATAAGTGCATAAGCAGCTGAGTGAGATTTGTTAAAACCATATTCAGCAAATTTCAAAATAAGCTCAAACAAATCATCAGCCTTTTTCTCATCATAGCCTTGTTTTTTAGCTCCTTCTAGATACTCTGTTTTAAGATTATCCAAAATTTCTCTTTTTTTCTTACCCATAGCACGGCGCACATTATCAGCCCCGCCCAAAGAAAAACCACCGATTTTTTGCACTATTTGCATAACTTGTTCTTGATAAACTATAACCCCATAAGTATTTTCAAGTATAGGTTTTAAATCTTCAAATGCATAAGTTGCAGCCTTTCTACCATGCTTGATATCGATAAAATCATCCACCATCCCACTATCAAGTGGACCTGGTCTGTATAAAGCTAAAACCGCGATTAAATCTTCAAATCTTTCAGGCTTTAACCTAGCATTCAAACTTTGCATACCGCCTGATTCTATTTGGAAAATGCCCAAGGTATTGCCACTTTGTATGGTTTTATAAACCTTAGGATCATTCATATCAATCTTTTCCCAAATTACATCTTTACCATAACGCTTTTTCACTAGCTTAATCGCATTATCAATCACCGTAAGGGTTTTTAAACCCAAAAAGTCAAATTTGATTAAATCTACATCTTCAAGATATTCTTTAGAATACTGCGTAACTAAATGACGCTCATCGTTTTTGCTTTGTCTAAAAAGTGGAGCTTTATTCCACAAAGCTTCATTAGATATCACAACCCCTGCTGCATGCATACCTGCGTTTCTATTTAAACCCTCTAGTGCTTTAGCAAAGTCCCAAACTTGACGCCCTTTTGGATGAGAATTTACAAATTCAGCTATTTTTGGCTCTTGCTCATAAGCTTTTTCTAAAGTGATTTTTAGCTCTTCAGGAACTAATTTTGCCAAAGCATCCGCATCAGGTATGCTCATATCACAAACCCTAGCTACATCACGGATTACTCCCTTTGCTAAAAGCTTACCAAAGGTAATGACTTGCGCAACCTTTTCAGCTCCGTATTTATCAATAACATAATCAATCACTTCCCCTCTTCTATCTTGACAAAAATCCACGTCAATATCAGGCATTGATACACGCTCAGGATTTAAAAATCTCTCAAAAAGAAGATTATAAGGTATAGGATCTAAATCTGTAATTTTCAAACAATACGAAACCAAACTCCCTGCAGCACTCCCACGCCCTGGGCCAACTGGTATATCTTTTTCCTTAGCTGCGGCGATAAAATCATGAACGATTAACATATAACCTGAAAATTTCATATTTTTAATAATACTAATTTCTAAATCAAGTCTATCTTTATACTCTTGGTGTTTACTCTCATCGATAAATTGAAGTCTTTCTTCTAAGCCCTTTTTACAAAGATACTCAAAAACTATATCATCATTATCAAAGCTAAATTCTTGATCTTCTTGACTTAAACTTAAGCCATATTTTTTTGCATATTCACGGGTAAATTTAAAATTTGGTGGCGTTGGATCACCTAGTTTTAATTCTAAATTACATTTATTAGCTATTTCTTGAGTATTTTCAATGGCTTCAGGAATATCAGCAAAAAGCTCACTCATTTGCTCTGGTGTTTTCACATAAAACTCATGCACTTCATGTCTTAAACGCCCTGGATCATCAAGCTTAACCCCCATAGCTATACACATAAATACTTCATGTGCAGCTGCTCTTTCTTTGAAAGTATAATGCGTATCATTGGTTGCGATGATTTTTATATCAAGTTCTTTAGCAAGTTTGATGATAGAATCATCGATAAATTTTTGATCATCAATACCATGACGCATAATCTCAAGGTAAAAATCATCTCCAAAAACCTTTTTATACCAAAGCGCAGCTTCTTTTGCGCCTTCATAACCTTTTGCGCCAAATTTTAAATTTCTTTCATTTTTGGTATTTAAATGCCAATTAACCTCACCTTGCAAACACGCAGACGAGCAAATCAAACCCTCACTATGTGCTTCTAAAAGCTTTTTGTTAATCCTTGGGTAATAATACAAACCATGTATATAGCTTTGCGAGCTTAAATACATCAAATTTTTATAGCCAATTTCATTTTTAGCAAACAAACAAATATGAAAGCGTTGTCTTGAGCTTTTATCACTTAAATCATCATGATTATGTAAATATGCTTCAAGCCCTATGATAGGTTTAATCCCTTCAGCTCTCATTGTTTTATAAAAATCAATAGCCCCAAACATATTTCCATGATCAGTCATAGCAACACTTGTTGCACCTTGCGCTTTTAAAGTTTTAGCTAGCTCTTTGAGTTTATTTGCTCCATCAAGTAAAGAGTATTCTGTATGTAAATGTAAATGTGTAAATTGGCTCATATTTTCCCTTGTATTTTTTTATTATTATAAAAAAAAACCTTAAATTTAAAACTTACAAGCATAAAAAATGTATAATAGCTTACTTTCAAAAAAGGAGTAAAAAATGGAAGTAAAAATTTATTATTGTAATCTTTGAAATTACAAACCACAAGCTGCAAGGGTTGCAGAAGAAATACAAAATGAATTCAAAGATGCGCAAATTTCTACCATAGAAAAAGGTGGTGGGCATTTTATAGTAGAAGTAGATGGTAAAATCATTTACTCAAAAAAAGACTTGTTTAACTGCGAAGTAGATAGATTTCCTCATGAGGGTGAAATCACCAAGCTTATGAAACAAATGTAAGCTAAACCCTCATTAGCGAGGGTTTATTTTGTCAAAGGAACAAGCATACCTTCATAAAGTTTTTGATAAATTTCTTCTGAGCATAAATGCTTAGCAAGCTCTAAACCAAACAAAATAGCCGTAGCAGGCCCAGCTGCTGTGATGACATTTTCATTTACCACAACTGCTTTATTTACTCTTACACCTTCAATACCTACTTCACAACCAGGATAGCAAGAAAACTCTCCATTAATCACCCCTGCTTTTGCCAATACCATAGGTGAAGCACAAATAGCCGCTACGATTTTTTTCTTAGCATGTAAATCTTGTATGATTTTTATGATAGCTTGATTGTTTTTTAAATTCATCATACCTTCAAAGCCACCTGCGAGAGCAATTGCGTCTAAATTTTCTTGATCAACACTAGATAAACTCACATCAGCCCTTATACAAATTCCATTAGCTCCTTGCACTAAAAGCTCATCATCTAGCGAAGCAATAATTACTTCTAAATTTCCACTAACCTCCCCTGCTCTTTTTAAAACATCAGCTATACCTATAAACTCAGCTTCTTCAAAACCTTTTGCCAAAGGCACTAAAACTTTTTTCATTTTTTCTCCTTTTAGTCGATAAATCTTTTATTTAATTCATGAAAATACTCTATGCGTCTATCGCGTAAAAATGGCCACCATCTACGCACATTTTCACATCTTTGCATATCAATTTCAATGATTTTACAAAGCTCTTGTTTATCATCAGCTCTAAAAAGCTCTTCACCTTGAGCCCCAAAAACAAAAGAATTCCCCCAAAATCTTATGCCATCTTCCACACCACTTTCATCTTTTTCAAAACCCACTCTATTAATAGCTACTACAGGTAAGCCATTAGCTATAGCATGACCTCTTTGCACGCCTATCCAAGCTTCAAGCTGTCTTTGTTTTTCTTCTTTTTCATCCTTATCAAACCAACCTATAGCAGTAGGATAAATCAAAATTTGAGCTCCCTTTAAAGCCATTAACCTAGCAGCTTCAGGATACCATTGATCCCAGCATATTAAAACCCCAAGCTTTCCAACACTTGTTTGTATAGGCTCAAAACCTAAATCACCTGGAGTAAAATAAAATTTTTCATAAAAACAAGGATCGTCAGGTATATGCATTTTACGGTATTTACCTGCTATGGAGCCATCTTTTTCAAATACCACACTAGTATTATGATAAAGCCCTGCGCTTCTTTTTTCAAATAAAGAAGTTACCAAAACAACTTTATTTTCCCTAGCTACATTAGACCAAAACTTAACATCTTCTTCATAATCATTTGCCAAATCAAAAAAGTCTGTATTTTCACTTTGGCAAAAATACTGCGTTTGATGAAGTTCTTGCAAGCATACAAGCTCAGCCTTTTCTTTTGCTGCTTGTTTGATAAGTTCGCATGTTTTTTCTATAGTTTTTTCTTTATTTTGTTTAAATTCTTGCTGTATGAGTGCTAATTTCATTTTTACTCCTTTCTTCTTCTGAATCATCATAAGGGTCTAAGTGTATATGGATATTCCAAAAATCATCTTTAAAATGTTCTCTTATGCTATCTTCAATCTCATCGCCAATTTTATGAGCTTTTAAAAGTGATATTGTAGGTTCAAAAACTAAATGCACACTAACATAAAGTATATCAGGACTTTTTCTAGTTTTTAAATGGTGAAAGCTTTTGAGTTCTTTATTTGCGCTTATAATTTGCTTAATCACTTCAACTTGTTCTTTATCAATTGCCACATCTAACAAAATTTTAGAACTTTCTTTGATGATTTTAAAAGCTGAAAAAATCGTATATAAACTTATAGCTATACCAAATAATCCATCAATAAAATGATAATTTGTAAAAGCTATAATCACAAGTGCTAAAAGCGTTAGAGCATTAGTTAAAAAGTCTATTTTATAGTGCAAACTATCAGCTTTTATAATCAAGCTTTTTGTTTTTTTGGCAACATAATTTAAAAAAACCACCAAACACAAAGTTACAGCCATAGCAAAAGCCATGACAAAAATTCCAAGATCAAGTTTTTCTACACTTTCTTGATTGTGAATTTTTAAAACACTCTCATAAAAAATATAAACCCCAATCCCGCTAATCACAAGACCTTCAAAAAGCCCCATTAATGCTTCAATTTTACTAAGGCCAAAATTATATTCTTTACTAGATCCTTGAGAGCTTTTTTTCAAAGCTAAAAAATTTAAACCCGAAATCACACAATCAAGTAAAGAATCGATCGCACTAGAAAGCACCGCAACAGAACCTGAAGCTAAACCTACTATAAATTTAACAATAGCTAAAAAAATAGCACATACACTTGCGATGATGGTTGCGCTTTTTTGCAAATTCATCTTTGACCTTCATAGCGGTTTTGACAAGAACAATGTAAAGAACCATTTTGTCTTAAAAACACTCTTGCATCAACCCCTACTACTTTTCTATCTTTGCATGCTTTTTGTAAATTTTCTAATACCAAAGCATCGTTTTCATCATTATAAGTTGGCACTATCAAGCCACCATTAACAAAAACAAAATTTGCATAAGTAGCACCAAGTCTTTTACCTTCAAAATACAAAGGCTTAGGTAAAGGAAGCTCTAATAAATCAAATCCTGTTTTTCTAAGCTCCTCTTCCATAGCTTTTAAGGGCTTATAATGCTCATCATTTTCATCTTTACACACACAATAAGCAATGGTTTTTTCATTGATAAATCTTGCTAGAGTATCAATATGATGATCAGTATCATCACCTTTTATATAACCATGATTTAACCATATAATTTGATTTAAGCCAAAAATTTCTTTTAACTTGGCTTCAATTTGTTCTTTATTTAAATGTGAATTTCTATTTTCATTTAACAAACAAGCACTCGTTGTGAGCATTACTCCTTGCCCATTAAAATCAATACTCCCACCTTCTAAAATAAAATCAATTTTTTCTAATTTTCCAGATAATTTTTGTGCAAAAAGTTTTGAATTTACCGCATTATCTAAAGTGCTTTGAAATTTATCACCCCAAGCATTAAAAGTAAAATCAAGCCCTATGAGTTTATCATCTTCACACACATCAATTGCACCAAAATCTCTAATCCAAGTATCATTAGTATCACACTTAAAAAAATCAACATTTTTTATATACTTAAATCTTTGAAAATCTTTTTCACTTGGCGCTATAAGTAAAACTTTTTGAAAATTTGCCACAGCTTTAACAAATTCTTCATAGCTTTGCAAAATCTCTTCTAAATAAGGCTTCCAATCGCTATTTTCATGAGGTAAGGAAAGTAAAAGTAGCTCTTGTTTTTGCCATTCTGCTATGCTTTTTCTCATTAATATCTTTTAACTCCTTTTTTTAAATATTGTATAAAAAAGTAACATTAATTACATATTATATAAAAATACAAATCATACTATTTTTATCTTTAAAAACTGCATAGTAGTATTTTAAAGCTATTTTTACAATAAAAACATTTAATATTTTTTTAAATTTCAAGTTATAAGATGAAAATAAGACAAGTTCAAGGAGGGAAAAATGAATAAAATTGTATGTTCTGTCTTATCTTTATCTTTTTTAATAAGTTCTGCTTTTGCTATTGATCAAGCAAAACTTCAAGCAAAAAAGCAAACAGGTATCCATTTACAAAGCGCACAATGGAAAGTTCCTAATACTATAGAAGATGGTATTATCATTGAAGATAAACTTCCAAATTCGCCTTATACTCAAGCAGTTGTTTTGGGTAATAAAATTTTAAATTACACCACAAACTACATAGGACCTCAGGCAAAAGATCCTAAAAACCGCTATGCAGGTAATAATCTTTCTTGCTCAAGTTGTCATGCTAATGCTGGAACTATAAAAAATCAATCAGGTTTTGTAGGAATTTACGCACGCTTTCCACAATATAATGCAAGAGCGGATAAAATAATCACTTTAGAAGATAGGATTAATGGCTGTATGGAAAGATCTATGAATGGTAAAAAACTTCCAAACAACTCCCCGCAAATGAAAGCTATGCTTGCTTATATGCACTATATTTCTCAGGGTATAGAAGTAGGAGCAAAAACACAAGGACAAGGATTACCTAAAATAGCCTTTTTAAAAAGAGCTGCTGATCCTAAAAAAGGCAAAGAAGTTTATCAAGATAGATGTATGATTTGTCATGGAGAAAATGGAGAAGGGATAAAAAGTGATGATCCTAGCATGAGTTATTATATTTATCCTGCTTTATGGGGAAATGATAGCTACAATACAGGAGCTGGTATGTATAGACTTATCAAAGCTACAAGTTATATCAAAGCAAATATGCCAAAAGGCGATGCGACTTTGAGTTTAGAGCAAGCTTATGATGTAGCAGCTTATATAAATTCTCAACCAAGACCTATTAAAAAGAATAGAGATGAGGATTTTCCAGATAGAGATATCAAACCTGCAGATATGGACGTAAAACCTTATGCTAAACATGATAAATTTAGTATAGAGCAACATCGCTATGGTCCTTTTGAACCTTTATATATTAATACAAAATAATTTTTAAGAATAGCTAATTCTAGCTATTCTTTTTTTAAAACCCAAGCAAAATACCATATCGCAAAAGATAAAAGCAAAATCATAAAAAGCTTTTTATCATACACTCCAAAACCAATATAAAGCACAGAATACATAAAACCAAAACTTCCTGCATAAATGCAAATTCTACTCATTAAACCATTTTCCACCGCTTTAAAACATGGGCATTTGTGAAAAAATTTCTTTTTTGCTTCTTTGGGTTTAAAAAAACTCAAAACCGCACTTAAAATCAGCAAAAAACTTAAAAAATATAAAACCTTATCCATTAATGAAAATACCTTAACCAAGCAGGAATTGCATTTTGTTCTTCTTTTAAAGTGCTTTCCTCTCCATGTCCTGGAAGTAATCTAAAATCTTTTTCATAAGCTAAAACTTTAAGCAAACTCTCTTTCATCTTGGCTGCATCTGAGTAAGGAAAGTCCCATCTACCAATACTACGATAAAATAAAAAATCCCCACTAAAAAGCACATCTTCACCCAAAAGTTCTATCATACAACACCCTGGAGTATGCCCTGGAAAATGATGAAATTTAAACTTAAACTCATCTATACTAAGTTCATTTTCATTTTCTATCAACACATTAGCATCTGAATGCTCAAAACCATAATTAAAAGGATCTTTTAGCATAAAAGCATCATCTTTATGGATAAAAAGTGGAATTTCATAAGCCTTTTTAACTTTAGCATTATCATAAACATGATCATAATGACCATGGGTATTTAAAATAGCTAAAGGTTTGCTTACATTTTCTTTAATAAACTCATAAGCATTTTCACCTGGATCGATGATGATTTGCTTGTTATTATGATCTATAATATAACAATTTGTTTCATACATTCCGCATGGTTGTTTTAAAATACGCATATAAACTTCCTTTTAACTAAATCAAATATAATTTTAAAAAATTAATATTTAAAGATTTTTTATGAATTATACAAAATTACAAGAACTATTGATCAATTTTATAAAAGAACAAGCAAGAGATAAAAATCTCATCTTAGGTTTAAGCGGTGGGATAGATTCAGCTTTAGTAGCTCATCTTTGCAAAAAAGCAGTAGGTGAAAAACTTTTTGTGCTTTTAATGCCTACAAAACATTCTAAAAAAGAAAATTTAGATGATGCATTAATGCTTTGTAAAGATTTGCAAATTCATCATAAGATCATTTATATTGATGAAGTACTTTGTGCTTGTGAAAAAATTTGTCAAGACTTAAACCCTTTACGCTTTGGAAATTTAGCTGCAAGAGTGCGTATGAGTTTGCTTTATGATTATTCGGCTTTACATAATGCATTAGTAGTAGGCACTTCTAATAAAAGCGAACTTATGCTTGGTTATGGGACTATTTATGGGGATTTAGCTTGTGCTTTTAATCCTTTGGCTACGCTTTATAAAAGTGAAGTTTTTGAGCTTGCTAAATTTATAGGTGTGCATGAAAATTTCATACAAAAAGCTCCTAGCGCTGATCTTTGGCCAAATCAAAGCGATGAAAAAGATCTTGGCTATAAATATGAAGTTTTAGATGAAGTTTTAAAAGCTTTAGAAAATAATCAAAGCTTGGAAAATTTTGATGAGAATTTAAAAAATCTAGTCTTAGAGCGTGTGCAAAATAATGCTTTTAAAAGAAAACTTCCAACAACATTAAAGAATACATATGACTTGGCTTGATCGGTATTTTTTTAAACCTAATTTTTTGCAAAAAACTCTAGCCTTTTTGCTTTTGCCTTTTAGCTTTTTATATATGATTATAGCGATTTTAAACACTAAATTTAAAAAAGAACTTGATTTTAAATTACCCATTATAAGCATAGGTAATCTAACCCTAGGAGGCAATGGAAAAACTCCCATTTGTAAAGCCATAGCGACTGAGTTTGAAAATTGTTTTATTATCTTAAGAGGCTATAAAAGACAAAGTAAAGGCTTAATCATCGTTAAGCATAAAGATGAAATTTTATGCGATATTAAAGAAAGTGGCGATGAAGCTATGGAATATGCACTTACAAAGCACATTAGTGGAGTGATAGTAAGTGAAGATAGGGTTAAAGGCATACAAAAAGCTATCGAACTTGGAGCAAAAATCATACTTTTAGATGATGCTTTTTCTAAATTTCACATTAAAAAACTTAATATTTTATTGCAAAGTAAAGATGAGCCATTTTTTGGTTTTACCCTACCTAGTGGGGCTTATCGTTTGCCAAAATCTTTTGCTAAAAGGGCTGATTTTATAGCTAAAGAAAATGAAGATTTTGTGCGTTATTCTCATGTAAAAGAAAATCAAAAAGCAGTTTTAATAAGCTCTATTGCAAAGCCTTTTAGATTATATGAGCATTTTATCAAAGCTAGGGCTTGTTATTTTTTTGCCGATCATTATACTTTCAAAAAAGAAGAATTAGAAAAACTTTTAAAAAAACACAATTGTGATACCTTAATGCTAACCTTTAAAGACTATGTCAAGGTAAAAGATTTTGGCTTTAAAACAGAACTTATTCATCTTGATATTGTTTTAAAAGATAGCTTTAAGCAAGTTTTGCAAGATTATATTTATAAATTTAACAAAAAGGAAGAAAATGTTACTACACTCAACCCAAGATAAAAATCACCAAGTAAGCTTTTCAAAGGCCTTGCTTAGCCCTAGTGCACCTAATAATGCTTTATACGCTCCACTTAATCTACCAAAGCTTGATAATGAAGCTTTAAAAAATTTAAATTACAAAGAATTAGCCTTAAAAATCATCACAGCTTTTGATTTTGATTTAGAGCTTGAAGTTTTTGAAAAAGCTTTGAAAACTTATGAGGGTTTTGATGATAAAACCTGCCCTATTAATTTGAAAAAAATCAATAATAAGCTTTATATTAATGAATTATTCCATGGGCCAACAAGAGCTTTTAAAGATATGGCTTTACAGCCTTTTGGCGTGCTTTTAGAACACTTAAAAAAAGATGATGATTTTTTAATCATGTGCGCTACAAGTGGCGATACAGGACCTGCTACATTAAAAAGCTTTGAAAATAAAAAAGGTATAAAAGTAGTTTGCATTTACCCAAATGAAGGCACAAGTAAAACTCAAGCTTTACAAATGACACATTCAAATGCAAGCAATTTAAAATCCATAGCTATTGAAGGTAATTTTGATGATGCGCAAAATGCTCTAAAAGCGCTTTTAAATGATGAGGATTTTAAAAATACTTTAAAAGAAGAAAAGTTAAGTCTAAGTGCCGCAAATTCAGTTAATTTTGGAAGAATACTTTTTCAAATCATCTATCATTACTATGCTAGTTTGAAAATTGACAAAACAATAGATATCATCATTCCAAGTGGAAATTTTGGCGATGCTTTGGGAGCTTATTATGCTAAAAAAATGGGAGCAAATATAGGTAAAATTAAAATTGCTTCCAATTCAAACAATATCTTAAGTGAGTTTTTTAATACAGGCAAATATGATTTAAGAAATAAAAGCTTGCAAAAGACTATTTCTCCTGCTATGGATATACTTATATCATCAAATATAGAACGCTTGCTTTTTGATAAATTTAAAGATGAACGCACCAAAAAACTTATGCAAGCTTTAAAGAATGAAAAATATTATGAGCTTAGCCAAAAAGAGCTAGAGCTTTTACAAGAAGACTTTGAAGCTGATTTTTGCAATGATGATGAGTGTATGCAATATATCAAACAATACAGCCACTTAGGACTTTTAGATCCTCATACTTGCACTTGCTTTAAAATGCTTGATTCTAACACCACTACGCTTATCACTTCCACAGCACAATGGAGTAAATTTACCCCAAGTATGTATCAAGCAATTTATAATAAAGAATGCCAAGATGAACAAGCTTGCATGCAAGAACTTGCAAAAGAATTTAAACAAGAAATTCATCCAAATATCGCAAGCTTATTTACAAGCACACAAAAGCAAAATCAAGTTTGCAAACTTGAAAATCTAAAACAAACTATTATAGAATGGATAAAACAATGATAATCATACCCGCAAGATTAAAATCAAGTCGTTTTGAAAATAAAATTTTATGCGAGATTGATAATTTACCTATGTTTATTTATACAGCTAAAAAAATGCAAGAAGTTGATGAAGTGTGTGTGGCGCTTGATGATGAAGAGGTTTTAAAAATAGCACAAAAACACAATATAAAAGCAGTTTTAACAAGTAAAAATCACGAAAGTGGCACTGATAGAATCAACGAAGCTTGTCAAATTTTAAAACTAAATAAAAATGAGCTTATCATTAATGTCCAAGCTGATGAGCCTTTTATAGAAACACAAAATATTAAAGATTTTAAGGAATTTAGCCAAAAAGCTTTTAAAGATGAGCTTTGTTTTATGAGTAGCTGCTACAAAGAAGTAGATGCGAAAGCTTGTGATGATCCAAATTTGGTTAAAGTAGTTACTGATAGTAATGATTATGCTTTGTATTTTTCAAGATCTAAAATTCCTTATGAAAGAGCAAATTATAAACAAAGTTTTAAAGCTCATCTTGGAATTTATGCATATAGGGTTAAAAATTTACAAGAATTTTGCACTTTGAAAAACTCAGCTTTAGAAGAATGCGAAAAATTAGAACAATTAAGAGCCTTAGAAAATGGCAAAAAAATCAAAATGTTAAAAATAAAAAGTCAAAGCATAGGTATAGATACAAAAGAAGATTATGAGAAAGCTTTGGCTAAATTTGGAGTTAAAAAATGAAAAAAATACTTTTTTTACTAAGCTTGTTTTTTACACTTCATGCAAAAGAATTAATCGTAGGTATGGAACTAGCCTACCCTCCTTTTGAAATGAGTGATACTAAAGGTAATCCAAGTGGTATTAGTGTAGAATTTTTACAAGCCTTTGCCAAAGAAAAAAACTATGATTTAAAAATTCAAAACATAGCTTGGGATGGACTTATACCTGCCTTAAGAACTCAAAAAATAGATCTCATCATGTCTTCTATGAGTATAAGCGAGCAAAGAAAAAAAGTAATAGATTTTACCTTGCCTTATGCTAAGGCAAATTTAGCGATATTAAGCGCTAAAAAATCAAATATTAATTCCATAGAAGATTTAAATCAAAAAGGAAAAATCCTTGCCTTAAAAAGAGGTTCAAGTGCGCATTTATATGCTCAAAAAAATCTTAAAAATGCAAAAATCCTAGTATTTGATAAAGAAAATGCAGCCATTTTAGAAGTCATTCAAGCAAAAGCTGATGCTTTTATTTATGATCAAATGAGCATTTATAAAGCATGGAAAAAACATCCTGAGCAAACAAAAGCTATTTTTACTCCTTTTGAAAAAGCACCTGAGCAATGGGCCATAGCTTTAAATAAAAACAATACCAAATTAAAAGAAGAGCTCAATGAGTTTATTTTAAAATCTAAAGAAAATGGTCTTTTTGATAAGCTAAGTCAAAAATACCTCAAAGATATGCAAGAAGTTTTCAAAGAACAAAAGCTTGAGTTTTTCTTTTAAGAAAAACTCTTTTCAAGCTTTCTTGAAAACATAGAAATAGGCAAAGTTAAAACCAAATAGCAAAGCGCTAAAGGAATGTAAATTTCTAAAGTTGAAAAAGTAAAAGCATTGATTTCTTGAGCATTTTGTGTTAATTCTGAAATAGCTATAACGCTTAAAAGAGAGCTATCTTTAATTAAATTACTAAGCTGTCCGCTTAGCGGTGCTAAGATATTTTTTAAAGCTTGAGGAAAAATAACGCTTTTATAAATTTCAAACTCACTCAAACCCAAAGCCTTAGCACTTTCATATTGCATTTTATCAACACTTAAAATCCCTGCTCTAAATATCTCACAAATATAAGCACTAGCAAATAAAGCTAAAATCAAAACTCCACAAACATAGCGATTATCAAGCCCCAAATTATCCGCAAAAATGTAATAAATCAATAAAATTTGCACTAGCAAAGGCGTGCCTCTAATAAGCTCTATAAAAACTCTTGCAAACATATTAAAAAGCACGATTTTACAAAGACTCATATAGCATAAAATCAAAGCAAAAATCACACCTACAATCAAAGACAAAACACTAATAAAAAAACTCGTAAAAAAACCTTGTATCATTTTGTCTTTATACTCATAAATTGCCCCAAAATCAAAATTATAACTAGCACTTAAAAAAGACAAATAAAAAAATAAAAACAATAAAAAAACCAACAAAAAAGCATTAACCACAAACGCTTTTGGAGTGATTTTTTTATGTTCATTAAATTTACTACGTACTATAAAAAGATGATTCAATTCTATCCCTTATTTTTTATCAAATTTTTTAAGTTTTTCATCATTTAAACTAAGCTCCATTTTGCGAATTTCCTCCTCACCACTACGCACTAATTTTTTATCGTATTTAAAATACTTATTTTTAATTTTATTTGGATATTCTAAAATACTAAGTAAATACTTAAACAAATTGATTCTTGCTTTCTTTTTACTATCTGAATTAATAATTACCCAAGGACATTTTGGTGTATTAGAAGCTAAAAGCATAGAATATTTTGCTAGGGTGTATTTGTCCCATAATTCTTGGGATTTTTCATCAACTGGAGATAATTTGTATTGTTTTAGTGGATCTGTTCTTCTTTGCTCAAAACGTCTTTTTTGCTCTTGCTTAGAAACTGAAAAATAAAATTTAAAAAATAGAATTCCACTATCAAGCAACATCTCTTCAAAAGAAGACACCTCGCGCAAGAATTTTTTATGCTCATTTGGAGTACAAAAACCCATCACAGGCTCAACACCTGCTCTATTATACCATGATCGATCAAAAATCACTATTTCTCCTGCTGCAGGTAAATGTGTTACATAACGTTGAAAATACCACTGAGTTTTCTCTACATCACTTGGTTTTTCAAGCGCTACTACACGACAACCTCTAGGGTTTAAATGCTCAATTAATCTTTTAATAGCACCACCCTTTCCTGCCGCATCGCGTCCTTCGATTAAAATCAAAACCTTTAAACCCTTATCTTTAACATGATTTTGAAATTTCAAAAGCTCAATTTGCAATCTTTTAAGCTCGCTTTCATACTCAAGCGTTGATTTTTTTACCTTAATGAGAGTAAATTTGTCCTTGTCCATAACAGGCTCCTTAATTTAGGATAATTATTAACTTAAATTTACCACAAATAAGTAAAATAAAACAAATTTAATTTTCAATTTCAAGGAGAAAAATGCGTTTTTTAGCGGTATTTTTTATTTTTTTCAATTTAGCTTTTGCTAATAATGGAGTATTATCACTCAATGAAGCTTTTAAACTCAATACCCATAGCAACAATCAAGGAATTTTTTTAAAAATCAATCTTGCAGATAGAATTTATCTTTACAAAGATCAAATCAAAGTAGAATTAGACTCTAATGACATTACTTCTTTATTAAATTTCCCACAAACTCAAACTAGAGAAAACAAAGAAGTAATCTTTAGCCAACTTGAACTTTTTATACCTCAATTATTATTAGATGATTTTGTTAAAAATAACAAAGTAAAACTTTCCCTAGCTTATCAAGGTTGCTCAGAAGAAGGTTTATGCTATCGTCCTGTATATGTAAATTATGAACTTAATAAACAAAAAGGAATTTATACTATAAAATCAACCAAAGATCAATTTAAAAAGCAAAATGAAGATGAGCAAATTGCCAATGATTTAAGCACGCAAAATATATTTATCACACTTTTAACTTTTTTTGGTTATGGCTTATTATTAGCACTTACTCCTTGTATTTTACCAATGATACCTATTCTTTCATCATTAATCGCAATGAAACTCAAAGATAAACCATCTAAAAAACATAGCTTTTATTTATCTTTTATCTATGTATTTTTTATGTCTTTAGCTTATGCTATAGCAGGTGCTTTAGTGGGCCTTGCAGGGGCTAATGTGCAAGGTTTATTGCAACAACCTTGGATTATCATTACTTTTGCAGGTATTTTTGTATTGCTCTCACTTTCTATGTTTGGCCTTTATGAATTACAACTACCACTTAAATTTCAAAATTTTATCAATAAAAAAATAGAAGGCAAAAACGGGGTTTTTGGTATAGCTATCATGGGATTTTTATCAGCTCTTATTGTAGGACCTTGCGTGGCTGCACCTTTAGCAGGGGCTTTGCTTTATATTACTAATAGTGGCGATGTATTTTTAGGAGGACTTTCTTTATTTGTGATGAGTTTTGGTATGGGTATGCCTTTACTTTTAATAGGACTTGGAGGAAGTTTTTTAAAAAGCGGAGCTTGGATGCTTAAGATAAAGATTTTCTTTGGCTTTATCATGCTCATCATGGCAGTTTGGATGCTAGAAAGAATACTTAGTGCAAACATCATTTTAATGCTTTATGGGGTTATAGGGATATTTTTTACTAGCTTTATGGGGTTATTTGATGAAGCAAAAACTAATTTTGATAAATTTAAAAAAGCAAGTATGATTTTAATTTTAGCTTATAGTTTAAGTCTGATTTTAGGCGGCTCAATGGGCTCAAAAAGCTTGCTAAAACCTCTTGAACTTAACCTTGCTTCAAAAGAAAATAGCTCTAGTTTAAGTTTTAAAACCATCAAAAATTTAAAAGAGCTTGAGCAAGAATTACAAAATTCTACTAAACCAGTCATGCTTGAATTTACAGCCGCTTGGTGTGAAAACTGCAAACTTTTAGAAGAATATACTTTTACAGATACAAAAGTACAAAATTTGCTTGCTAATTACACGCTTTTAAAAGCAGATGTAACACACAACAGTCAAGAAGATTTAGCTCTTATGAAAGAATTTGGAGTTTTTGGGCCTCCTGTGATGATATTTTTTAACAAAGGCGAGGAAAAAGGACGTATTATAGGCTATGTAGATGCGAATGAGTTTTTAAATAGAGTTCCTTAAAAACTCTATTTAAAATTAATTTTATTTCAAAAAACCTTTCAATCCTTCAAGCTGATACTGCCATAGTTTTTCTATAAAAATTTTAAGTTTTATTGCTAAAAAACCACTAATTGGCTTATGTAAAACCGTGCCAACTGCATAATCCTTTCCGATGGAACAAACGGTATTTCCACTTATAAAAGAAAATTCTTGCTTAAATTCTTTCTCATCAATCATAGCCATTAAAGCTTTGGCTACATAAGCTCCTTCTCTTAATGCAAGCTGGGCTGTTGGAGGATAAGGAGTGTTAGTTTTAGGATTTTTAAATAAACTATTATCGCCTATAAAAAAGTATTTTGACGCATTTTCAACATTTAAAGGATGCATGAAAGCATCTACTTCTATACGCGATCTTGCACTTGGAAAATCTGAGCTATTTTCTATAACGCTATTACCCCTAACCCCTGCAGTCCAAATGATAGTATTAGCTTTAACAAATTCTCCCCCATCAAGCCTTATGCCATTTTTTTCACATTCTATGATTTTAGATTTTTCATATACTTTCACACCAAGTGTCTCTAACCTTTGCCTTGCTTTTAAAGCCAAACTTTTATCAAACATAGGTAAAATTTGATCCATAGCTTCAATAATAGAAAGTTCTAATTTCTCATAAGCAATTTGCTCTTTTTGGCAAAAGAATTTAAGCTCTTTAGCTAAAGAAGCTACAAATTCAACCCCGCTTAAGCCCCCACCACAAACTGTGATTTTTAAATCATCTTCATTTTGGGTGGTTTTATAATTTTTTATTTTCTCATATATTATTTCATTAATTTTTAAAGCATTTTCATAATTGTCTATACTCAAAGCATATTCTTGCATACCTTTAATGCCAAAAGTTTCTTTAGCAAAACCAAGCCCACATACTAAAATATCAAAGTCAAATTCATTATTTTTAGTATAAACTTTGTCTTTAGAAATTTTTAAAACTTCATCTTGGATAAAGTTGATTTTTGGATTTAATAAAGGCAAAAGATCATATTTTGAACTATAAATATCTTCATTAGAAGCTACTTTGTGTAGTAAAATAGTATGATAATGATAAGAATTGTTATTAATCAAACTCACTTGTGCTTTTTCAAAAAACTCATCAGGTAAGGCTTTTATAGCCGATAAAGTAGCATATCCTGCACCTAAAAACAAAATTTTCTTTTTTTGCATGGATTTTCCTTTAATTTGATAAAAAAATAAATAAAAATTTGGCATAATGGTATTATTTTTTATCTTAAAATATTTTTTATTTAAATTTAGCAAGGAAAAAGCATGCAAAGACAAACTTGGAGCAATACGCTAACTTATATCCTTACAGTAGCAGGAGCGACTATTGGTTTTGGAGCCACTTGGCGTTTTCCATACTTAGTAGGTGAAAATGGAGGCGGTGCTTATGTTTTAGCCTTTTGTATAGCTATGATTTTTATAGGAATTCCTGTGATTTTGGTTGAAAATGTTATAGGAAGACGCAGAATGCTAAATTCAGTCGATGCTTTTGGCGGAAAAACAAGTGATGGGGTTAAAATATCCAATTCTTGGCAAGGTGTTGGCTACATGGGACTATTAGGTAGTTTTGGAATCATGGCTTATTATATGGTAATAGGTGGATGGGTTTTAGCTTATATTTTTAAAATCATCATAGGTGATTTTAATCTTTCAAGTCCCATTAATGCTCAATATACAAGCGAATTTTATAGCTCTACCATAGAAAACAATCCTTTATTAATAGGAATTTTTACTACTATATTTGTAATAATTAACTGGATTATCTTAAAAAAAGGTGTGATTGATGGCATAGAAAAGTCAGTAAAATACCTTATGCCGTTTTTATTTATCTGCCTTTTGGTTGTTGTTGCGCGTAATTTAACTCTTGAAGGAGCAAGCGAGGGTGTGAAATTTTACCTTACTCCTGATCTTTCCAAAATCACTCCTAAATTGTTTATAGATGTTTTAGGACAAGTATTTTTTGCCCTATCTTTGGGTTTTGGCGTAATGATAACCTTATCATCTCACCTTAAGAAAAATGAGAATTTAATCAAAACTTCTGTTTATACAGGAATTTTAAATACCCTCATAGCAGTGCTTGCTGGTTTTATGATTTTTCCAGCTTTATTTAGCGTAGGTTTAACCCCTGATAGTGGGCCATCTTTGGTTTTTAAAACCTTACCTGTTGCGTTTTCACATATACCTTTTGGAAGTATAATTTGCGTGTTTTTCTTTTTACTTTTAATCATCGCTGCACTTACCACAAGCTTGCCAATTTATCAAGTAATCATCAGTGTTTTGGAAGAAAAATTTAAACTAGCTAAAAATACTGCTATTAATCTAACACTTGGAAGCATTTTTGTCTTGGGAAATTTACCATGCATACTTACTTATGGTCCTTTAAGAGATATTACTATCATCAAAGGAAAAAATATTTTTGATAGCTTTGATTTTATTAGTGGAAATATATTCTTTGTTTTAACAGCATTTTTTTGTTGTATTTATGTAGGTTGGATACTTAAAAAAGATGCTATTTATGAGCTTTCTAATCAAAATACCCTAAAAGGAAGTATTTTTAAACTATGGTATTACTATGTTAAGTTTATCATACCTTTGATTATCTTAGTGATTTTTTATTTTGGAATTTTTTAATTTATACTCATAACGCTTTAACATGCTTATATTTCCTTCAAGGCCTCCTTGATGGATATATAAGATTTTTCCACCAAATTGCTCTTTATGAGCTAATAAAGTTTTAAAACCCACCATATCATAAAGCAAATCAAACTCCACTCCACATTCTTTTTTTAAATCTTGATAAAGATCATAAAATTCCAAATAAGGCTTAGCAAAATGATATTTTTTAGGTGGATTTAGTATGGTTAAATTATTAAAATTATAATTTGGTTCTAAGTTTAAAATTTGTTCTTTTAAATACGCACTATCTCCCACACAAGCACATGTAAAAACTTTAAATTTACTATGTTTAGCCAAAAAAGCCGCAGAAGTTCCTGTGCCTGAGGGCAAAAAAATACTTACATTTTCACTCAACTGCTCACTAAGCTCTAAGGCTAGTTGTTGGTATCCAAATTCAGCTTCTTTTATAGCCACACCCTCTTCTATAAAAACATCATCATCTTTTTTTAAAGCTAAAGCTTGTAATCTTCTTGTAGGATAATTTATATTTTCTATCAACTCAACATTATGTTTTAATGCAAATTCTAAATTTCCATGGGGATTTTCTTTTAAAAAAGAACTCATTTTTTCACAAACAAAAATAAGTGAAAAATCATTTTCATAACAAAACTTAGCTAAAGCAACTAAAGCATTACTTTGAGAAGAACCAAAAGAAATAAATCTTTGTCCTTTTTTAAATAAATGTTTGTTTTTTTCAAATAAGGCTAGTTTTCTAGCCTTATTTCCATTGATATAACCTAGTAAATCATCTCTTTTGAGTAAAAATTCAAAATCTTTGTATTTTAAAACATCAATTCTACTTGCTATCAAGGTATTTTTCAACCTTTTCTAAAGCATTATTTGTATTGATATTAAACTTAATCTCTATTCTACGGCTTGCTTCTTTATCTTCTTTACCATCTTTCATAATTACATCAGAATAAGACCTACCACTTGCCATTAAAAGCTTTTGCAATCTTGGATCTTTGTAAAATGAGTGTATAAAACTCATCACAGCATAAGCTCTTTTTTGTGATAAATCAAGATTATATATATAAGAACCTGCGCTATCTGTGTGACCTTCTATGACTATATTTTCTATGCTATTTAAGATATTTTCATCTTTTAAAATATTGTCAAAATACTGCGTTAAAATCGCTTTTAAATTTTCTTTTGCATGTGCTTTTAGCGTAAAAGAATTTGTATCAAAAAGCACTTCAGAAGGTAAAACTATCGCCCCTGTATTAGAATCTAGAGTAATATTAGTATCAAATTTTGCTTGAAGATTTTTAATGGTATTTTCTTTAATTAAACCTAATTCTTTGATTTTACTTTTTGCCTCATCAAAATTACGCTCTAATTCTTTGATTTCTTCATCTTTTTTGTTTAATCTCTCAAGCAAAGCAAAAATTTGTTGATCTTTTTCATCCAAACTTGAATTTAAATCTTGATTGAGTTTAGTAATATTAGCCTCTAAAGCTTGTTTTTGCTTATTAACATCATCAAGCGTACTTGAAGTATTATTTAGTTTTTGGCTAAGATTTTTTAAAATATCTTCTTTTTGATTTAATTCTTCTTTGTTCTCTCTTAAGCGCTCTTCTTGTTTTTGTAGATTTTCTTTTATGATTTGCAAATCACTTTGAGTTAAAACATACTTAACAACTATAGCTCCAATAAGCAAAATAAATATAAAAAGCAAGCCCGCCATTAAATCTGCATAAGCTATCCAAAAATTATTTTCTTCATTGTTAGAATTATTTTTTATCATCTATTTTTTCATCTTCTTTTTGATTTTCAAGCTTTGCAATAACTTGTGTGGTTTGCTCGTCTAATTCTTTACTTTCTTCTTTAAATTCTTGCATTAGTGAAATTTTTTCATCGATATTTTTTTCATCTTCATAAGCTTCTTTAAAAGTGTGCATACCTTCTATAATACTTGCCCTAAAGCCCTCGAAAAGTTTAGTTTGATTATCAAGCATAAGATTTTGATATTTTTCAATATTATTTGAAAAATTATTCACTTTTTCATCTAAAGCACTCACACTTTTATCTAGATGGACAATCTTATCAGAACTCACATCTAAAAGTCTATTGTATTGCTCTGAAATTCTTAAAGTTAAATCCTTTATGTTTGAATTTAGCATATTTACCGCATTTGCGATTTCGCTGTAAGTTTTAACTATATCTTTTTGCTCTCTTTGGGTTTTAGATAAATCACTCATAGTTTGTTTTACATGCTCACTGCTTAATCTTACAGCTTTTTCCTCAGCATTTACAAGCTCTTGAAAAACTTTGAATTTTCTATCTATTGTATTATCTAGTTCTTTAAAAAATTCCTCATTGCTCACATGCTCAAAAATCGTGCCTATTTTTTCAAAATGTTGCAAACTTTCTTGAAGATATTTTCTATCAATTTCTTCTTTAGACCAGAAAAAATCGCTTGTTGCATTTTTTTGACGATTTAGAAGTTTTTGGAATTTACTACTACCGTATTTTTCAAAAAATATCCACCAAAGTGCTAAGAAAATTCCATAAATTGATACATAAAAGGCTGTTCCTACTCCATTTAATAAAACTGAAATTTCTTGTTCTAAACCTGCTGTGTCGCTTGAATTAAAATTTGGCATAGACATGGCTATACTTATAAAAGTTCCTAAAATACCAAGCATAGGAAAAATAGCTGCACCCACAGAAGCAAAATTTTCATTTCTTAAATCTTTTACATAAGCATAAGCAAAATCATCAAAACTAGCATTTGACTTTGTTTCTTTACCTATAACTAAAAAATGCTTCATAATATAGCGTTTTAATATAAGCTTAAACTCATCTTTTTGTTGCTCAAAAATACTTGAAGCATAATCAGCACTATGTCTAGCAAAGATCAAAGCCACTAAAAAAATAATCCCTATCATTACAACACTATGTAATTCTACTTTAAAATCAATCTTTCCAAAATATCCTAAAAGCACTAAAATATACAATATAGCAGGGATAAAAATAATCTTTAAATAAGCAACAATTCCTGTACTACCTTTTCCCTCAGGCAATACAAGATCAGAAAAATCATCAGTTGTTTTAACTTCCATTTTATAAACCTTTGTTAATTTTACTCTAAAAATTTAAAATCTTCACAGGAAAATCAACTAAGAGTTATAAAACTCTTAGTTTCTATCGATACAATTTAAATCACTAAAAGCACACTCTAAGCGTTTGATCATACTCTCTTCGCCCGCTCTAAGCCATACTCTTGGATCATAGTATTTTTTATTTGGCTTATCATCGCCTTCAGGATTACCAATTTGTCCTTGCAAATAAGCTTTATTTTTAAGTTCATACTCTCTAACACCATCCCAAAAAGCCCATTGTGTATCTGTGTCAATATTCATCTTAATCACACCATAGCTAAGTGCTGCTTTGATATCTTCTATATCACTACCACTGCCACCATGGAAAACAAAATTGATTGGTTTTTCTTCGCCAAGATTGAATTTTTCTTTTACATAATTTTGAGAGTTTTTAAGAATTTCAGGTCTTAAAATCACATTTCCTGGTTTATATACTCCATGTACATTACCAAAGCTAGCTGCGATTGAAAATCTATCACTAATTTTAGAAAGTCTCTCGTAAGCTAATGCTACATCCTCAGGCTGAGTGTATAATTTTGCATTATCGATATTAGTATTATCCACCCCATCTTCTTCACCGCCCGTACATCCTAGCTCAAGCTCTAAAGAAATCCCAAGCTCAGACATTTGTTTTAGATAATTTTCGCAAGTACTTAGATTGCTTTCTAAATCTTCTTCGCTTAAATCAATCATATGGGAGCTAAACAAAGGTTTGCCTGTTTCTTTTTTAAACTCAATATTTGCTTCAATCAAAGCATCAATCCAAGGAAGTAGTTTTCTAGCAGCATGATCTGTATGTAAAATCACTGGAACTCCATAAGCTTTTGCCATTAAATGCACATGTCTTGCACCACTTATAGCACCAAGTACATCAGCTTTTGGGCAAGCTTTTCCTGCTACAAATTTAGCTCCTCCATTTGAAAACTGAATAATCACAGGTGAATTAACTTTTTTAGCACTTTCTAAAACCGCATTGATAGAATTTGTCCCCACGACATTTACCGCAGGGATAGCAAATCCTTCTTTTTTTGCATGATTATATACGATATTTAGATCATCACCACTTAAAACACCTGGTTTAACAAGATCTAATACACCCATTATTTGTATTCCACTTTTGCTTTTTGAAGAAGTTCTTGAGCTTTTTTATTCATAAGTTCTTTAAATTCTTCCATTTTAATATTGCTTTCAATACCTGCTTTTACTTCATTATAGCTCATAGTACTTTTTGCTCTAGCATCTTCTTTTAAGATAACATGATATCCAAAATCACTCTTTACAGGTGTTTTAGAAATAGTACCTTTTTTCATAGAAAAAGCTGCATCAGCAAATGGTTTTACCATAGTTGATTCAGCAAACCAACCAAGATCACCACCTTGAGCTGAAGAACCTTTGTCGATTGATTTTTCTTTTGCAAGTTGAGCAAATTTATCATTTAAAGCTTTTCCACTTAGCTTACTAAGCTCGGCAATAATATCTTTAGCTTCTTTTTCGCTAGTTACCAAAATATGCTTAGCTTTCACTTGAGCTGGTTTAGTAAATTTATCTTTATTTGCTTCATAGAATTTTTTAGCTTTAGCATCGTTATTTTTAATTGAATCAAAAATTTTCTTTTGGTAGATATTTACCAAAATAGCTTCTTTAGCACGCTCTAATTCTTCTTTATATGAAGGATCATTTTCTATTTTTTGAGCTTTAGCATCTTTTAATACAAGTTGTTGAACAATGTATTGATCAATAATTGCTTTTTTTTGCTCAGCTGGTAAGTCAGTGATTTTAGCACCTCTTAACATAGGAGCAAAAAACTCATTCACTTCTGTATCGCTGATATTGTTTCCATCAAGAGTTGCAACCACCGCAGCATTTAAACTCAAACCTGTTAATAAAGCCGCAGCAACTAAAGAAATTTTTTTCATTGTTTTTCCTTTTGAAATAGTTTTGTTGATTTTATTATATCTAAACTTTATTTAAAGCCGATTAACATACAATAAGTTTATGAAAAGAAATTTAGAAATTAAAAAATTATTTTTAGAGCATTTTGGAGAGGCAAAAACAGAATTAGTTTTTAGTAATGCTTATGAACTTATAGTTTGTGTTATGCTTTCAGCTCAATGCACTGATAAAAGGGTTAATCTCATCACGCCGGCTTTATTTAAAGCTTATCCTAGTGTGCAAGATTTAGCTAAGGCAAATTTATCATCTTTAAAGCTTTTGATTAATTCTTGCTCATTTTATAATAATAAAGCACAAAATTTAATCAAAATGGCTCAAGCAGTTTGTGAGCAATTTAATGGCGAAATTCCTATGAATGAGCAAGATTTAAAAACTCTAGCAGGTGTAGGACAAAAAACCGCACATGTAGTGATGATAGAATGGTGTGGGGCTAATTGTATGGCTGTAGATACCCATGTATTTAGAGTTTCTCACAGACTTAATCTTAGCAAAGCCAAAACCCCTGAAGAAACTGAAAAAGACTTAACTAAAATTTTTCAAGATAATCTAAACTATCTTCATCAAGCCATGGTGCTTTTTGGACGTTATACATGTAAAGCCAAAAATCCTTTATGTAAAGAGTGTTTTTTAAATCATTTATGTAAGAGCAAAGATAAAAAATTAATCTAGCACCAAATTAGTGCTAGATGATTTTAATGAAAGAATGGTAGATACAAGAAAGCATTAATCACTAAAGCATTTACTATATCTATGAAAAATGCACCTACTAAAGGCACAATAATAAATGCCATATGGCTCATACCATAGTGATTTGTTACAGTTTGCATATTTACCATAGCTGTTGGAGTAGCACCTAAACCAAAACCACAATGTCCTGCTGCTAAAACTGCTGCATCATAGTCTTTTCCACATACTCTAAAGGTTACAAATATAGCAAAAGCAGCCATCATAGCAACTTGTACTACTAAAATTACTAGCATCGGTAGTGCAAGGGTTACTAGATCCCAAAGATTAATAGTCATTAGTGCTAAAGCTAAGAATAAAGACAAGCTTACATTACCTAAAACTGATACTTCTCTATCAAACACATGATGAATTTTTGTAGCTGATAAAACATTTCTTAAAACAACACCCACAAAAAGACAATACACAAAAGTTGGTAAAGTAAAACCTGTATTTGTTTTAATATAAGTAGATAAAGCATTACCTATTAATAAACATAAAGCAATCAATGCTAAAGACTCTATAAAAGAAGATGGGGTGATTAATCTTTCTTTTTCTGGAGATTGGAAATTTAAAATCGCATCTTTATCATCATTTTGTTTTGGAACTACTAATTTGTATTTATTAACCAAATATCTTGCAACAGGTCCACCTATGATACCACCTGAGATAAGCCCAAAAGTCGCACAAGCAATAGCAACAGTAGTTGCACTAGAATACAAATAAGGTTCTTTAATAAATTCAGCTGCCCAAGCTGCACCTGTTCCATGACCACCACTCATTGTAACAGAACCTGCTATAAGCCCCATTAGTGGATTTTGCCCCATAGCACTTGCCACACCTATACCAACTATATTTTGAGCAAAAAGCAAGCCTACAACTACTACTAAAAAAATTGCTAACTTTTTACCGCCTTTTTTTAATGAAGCAAAATCAGCCAACAAACCAATACTTGAAAAAAATGCAAGCATTAGCGGATCTTTCATAGATTCATCAAATTTAATATTTAATGAAAAAGAACTATGTAAAATTAAAAGAATAATCGCAGCTATTCCACCACCAACAACTGGCTCAGGGATATTATAATCACGAAGAAATTTTACCCTTTTAATGACAAAAACGCCCAAAAGCAATACTATAACCATAGTAACTAGCGTTGCATAAAAATCAAATTTCATACCTCTCCTTTGTTTGATTTATTCACCAATTGTATTCTAAATGACTTTAAAACAACGCAAATAAATATTATTCTTTACTTAAAATATTACAAAATGAAACATTTTTAAGTCTTTTCTACTCTGAAATTAATACTATATTATGATACAAATTAATATTTTTAAGCAAAGATAGTTTTGCTCTACTAAGCTCTTGGAATGAATTAATAAGCAAAGCATCCGCATCAAGATAATCTTTTAGCTCATTACGCCCTAGTTCGTATTTTTCAAAATATAATTGTGTAATTTTTGCTTGGTTAGTATTGATATCTTTTACTAAATTTAACAAATCATTATAGTATTTATCATTTTCATAACAAAGTTTAAACTCATGGATGGCTCTTTGCAATGCGTCTTTATACTCATATAAGCGTGCTTGGTATGTAAATTCAGAAATTTTTACATTTTGTCTTACTCTATAAAAGTCCAAAAATGGTAAGTCAATAACAACATTACCTCCTAAGATTAAAAATTTAAAACTCTCATCAATATTTTTATCACTCCCATCTAAATTTCCTAATATTTTTATACTAGGCAAAATACTTTTTTGCACACTTGCATAATCTTTATAAGAAGCCATAAGTTGATTTAGCTTTGCTTGAACTTGTGGTCTATAAGCAAGCATTTTTAGCTCTATATCAAAATTAATTTTTTGCAATGAAAAATCTTCAAGAGTATAATTTAGCATTTTATTAATCAAAAACTCATCATCTTTACCTAGCAAATCTTTTATATTTTTAAGTGTTAAATCTTTATTTTGCAAATTTGTAATGATATTTTGTTTAGTATTTAATAAAGACTTTTTGATATTTAAAAGATCAATATATTCAACCTTGCCATAATCAAATTTAGTAGTATAAATTTCTAGCATTTGCTCAAGATTTTTTAAATGATTGTTTAGTAAGCGATCTACATCGTTAAAATAAATCAATTCAAAAATACTGTTAATCGCTAAATTAATAGTATCAAGCTCCAAAGAACGCAACTCATATTCGCTTGCTTTTGCTAAAAATTCAGAACTAGCAACTTGATCTGAAATTTTGCCATATATATCAAGCTCATAATTTAACATAATGCCATTTGAGAAACTATGCATTTCTGTGCCATTGTTTAAATTTTTTCTTATATTAGCACCTAAATTTCCACTCAAAGTAGGATAAAGATCTAAATTTAAAAGCTTATATCTAGCTAAAGTGCTTAAAAAATTAATTCTTGCTACATTTAGATCTTTGTTGTTATCAATAATAGCTTTTAAGATATTATTTAAATCTTGATTATTATATTTTTCCCACCAAGCCTTGCTTGCATTAAAATCTTCAAAATATTCTTTTTTTATTTGCTCTTGAGATACTTGCTCTAATTTTACACCTACACAAGCATTTAAAAAAAAGGCTACAAAAAACAATAAAAATATTCTCATCTCATTCCTTTGATAAAGCACTAATAGGATTTAAATTTGCTGCATTTTTTGCTGGAAAAAATCCAAAAACCACTCCGATTAAAACTGAACTTAAAAGCCCTAAAAATACTGAATTTAATGAAAGTATCATCGTAAAACCAAAATTTAAAGAATTAAATACCTCAATGATAATAAAAGAAAGCATTACTCCAAAAATAGCTCCCAAAGAACAAATCAATACAGCTTCGATTAAAAACTGCATTAAAATATCTTCTTTTCTAGCTCCAATAGCCATTCTAACTCCAATTTCTCTTGTGCGCTCACTTACTGAAACAAGCATGATATTCATCACACCAATACCACCTACTATCAAAGATACCACCGCAATAGAAGAAATGAGTAAAGTTAAAGTAGCAGTATTTTCCTCAATAGCATTTTTAATCGCGTCAGAATTTATAGTGAAAAAATCTTTTTTTCCGCGTTTAATCTCTAAAATTTTTACCATAGCCTCCTCAGCTAAAGCAGGATTTACCTCATCTTTTACCTTAGTTACTATGGCTCTTATTTGTTTATCCCCTGTGATTTTATTCATCAAAGTAGAATAAGGAGTATAAATTTTAATAGTATTTTCATCAGCTCTAAAGCCTTTATTATCTCTTTCTTTTTTTAAAACACCGACTATGGTTAAAGGCTGTTTGTTAAAAATCACGCTTTTACCTAAAACATCTTTAGCACTGATATTATCAAATAAAATTCTCAAAGCATTTTCATCTATAATGCAAATATTAGTATTATCTTTTATATCCTCATTATTAATAAATCTACCATCTACCATCACAAAACCTCTAAGTCTTAGATGATTTGGCCCTACTCCATAAATTCTAGCTTGTAAAGAATTATTCTTATAAGTTACTACTCCTATTTTGCCTACATCTGCTTCTACTGCTTCTAAATAAGGCAAAGAGCTTAAGGTTTTTAAATCACTTAAATTTAGTCTTGTTCTACCTGATCTAATATCTCCCAAGCCACGCCCTGAAACAACTTCTATGGTATTAGTCCCAATAGAGCTAATAGAAGCAAGTATATTTTGTTGGGCTCCAAGTCCTAAAGCAACCACGCAAACTACTGAAGCTATACCTATAATAATACCAAGCATAGTAAGCAAAGAACGTAGCTTGTGTGCTACAATAGAAGCTATGGACATTTTTAAACTTTCAAAAAGCTGATTTTTAAGCAAATTAAAGCTTTTTTTCTCTTTTGGCATTAACTTAGCTTTTATTTCATCTGCTTTTTTTGCACCATTATCGCTTATAATCTTACCATCTTTAATTTCTATAACTCTTTTTGCTCTAGCAGCTATTTCTCTATCATGAGTGACTAAAACTACAGTGTGTCCTTGATCGTTTAGTTTATTTAAAATTTCTAAAACTATCTTACCGCTTTTAGAATCAAGCGCACCCGTTGGCTCATCTGCTAAAATAAGCTCACCACCATTCATCAAAGCTCTTGCTATGGAAACTCTTTGCTGCTGTCCACCACTTAGCTCATTTGGCTTTGATAATTCTTTGTGATCAAGCTCTAAAAAAGAAAGTAATTCTTTAGCCTTTTGTGATCTTTCATGTTTGTTTTTACCTGCATAAACAGCAGGCAAGGCCACATTATCTTTAGCATTTAAAAGACTAAGCAAATTATATCTTTGGAATATAAAACCAATTTTTTCGCGTCTAATCCTTGCTTTTTCATCTTTACTTAAATTAGTTACTTCATATGCATCTAAAAAATATTTTCCACTACTTGGTTCATCAAGTGTGCCTATAATATTTAAAAGAGAGGTTTTTCCACTACCTGATTGCCCTATAATGGCTACAAATTCTCCCTTTTGAATATAAAGATTAATATTTTCTAAAATAGTTGTATTATTAATCTTTTTTTGTATATTTTCTAAACATATCATTTTTTATTTTTACCTATAATAACTAAATCACCCTCATTAATACCATCTAAAATTTGAGTGTTTAAACTATCTTTAATACCTAATTTAACAGGTGTCTTCACGCTTATATTATTTGCTTTTAAAATTTCTACATAATAACCACTTGTATCGCTTTTTATAGCTAAAGTTGGTATAACTAAAGTATTATTTTCTGTTTTAATGGCAATTTCATTTTCTGTGCTCATACCTATGCGTAAAAAATTATTATCATTTTTTACAAAAACCCTTGCATAATAATACACAGCGCTAGTGCTAGTACTTGAGTTTGAGTTTAAATTTGTATTGCTTGTTGCATCACTTATGGTAGTATTTGCTGGATCTATACTTGAAATAGTTGCTTCATATTTTTTATCAGGCTCATTTAAAATGCTAAATTTTACCTTTTTTCCAACACTAATTTTATTAATATCAGCTTCAGCTATTTGCATACGAATTTCCATTTCACTTAAATCGGCCAAGCGCACTATACTTGGTGTATTTTGGTTTGCATTTACAGTTTGCCCCTCTTCAACCGCTACATTAATAATCTCACCCTTACTAGGTGCGGTTATAGTAGTATAAGCTAAATCTTTTTGAGCATTTTTTAAAGAAATTTCAAGTTGAGTAGTTTGAGCTTTTAAATCAGCCACATTTGCTCTTAAGGCATAAAAAGTATTTTTAAGATTTTCAAGATTTTCTAAGGAAGTAGCCTTTTTAGCATAAAGCTTTTGTTCTCTTTGGTATTGTTTAGTAGCTATATCAAGAGCGATTTTTTTACTTTCTAAATTTGCCTTTGCGCTTTCAAGCTGAGCTTTGGTAATATCTAAATCATTTTGTTGCTTATCTTTATCAATTTGTGCGATTAAATCACCCTCATTAACATGATCACCTAATTTTACATAAAGTTTAGTAATTTGCCCACTAACTTGTGCACCAACATCAACTTGGGTTTTTGCATAAACTTCGCCAATTGCTTCTATACTTTGAGTGATGTCTTGTTTTTTAACTTCATAAGTTAGATAATTATATTCTTCCTTATTTGCAAAAAAGAAAAAATACACCCCTATAATGAGTATAATCAAAAATATACTTAAATAAATTATTTTTTTCATTGTAATCCTTTAAAATCATATAATAAAACATTTGTATGAAGTAAAAATAAAATTGTAACAATAAAATATAATTTTAACAATTTTAAAGCTTATAAGATATAAGATAAATCAAAAAAAAGGAAAAATAATGCAAGATTATTTAAATTTAATGCAAAATCGCTCTTCTATTAGAGCTTACACCCAAGAAAAAATTTCTAAAGAGAAATTAGAATATATCTTAGAATGCGCTAGATTATCTCCTAGCTCCTTAGGACTTGAACCTTGGAAATTCTTAGTTTTTCAAAAAGATGAACATAAAAAAGAAATTGCTAAAATAGCTAATAACCAAAGCCATGTAGCAAATTGCGCTGCTATTATAGTTGTAATCTCAAGGGCTGATTTTAAGGATTATTTTAAAGAAAAACTAAAAAAGAGAGGTTTAAGCCAAGAAGAATTAAACAAACGCTTGCAAACTTATAAGCCATTTTTAGACGCAATGGATTTAGAACAAAGTTTTATTTATGCAAAAGAACAAAGTTATCTTGCTATTGCAAATATTATTAATGCTGCTTATAGTTTAAATTTGGGCTCATGTATCATCGGCGGCTTTGATAAAGATAAAATCAATCAATATTTAAATTTAAACACTACTAAACAAAGAGTATCTATGCTCATTACTCTAGGACATACCCAAGAAAATATTAGCACAGAAAAAGTTCGTTTTGCATTTGATGAAGTGGTAGAATTTAAAGATTAATCAAATATCAAAACTCCATTTAAATTTTATATAATAAAATAATATTTTTAAAATAAAATGGAGTTTTAAATGCAAGGAAATTTCTTAAAGATTTTTGGCGTATTGCCATTTTTAGCAGTGGCTTTTATTAACGCTTTTGTAGATTTAGGACACAAAATCATTATACAAAATACCATTTATAAATTTTATGAAGATAGCACCCAACTTTTTTTAACCGCTATTGTCAATGCTTTGATGCTTTTACCTTTCATCCTTATGCTTTCACCATCTGGATTTTTAGCAGATAAATTTCCTAAAAATAAAATCATGAAAATATCTGCATTATTTTCAGTAATATTAACTTGTATTATTTGTTTGTGTTATTATCTTGGAGCATTTTGGCTTGCTTTTGTAATGACTTTTATCATGGGAGTGCAATCTGCCTTATACTCTCCTGCAAAATATGGTTTTATAAAAGAATTAGTAGGAAAAGAGCTTTTAGCTATGGGAAATGGAGCTGTCAATGCAGTAAGTATTGTGGCTATTTTAGCGGGTATGGCGGTATTTTCTCTAAGCTTTGAAATGCTTTTTGAGCCAAATTTTAACACTCCTTCAGATATTTTAACGCAAATTGCACCTTTGGGTTTTGTATTAATAGCTTTTGCTGTATTAGAACTTTTTTTAGCTTATAAACTTCCTAGCTTAAAAGAAGAAGATAAAAATTTAAGCTTTGATAAAAAACAATATTTCCAAGGAAAGCTTTTAGCCTCTAATTTAAAAACAATATTTTCTCATAAAATCATTTGGCTTTGCATTGTAGGAATTTCACTTTTTTGGGCCATATCACAACTTTATTTAGTGAGTTTTCCTGTATATGCAAAAAACGATCTTTTCATAGAAAATACCTTTTATGTACAATGCTCTTTAGCTTTTTCTGGTATAGGAGTGATTATAGGATCGCTTATTAGTGGTAAGTTTTCTAAAAATTACATCGAATTAGGTCTTATACCACTAGGTGCTTTAGGGATTTTTCTAATGAGTATTTTAATGCCATTTTTAGAAAACTTACTAAGTTATAGTGTAGTGTTTTTTATTTTTGGTTTAAGCGGGGCATTTTTTATCATACCTTTAAACTCTCTAATACAATTTCATGCAAAAGAAAATGAACTAGGAAAAGTCTTAGCAGGAAATAATTTTATACAAAATATTTTTATGTTAGGCTTTTTGACACTAGCTACTTTTGCTGCATATGCTAAAATTGAAGTGATAAATTTGTTTTATTTTATCATCGCTGTGGCATTTTTTGGAAGCATTTATGTGTTAAGTAAATTGCCTTTTTCTTTAGTGCGTTTATTAATGAGTATAGCGTTTTTTCAACGCTATCGTTTATTAGTAGAAGGTTTTGAAAATATTCCTGAAAAAGGTGGAGCATTATTACTTGGTAATCATATATCTTTTATAGATTGGGCTATTGTGCAAATGGCTATACCAAGAAAAATTTATTTTGTTATGGAAAAAAGCATTTATTCTAAGTGGTATATTAGAATTTTTCTTGATAAATTTGGAGTTATTCCTGTTTCAAGTGCTTCTAGTAAATCAAGCTTAGAGCTTATTGCTATGCATATTAAAAACGGAAATTTAGTTTGTCTTTTCCCAGAAGGAGTACTCTCACGCCATGGACAGCTTAATGAATTTAAAGGTGGATTTGAGTTAGTTGGCTCAAAATTAGAAGAACAAGATGGAGTGATTTTGCCTTTTTATATTAGAGGACTTTGGGGAAGTGCTTTTTCAAGAAGTGATGAAGAATTTTCAGCAAGAAATCGTAAAATAAGCAAAAGAAAAATCGCTATTGCTTTTGGAAAAAGCTTACCAATACACACTAAAAAAGAAGTGGTTAAAACAAAAGTTTTTGAACTTTCTTTTATTGCTTGGAAATCTCAATGTGAAAGTATGCATACTATAGCCAGAGCTTGGATAGATAGCGCTAAAAGAAATTTAAGTCAAATAGCTATTGTTGATCCTTTAATAGGTGGTATTACTTATAGAAAAATGCTTGCTTTAAGTTTGGTTTTTAGCTCTTTCATAAAAGATAGATCGCATGAGTTAAATATACAACCTACCCAAGGAAGCTATGCTCCAAAAGAAGAATGCGTAGGAATTTTACTCCCTGCTTCTATGGCTAGCTCTCTTTGTAATCTAGCTGTATTACTTGCAAATAAAATCGTGGTAAATTTAAATTTCACAGCAGGTATAAAAGCGATTAATCAAGCCATTCAAAGTTCTCAAATTCAACAAATTTATACTTCTAGAAAATTTATGGAAAAATTAGAAAATAAAGGTATAAAACTAGAATTTGAAGAGCATGTTAGAATTATTTTCATGGAAGATGTTATCGCAAGCTTTAAAAGACAAAAGCTCAAAATCTTTTCTATGCTTGCTTTAGTAAGTATCTTACCTACTTGTTTAATAAAAGCATTATTTGCGCCTAATAAACAAAACCTTGCCATAGCTGCTATATTATTTAGTAGTGGTAGCGAGGGAACACCTAAAGGAGTAATGCTAAATAATCGTAATATTTTAAGCAATATAGCTCAAATTTCAGATGTATTATGTGCAAAAAATGAAGATGTTGTCTTATCTTCTTTGCCACCTTTTCATGCTTTTGGATTAACTGTAACTACTTTTATGCCTTTATTAGAAGGGATTAAAAGCATAACACATGCTGACCCAACAGATGCACTAGGTGTAGCAAAAGCTATAGTAAAAAACAATGTTAGCATTATGTGTGCTACTTCAACTTTTCTAGGTATTTATGCAAGAAATAAAAAACTTGATGCGATTATGTTTGAAAGCTTAAGGATTATCGTCTCAGGTGCTGAAAAACTTAAAAGCGAAGTAAGAAGCGCCTTTGAAATGAAATTTAAAAAACCTATTTTTGAAGGCTATGGAGCCACTGAAACCACTCCGGTTGCAAGTGTGAATTTACCGAATAAATTTGATCCTGACTATTGGATTTTACACCGTGCAAATAAAGAAGGTAGTGTAGGTATGCCTTTACCAGGAAGCGCTATACGCATAGTAGATCCATCTACTTATGAAAGTTTAAATCATGGAGAAGATGGATTAATACTCATTGGTGGTCATCAGGTTATGGTGGGTTATTTAAACAATAAAGAAAAAACCGATGAAGTTATCAAAGAAATCGATGGCATACGCTGGTATAATACTGGAGATAAAGGCCATGTAGATGAGGATGGCTTTTTATATATAGTAGATCGTTATTCTCGTTTTGCAAAAATTGGTGGAGAAATGATATCTTTAGGAGCTTTAGAAGAAGAAATTGCTAAATTTATCAATACAGATGTGGTAAAATTTTGTGCAGTAGCACTAGATGATGATAAAAAAGGTGAAATGGTATGCTTATTAGTAGAATGTCAAGATCAAGACTTTGAAGGAATTTGTGAAGCGATTAAAAACTCTACTATGCCTGCTATTTTTAAACCAAGTAAATATTTTAAAGTAGAACAAATTCCGCTTTTAGGTTCTGGCAAAGTGGATTTAAAAGGCGCTAAAGATTTAGCTAAAATCTTGCAAACTCATTAAAATAAGCCTTTGGCTTATTTTAATTCTAAACTAATTTTATAATAGAATTTTCTATTTTATTTATCTTACTATATAAGCTAGCCTTTTTTAAATTTTATTAATGAATTTTACTAAAGTTTTTATATTTCATTATCATTTTTTTGATACATTTACACATTAAAAATATTAAAAAGGGAAATAATGAAAATTTTTGATATGGTAGTTATTGGTGCTGGCCCTGCAGGTATTGCAGCGGGAGTAGAAGCTAAAATAAAAAATAAAGAAGTTATTGTTTTAGAAAAAGCTGATGCGATTTGTCAAACATTAGTAAAATTTTACAAAGAAGGCAAAAGAGTAGACAAAGCTTATAAAGGTTGTGATAGCACAAATCACGGGCATATAAATTTTGAAGATGGAACTAGAGAAAGTACGATAGAAACTTTCCAAAATGCTATCAAAGAGCATAATCTTGAAGTAAAGCTTTCTAGTGAAGTTGAAAGTGTTAAAAAAGATGGAGAAAATTTCATCGTTAGCACTGCAAATGAAAATTATATTTGCAAAAATGCAGTTATTGCCATAGGTAGAATGGGTAAACCAAATAAACCAAGCTATACTTTACCTATAACTTTAACAAAAATCATCAATTTTAATGCAAATTCGGCAAGCCAAGGTGAAAAAATCTTAGTTGTAGGTGGTGGAAATTCAGCAGCAGAATACGCTATAGATTTAGCTAAAAATAATGATGTGACGCTTTGCTACAGAAGAGAAACTTTCTCAAGATTAAACGATATTAATCTAGAAGATATTCAAAAAGCTTTTGAACAAGGTAGTGTAAAAGCAAAACTTGGCATAGATATAACTAGCATTGAAGATGAAAGCGGTAAAGCTAAAGTAAATTTTACTAATGACACAAATGAAATTTATGATCGTATCATTTATGCTATTGGTGGTTCAACTCCACTTGATTTCTTACAAAAATGCTCTATAGAAGTTGATGAAAAAGGCGTGCCAAGCTTTGATGAAAATAAAGAAAGTAATGTAAAAGGATTATTCGTAGCAGGTGATATAGCGAGTAAAAACGGAGCTTCTATTGTAGTAGGTTTAAATGATTCATTTAAAATCTGCGATCATCTTTATAAATGCTAAAACTCTTTCAATATTCAAAAGGCTATCGTTATAATAATGATAGCCTTTTACTTTTTGACTTTTTATCTAAATATAATTTAAAAGGAAATATCCTTGATATAGGATGTGGTTGTGGAATTTTAGGACTTTTGATAAAGCAAAAATTTCCAAATTCAAAAGTTTATCTACTAGATATCCAAGAGCAAAATATCAAACTAAGTTATAAAAATGCTAAAGAAAATAAACTTGAAATTCAAGGCATTTGCGAAGACTTTTTAAACTATAAAAGTGATATAAAATTTGATTTTTTGATCTCTAATCCTCCATTTTATAAAAAAAATACACAAAAAAGCCAAGATTTGCATTTATGTATATCAAGATATCAAGAATTTATGCCACTTGAGAAGATGTTTGCTAAAATAAATACTTTTATCAAGCCAAATGGTAGTTTTTTTATGTGTTATGAGGCAAGTTTTTTGGATGAAATTTGCGCTTATTTAAAACAATTTAAATTAAAACTAGTTTCACTTCAATGTGTTCATACTAATGCACAAACTAACGCAAGACTTGTTTTAATGCATATTAAAAAAAATAGCAAAAGTCCTTGCGCGATAATGCCTACACTTTTTATGTATGAAAATGATGTTTTAAATCCAAAAATTAGTGAAATTTATGAAAATACAGGAACTATAAGCTATGATGTGTGAAAAAGGTTTTGATTATTCTTTTGATGAAAGTGCTTGTGAAAAATGTGGTGGGAAATGTTGCACTGGAGAAAGTGGGTATATCTATGCTAGCAAAGAAGAACTAGAGGCTATTGCTAGTTTTTTAAATTTAAGCTTTGAAGCCTTTAAAGAGCAATACCTCATCAAAGTTGGGTTTAAATATAGCTTTAAAGAAGTAAAGTATGAAAATGGCTATCGTTGTATTTTTTTTGATACAATGTATAAAAAATGTTTAATTTACAAGCATAGACCAAAACAATGTAGAACTTTTCCATTTTGGGAGTATTTTAAAACACACAAAGAGGAGTTAAAAAAAGAATGTATAGGGGTTTGCTTTCACTAATTATAGTTTTTATCCTAACAAGCCTTGCTTTAGCTAAAGGTGAAGATAAAATCCTACAAGCACTTATTTATGAAGAGCATGGGCAATTTCAAAAAGCATGTGATATTTATACAAATTTATTTCATGAAAATAATGAAAGTATTTATTTGCAAAAGGCTTTACTTTTAGCTTTAAGTGCTAATTTAAAACAAAAAGACGAGCTTTTAAAAGCTTCTAAAGACTTTTTAGAACACACAGCTATTGCAAGATTAAATGCTTTATATTTTTTTGAAATAGGAGATTATAAACAAGCTGAAGCTATACTTTATAAACTCATTAAAGAAGAACAAGATTATAGAAATTATGAAATACTAGGCGATATTTTTGCTAAAAAAGCTTTATATACTAAAGCTTTAGAGCAATACAATCTTGCTTATAAACTTTTTGAACATGAAAATTTATTGCTTAAAATAGTTGAAGTTAATATCAAAAATAAAAATATCAACCAAGCTAAAAAAGCTTTAGAAGAATTTATAAAAAACTCACACTGTACCCTTAAAACATGCACCCTACTTTTAAAAATTTATCAAGAGCAAAAAGATTATAAAGCAAGTATTCAAACCCTTGAAAAACTATATAAACTCAACAATGATATTAAATATATATATGCTATGATAGAATTACTAGTACAAGAAAAAAATTATACTCAGGCTCTAAATTTAACCCAAAAATATAACATAAATCCTGATACTAAAATTTTCTTATACACACAAACAAAAGATTATGAAAAAGCTTATGAAATAGCTTTAAAACATTATGAACTTAGCAAAGATAAAAAATATCTTTCTATGGCAGGTGTTTTAGAATTTGAAATTCATATGGATCCTAAAAGTAAAAAAGTCACGGACCCAAAAATTCTAGCCTCTATCATGAAAAAATTTGAACAAAGCGTAGATGTGCGCAGTGATGCTTTATATCAAAACTACTATGGCTATGCTTTAATTGAATATGATATTGATATAGCCAAAGGTATGGAGCTAGTAGGCTGGGCGCTTGAACAAGAACCACAAAATCTTTACTATCTTGATTCTTTGGCTTGGGGGTATTATAAACTTAAAGATTGCAAAAAGGCTTATGAAATTTTGCAAAAAACACTGCATGATACAGAATTTTCAAGCTCAGATGAAAGTAAAGAACATTTAAAGGCCATCGAAAAATGTTTAAAGCAATAGATTTAAAAAATCATTTTTCAAAAACACAAAAAATTCTTGAAAGTAAAAAAGAAATTTTTCCTTATGATATGTTAGGCAGAAGTCTAGCTTCTAATGCCTTTTATCCTAAAGATATTTACACACTTTTACTTGAAGGAAAACTTTCACATTTTTTATATTCTAAAGATTTAAATTTTAATCATGAAAATTTTGATGCCATCATCTTACCAACAAGTCCTTTGCTTAATCAAGACATACAAATTTTAAGTCTTTTTAGACGCTATCATGAAAAACCTATTGTACAATTTGATTTTATTTTTGATGAATATCAAATTTTAGAAAGCTTAGTATATGGGGCTGATGCGTTTATTGTATTTCCCAAAATGCTAAAAACTATGCAACTAAAAAAACTTTATAATTTTGCAATACATCTTGGCTTAGAGGCCATTTTTTACCTTGAAAGCAAAAGCGATCTTAATAATGCTATTTTAGCAGGAGCTAGAATTTTTTTATTAGAAGATGAAAAGCTATTACCTTTGATACCAAAAAACAAAGCTCTTATAAGTAAAAATATTAAAAATCTACATGCTTGCATAAAGGAGAATTGATGGAGTATTTATACGCACCTTGGAGGGATGTTTATTTTAACAATAAAGATAAAAATTTTTGCCCTTTTTGTCATTGTAAGCATGAACTTAATGAAGATGAAAAACTTGGAGTGATTTTTAGAGCTAAAGAATGTTTTGGCATTATGAATAAATACCCTTATAGTCCTGGTCATTTTATGATTATCCCTTATGAGCATTTAGAAAATATAGAAGATTTAAGTGATGATACATGGCTAGAAATTAGCCATTTTGTGCGTATTGGAGTTAAAATTTTAAAAGAAAACTTTCACGCTAAAGGTGTTAATATAGGTATGAATTTAGGCAGTGCAGCAGGAGCTGGCATAGCACCACATTGTCATTATCATTTAATCCCAAGATGGCAAGGCGATACAAATTTTATCACTACCATAGGACAAACTAGAGTTTGCGGGAGTGATTTAGAAAAAGTTTATACCACCTTATGTAAAGCTTTTAAAGACTATGTATAAAGAAGTTGATTTTGAAAATTTTTTAAAATTTAATTTTGATCTTTTAATTGATGCAAGAAGTCCCAAAGAATACAAACTTGCTCATATAAAATCTGCGCAAAATTACTACGCACTCAATGATAATGAATTTGAAGAAATAGGCACGCTTTATAAGAAAAACAAAGGCTTAGCTAAAGCAAAAGGTGCAAGTTATATTTGTAAAAATATGAGCGAGCATATTAATAAAATTTATCAAAATTATAAAATAGGCTCTTTGGTGGGAATTTATTGCGCAAGAGGTGGTAAAAGATCAAAAGCTATTGCTTTAATCTTAGCCGAACTTGGTTATAGAGTTGTAAGATTAGAAGGTGGATATAAAGCTTATAGAAGTTATGTGAGTGAGTTTTTTAGAAAAGATTTAAATATTGAGTTTTTATGCCTTTGTGGTAATACAGCAAGTGGTAAAAGTGATTTAATCCAAACTTTAGATAATGCTTTAAATTTAGAAAAACTAGCCAACCACCAAGGATCTAGTTTTGGTAAAATTTATGGAGAACAACCAAGCCAAAAAGCCTTTGAAGATGAATTGTTTTATTTTTTAAAAGATTATACTTATAAAACTTGTTTTATAGAAGCTGAAAGCAGACAAATTGGAAATTTAACTATCCCGCTAAATTTATACAATAGCATGCAAAAAGCTAAGAAAATTTGGTGTGAATGCGACATGAATTTACGCATTCAAAGAGTTTTAAAAAACTATACTCCAATGGATAAAAAAGTATTTTATCAATGTGTTGAAAAAATATCACCTTATATCAGCAAGGATTTTAAGCTAAAACTTTGTCAAAATTATGAAGAAAACAATTTAGAACTTTGTGTAAAAATGCTTTTTGAATATTATGATAAAGTATATAAAAAACCTTCAAAAATTGATTATTTTATCAATAGTTCTAATTTAGATGAAGCTAAAAAACATCTTATGAGTTTAAACTCATAAGATTGTGTTTACAAAGATAATAAAAATAATACTTGAAAGAATTCCAGCAACTGGTAAGGTAATCACCCATGCTAAACCAATAGGTTTCATCATAGCCCATTTAGCATCTTTATTAAATACCCCTATACCTAAAATAGCACCGATTAAAATATGGGTTGAGCTAACTGGGATTCCAAGTTGGGTAGCTAAAAGTATAACAATACTTGCGCCAAGTTCAGCACTAAAGCCTGTTGTTGGTTTAATTTCAGCAAGTTTTGAACCCACAGTTTGAATAACTTCTTTACCCAAAAACCAAAGTCCAATAACCAAAGCTATACCAAACATAAGCATCACAGCAAATGGCACTGGCGAGCTAGGATTAATGGTGTTGTTTTTAAGTACATCTAAAATAGCAGCAAATGGTCCAAGAGCGTTAGCTATATCATTAGCTCCATGTGAAAAAGCAAAACTTGAAGCAGTAAAAATTTGAAACCACGAAAAAATCTTTTCTATGGTCTTATTAACCTGAGTTTTTTTCATCAACCTCACAACTGCTAAAGTAACAATATAAGCAAAAATAGAAATAATCGAAACTATCCATAAATTTTGCATTACATCTAAAGTAGAAACATTATTTAAACCCTTAAATAAAAACATAGAAGCAATAGTCAATGCACCTACACCTGCTATTAGTGGAACGTGAAATTTCATTCTTGAGAAAACATCTATGTTTTTTTCTTTTTCTTTTAATTCTTTGATTTTTAACTTATATTCACTTCTTTTTTCATCATCATCTAAAACAATAGCACTAAGTTCTTTGATTTGCTCTTCTTGGCTTTTGTTTTTTAAATTTTTAAAATATTCTTCTTTAAAAGCCTTTTTTTCTTTTTTAATTTCTTTTACCACAAGAGTTATTTCCTCTGATGGCTTTAAGATTTTTTTATAAATATAAGCATAAATTAAATATGCCACAAGCCCGCCAAGCAAAGGCGAAATAACCCAACTCATAGCTATTTTATAAATACCATTCCAATTTACCATAGATAATGCTTGATCTTGATCAAAAAATACAAAGCCCATAGCAATACTTGAACCTACAATACCTCCTATAATACTATGAGTAGTAGAAACTGGAAGTCCTTTTTTGGTCGCTACAAAAAGCCAAATTCCTGAACTTAATAAAGCTGAGAGCATTACGCATACAAACACCATAGGATTAATCCCATCAGGTAAAACTACTATACCACTTCTTATAGTATTTGTTACTTCCCCACCTGCAAACACAGCCCCGCTTAATTCAAACACCGCTGCAATAATCAAAGCTTGTTTTATAGTAACTGTTTTAGCGCCTACGCTAGTACCAAATGAATTTGCTACATCATTACCACCAACGTTAAAGGCCATAAAAATACCAAATATACTAGCAAGGATAAATAATATCATGGAATTATTAGGAATATAATTATATCCCCAAACAAAAAAGCATAAAACACTCACAATAAAAATAAAAAATGCAATAGCATTATCTTTACTCAAGCATTCTCCTTAAGAATTTATTTTAATGAATTAATTTTAGTAACTTTTACTTAGTTTTTTCTTTGATTTTTAAAAATTGCAAAGCAGATTTTACTGCTTGCATATAACTTTGTAAATTAATTTTTTCATTTTTATAAGCCCTATCATAAGCTGTACCATGATCAACACTAGTGCGAATTATAGGTAAATTTAAACTTACATTGATACTTTTTTCAAAATACAAAGCCTTTAAAGGAGCTAAGCCTACATCATGATACATACTCACTAAATACTTGCATTTACTTAGTGCAAAAGGAGTAAAAGCACTATCAGCCACCAAAGGCTCACTTAAATAAATATTTTCCTTACAAGAAAGTTCTTTTTCTTTTTGACTTAAAAAATCTTCATTTTCTAAATTTTGCAAATTCAACGCGTAATCTTTTAAAAATACACTTGCCATTCTTATAGCTTTTTTTATTTCCCTCTCTTCTTCTCCACCTATTACACCATTATCACTTGCATGAGGGTTAAAACTTAAAACACCAATTTTCTCAAATAAAGTGCATTGATAAAAATTAATTAAAAATTGCGCAAGCTCAAAAGCCTTAATCTCTTTATAAACATCTCTTAAAGCCATATGCTCAGTATATAAAGCCACAAAAAGTTCATCACACCCTAACATCATAATAGCATCTTGTTTGAAAAAACCTCTTAGTGCCTCAGTATGACCTTTATAACCCACTCCCCCCATTTGCCAAGTTTTTTTATTAATCGGTAAAGTTACTAAAGCATCTAAAAACAAATGCGTGCAATAACTAGCTCCTTCAAAACTTAAAAAAGAATAAACCCCACTTTTAGCGTCTAAATTCGCAGGATTTAACTCAAAATCAAAATCAATAATTTTGCTAGCTTGATATGAAAACTCATAAATTAAAAAATTTTCTTTTTCTTCTTTAAAACTAAATTGTGGTTTTGAAGCATTAGAAATTTCAACTAAATTGATTTTAGATTTAGGATTTATTTTCAAAAGTTTATTTGCTTTTTGAAATAATTCATAATGCACAAAATAATAAGGCTCGCAAATTTTTACTAGCTCATCATGACAAGCTAATAAAATTTGCATACCTATGCCATTTAAATCCCCTATGCTAATGGCAATTTTTTTCATCTTTTAATCAAAGCTTTCATTTGCAATATAGCTTTTTCTAAGCCTATAAAAACCGATCTTGCTACTATACTTTGGCCTATATTTAACTCTTCTATTTCTAAAATATCTACAATATTTTTTACATTTTTATAATTAAGTCCATGTCCAGCAGCTACTCTTAAATTTAAACTCTTAGCCAAACTTGCACTTTGTCTTAATCTTTGGAGTTCGTTTTCTAAAAGCTTTTTGAGTTCATTTTTGCTTAAAATTAATTCAGGCAATGCATAAGAAGTTTGATTGATATTAGTATATAGTGCATTATAAATATTAGCATACAAACCTGTATGAAGCTCTATAAAATCAGCATTTAAAGAAGATGATTTTTTAATATCTTCTAAATTTGGATCAATAAATAAAGAAACTTCGATTTGCTCTTGTTTTAAAGCATTAATGGCTTCTTGTAATTTTTCATTGTCTAAATTTAAACCGCCTTCTGTTGTAAGTTCTTGTCTTTTTTCAGGCACTAAAGTAACGCGTGAGGGTTTGTATTTTAAAGCATATTCTATCATATCAATAGAGCATTCTAAATTCACTACACATTTGCAATATTTTAAGATATTTTCTAAATCAAACTCATTAGCATGGCGACGATCTTCTCTCACATGGATAGTGATTTGATCAGCTAAATTTGCACTCAAAAACGCAGCCTCAAGCAAATCAGGATCATTTACTTTTCTAGCTTCTCTTAAAACTGCTATATGATCGATATTAACCCCTAAAAGCATAAGTTTTCCTTATAAGTTTTTTGCTATTATACTTTAAATTTTTTAAGGAGAGCTAGTGCTAGGTATTGATATGGGTTCAAATACATTAAGAGCTGTTTTAATGGATGAGAATTTTAATAAATTAAAAAGCGAAGAATTTATCATAGGCGCAGCTAAAAATATGCAAAATGACACCATTAGCGATGAAGCCATAGAAAGAATTTTTAACGCTTTAAAAATCTTAAAAGAAAAAAATTATGATTTAAGTCAAGCCAAAGCAGTCGCCACAGCTGCTTTTAGAAAAGCAAAAAATACTGAGTTTATTTTTGAAAAAATTCAAAAAGAATTTAAACTTGATATAAAATTAATCGATGCAAAAACCGAAGCAAAACTAAGTATTTTAGGTATACAAGAGCGTCTTAAAGCTCTTAAACTTTTTAGAAAAGACTTAAACTATTGTGATTTAGGCGGTGCTTCTTGTGAAATTTCAAATGAAAAGTTTAGTAAAAGTTATGATTTTGGAATTATTAGTTTTTATGAAAGAATGCATTTTAAAGCCATAAAACCAAGTGCTTATGTAAGATTTTTTAAAAAATACCCGCAAAATCTTGCACGTATTAAAGATAAAAAATTAAAATTTCATCTAAGCCCCTACCCTGCACATTTAAAACAACTTGCCCTAAAAGCTTTTAATCTTAGTAAAGATATAAAATTAAAAGGAAATTTTTTCATATTAAATTCAGGAGTACCCACCACACTTTGTGCTTATAAACAAAACATAAAATACAAAGATTACCTAGAAGAAAATGTAAATGGCAAAATACTCAAACGCAAAGATTTTTTTGATTTTGCATTAAAAATTTGGAATTTAGAACAAGAAAAAGCTAAAATTTATCTTGGAGAAAATAGAAAAAAATACCTCATAGCAGGCTCAATGATACTTTTTGCTTTATTTAATAAACAAAAGCTCATTGTGATTGATGATGGTGTTAGAGAAGGTGTGTGTATAGCACATTTTAAAAATATCAAATTTTAAAGGAGAAAAAATGAGTTTAAAAGATCAAATTTTAGAAGACATTAAAGAAGCTATGCGTAATAAAGATGATTTTAAAAGAAACACTTTAAGAACACTTAATGCTAGCTTTAAACAAATAGAAGTTGATGAGAGAATTACGCTTAGTGATGAAAGAATATACAAAATCATTGCAAGTGAGATTAAAAAACGAAATGAAGCAGCTTTGGCTTTTTCTAAAGGCTCTAGAGAAGATTTAGCACAAAAAGAACTCCAAGAAGTAGCTATTTTAAGTGCTTATTTACCAAAACAACTTAGCGATGAGGAATTAGAAAATGAGCTAAAAAAACTTATAGATAAATTACAAATTAGCTCTTTAAAAGAACAAGGTATTTTGATGAAAGAAGCTAAAGCAGCTTTTGGCGCAAGCGTTGATGGTAAAAGACTTAATGAAATGGTAAGAAAGCTTTTAGCATGAAAAAAGTTTTAACGCTTTGCGCCTTAGCTTTAAGCTCTTTTGCTTATACTCAATATGAATTACATCCTAGCTTTAAAGCTTATTTTAAAGACTGCTCTTTATTGATGGATAAATATTATTATATTAATTGTTATGATTATAATTATAAAGGCACTAAGGCTATTGCTTATAAATTAGAAGCTAAAATTTTAAATCAAGGACACATCAAAAAACGCCCAAGATTTCAAGAAGATACCAATATTCCTAAAAAATACAGAACTTATTGGGAGGATTATCTAAGAAGTGGTTATACAAGAGGGCATGTCGTGCCAAATCAATCCATGAATGCGACCCCGCAAGCCCAACTTAGCACTTTTTTAATGAGCAATATCACTCCGCAAAAAAAAGATATTAATGCAGAAATTTGGAATGAAATCGAACAAAGAGAAAGATATTTAGCAAAGAAAAATAAAGAATTAGAAGTCTTAAATTTAGTACTTTATGATGATAAGCCAAAACGCATTAAAAACAACATAGCCATTCCTAGTTTTTATGTCAAAATTCTTAAAGCTAAAAATTTCAGCGAATGTTATAAAGTGCCAAATAATGATAATTTTGCAAGATTTGATAGAAATTATTTTAAGGAAGATTGTAAAAAATATATTGATTAAACTAGAAGCAACAAGGCTTCTAGTTTAGTTTTTACTCAACTTCAGCATCGATTACATCATCGTCTTTTTTCTTTTGAGCGTTTGGTTCTTCTTTTTTATACATATTTTCTGCTAATTTATGAGAAACTTCACTTAAAGCTTTCATTTTGCTTTCAATTTCTTCTTTAGAAGCATTAGCATTTTTCAATGTCTCTTTTAACTCATCTAAGGCTTTTTGAATATTTGCTTTATCATCATCGCCTACTTTATCTCCAAGCTCACTTAAAGATTTTTCTACTTGATGTACTAAGCTATCAGCAGCATTTCTAGCTTCTACTGCTTCTTTGCGTTTTCTATCTTCTTCTTTGTGAAGCTCTGCATCTTTTACCATGTTGTTGATTTCTTCTTCACTTAGTCCGCTTGAGCCTGTGATTTTAATCTCTTGAGCTTTACCTGTAGCTTTATCTTTTGCACTAACTGTTAAAATACCATTTGCATCAATATCAAAAGTTACTTCAATTTGTGGCATACCGCGAGGTGCTGGTGGAATTCCTTCAAGATTGAAATTTCCTAAAGATTTATTATCACGGCTAAATTCTCTCTCACCTTGTAAAACATTGATAGTAACTGCGCTTTGATTATCTTCAGCAGTTGAGAAAACTTGCTCTTTTTTAGTTGGTATAGTTGTACCTTTTTCGATGATTTTAGTCATCACCCCACCTAAAGTTTCAATACCCAAAGAAAGTGGAGTAACATCAAGCAATAATACATCTTTAACATCACCTTTAATAACCGCACCTTGAATTGCCGCACCTATTGCAACAACTTCATCAGGATTTACTGATTTATTAAGCTCTTTTCCAAAAGCTTTTTTAACTTCTTCTTGTACCAGTGGAACACGAGTAGAACCACCCACCATAACAACTTCTTTTACTTCGCTTTTATCAAGTCCTGCATCTTTTACTACCTCGTTAATCTTACTAATAGTTTCAGCAACTAAACCATCAATCATACTTTCAAATTTAGCTCTTGTTAGAGTTTTAGTTAAGTGTTTTGGACCACTTGCATCAGCTGTGATAAATGGTAAATTAATATTAGTTTCATTAGCTGAACTTAATTCTTTTTTAGCATTTTCAGCTGCTTCTTTTAATCTTTGTAAAGCCATTACATCGTTTTTAAGATCAATACCTGTTTCATCTTTAAACTCATTTGCTAAAAAGTCGATTAATTTATTATCAAAATCATCGCCACCTAAAAATGCATTACCACCGGTTGCTAAAACTTCTACAACATTATCACCTGTTTCAAGCACAGTAACATCAAATGTACCACCACCTAAATCATAAACTACAATTTTTTCACTTTCTTTTTTATCAAGTCCATACGCCAAAGCTGCTGCAGTTGGTTCATTGATAATTCTTAATACATTCAATCCTGCAATTTGCCCTGCTTCTTTTGTAGCTTTTCTTTGTGCATCATTAAAATACGCAGGAACAGTAATAACCGCATCTTCTACTTTTTCACCTAAGAAAGCTTCTGCATCTTCTTTTAATTTCATTAAAACTTTTGCTGAAATTTCTTGTGGAGTATAAATTTTACCTGCTATTTCAATCGCACAAGCCCCATTTCTCTCTGTGATATGATAAGGTAAGCGATTTTTAGCTTCTTTTGCTGCTTCTTCATTGATCATTAAACCCATAATTCTTTTTATAGAATAAATAGTTTTTTCAGGATTAGTCACAGCTTGACGCTTAGCGCTATCTCCAACTAAAACTTCACCTTTATCTGTAAAAGCAACTACTGAAGGAGTAGTATTTTTACCTTCTTTATTTGGGATAACTTTACTCTCGCCTCTTTCATACACGCTCACACAAGAATTTGTTGTACCTAAATCTATACCTATAACTTTTGCCATTTTTTATCCTTTTTATTAAATTTTATTTTGCAACACTAACTTTTGCTGATCTAATCACTCTATCATTCATCATATAGCCCTTTTGTAAAATTTGGACGATATGATTGCTTTCATGATCAGCACTTTCAACATGAAACATCGCTTCATGTAAATTTGGATCAAACTCACCATCTGCTTCTATTACTTTAACCATATGTTTTTCAAGTTTTTTCAAAAGCAAGTCTAAAGTGTTTTGAACCCCTTCTTTGATTTTCAAACTTAATTCATCATTAGCTTCTACATTAATAGCCGCCTCTAATGCATCAACTACATCAAGCAAATCTTTAGCAAAACTTTCATTTGCATAAATTGTTGCTGAAATTTTTTCTTTTTCCATTCTTTTTTTGATATTTTCAAATTCAGCATTTGCTCTTAAATAAGTATCTTTTAACTCATTATACTCTGCTTGAAGTTTTTCTAATTCATTGTTTTGATTTTCTGAATTTTCCACTGCTTCTTCTTGCATTTGCTCATTTTGCTTTTCTTCGCTCACGCAGCCTCCTTTATAATATTTAACATTGTTTTAAAATCAGAATACACACTACCGGCAAAAACCACATTAGATTCTTTACCTAAAAATGTACTCTTAAGCTTTAACCCCATAAAACCCTCTTCAAATAAAGGATCAAATTGCAATTTATCGTTAAAATAAAATCCAATTTGAGGAGATAAAAGCTTAGCAAATTCATCATTTTGATAAATTTGATAAGCTTTGCTCTCATTATATCTATAATAAACCATAGCTTCTTTTAGCATAGTTATTTTTTCCAATAACTCTTTAAACTCAACTCTAAAAGCTAAATTTTCAATACTTTTTAGATCAAGTCCTATAAGTCTTTGCAAGAAAACCAGGCTATCTTGGCTAAATCTTAAAACCAACTCATTTTGTCCAAAATCAAGTATGATAAATTTATCATTAACCTTGGTAATATCTTGTAAAATAAGCTCATCGCCACCATAAACTAAGGTATAAATTTCAAACTTATCAAGCAAAAACTCTAGCAAAGCAAGATCATTAATTACAATCTCATTTTCGCAAAGTTGCTCATACCAATAAGCCTTCATAGCACTAAAAGTTGGTATGCGACCACTGCTAATATGAAGTTGTGTTAATACACCCTCATCGCTTAATTTTTTAAAATAAACTCTTATAGTAGAAGCAGGTATGCTAACTTTATGATTTAACTCATTAGAACCCACAGGATTATTACCCTCTAAATAGGTCTCAATGATGGTTTTTAAAATTAAATCTTTTTTACTATAAGACTTCACTACAAAACCTTAAATTTTTTATTTTAGCACTCAATGTTTTTAAGTGATAAAATAATTATACAACTTTAGTATAATAATGTCAAGTTATTTTTAAATAAAAATATTTAAAATTATTTAGTCTATATAACTAAAGTTTATTTAGCCATTTATATATAATATATAAAAATTTCTTTTTCAGTTTTTTTAAAAGAAAAGATAATATAATTGCGTCTAGCAATATTTTTTAAAAGGTTTACAATAATGAAAAATCTTACTTTAAGAGAAAAGCAAGATCTTGAAGCTTATGTGTTTTCTAATATAGAAAGAAAAAAAATGGCTTTGAGTAGAATTTTAAAATTATATTATTTAAGATTTTTTAGATTAGTTTTTTAATTTATATTTTCTCATACCCTCTTTTGTGAAAGATAAGTCTTTAAAATCAGGGGATGAGATTAACTCCATACAAGTTTTATCCAAATTTTCCATTCCGCTTACTTGCATACTAGCTTGCAAATTTTCATCTAAATACAAATCAAAAACTACACAAGCTTGATTATTAACCTTGTAAAGAATTTTTCCACCTTTTTTCTCATCTAGTTTATATGCTTGTAATTTATCATTTTTACTCATTTTCTTAATTTCATCTGCAAAAGATTGATGTAAGGTATAATAAATCATAAAATCACGTATAATATTTTTAATATCAGCAATTTCTTTTCTTAGTTTTGATAAATCTTTAGCGTATAAACTTATAAATTGCGTATTTAAGTATTCATTTAGACTTTTTTCGTTTAAATTTTCACACAATGGATAAATTTTAACCACGAAAGCCTTATTTTTAGCAAGCACTATATCCACACAAGCTTGTTTGTTTTGCTTGTATTCTAAAAATAAAGCTTGACTTGAGCTTAAATTTAGCGTGTTTTGTTTATTGTAAGCAAAATCACTTAGATCCTCATAAATATTTGCATAAGAAAAAATTCCCGCAAAAAGCAATAATAAAATTTTCATTCAAATAAATCTTTATGATGATTTTTTAAGTACTCTACTACTTCTAAGATCTCATCAACTCCTTCTTTTTGAGTATTTTGACAAACCTCATCAATACAATCAATATAAAGTCCAATTGCTTTTTCTAATTTTGCTCTTTTTACCCCAGCAAACAAGAGCATTGCTTCTAAAACTATACTTAATTCATATTGTAAATTTTCTATTTCTTCTTTAAAATCATGATTTGTTTTCATTATTTTCCTTTAATTCTTTGCTTTTAATTAAATCTACAAATTGTGCTTTTATGAAATCATAGTTAGAGCTATCTTTATACGCAGCAAACAATCCACCGCTAGCATTTTTATGCCCTCCCCCATTAACCAAGCTTTTAGCCATCAAACTCACATCGACTTTATTATTTGCTCTAAAACTTAAGGTTTTTCTTGAACTAAGATCAACAAAAAAATCAAAATCGGGATTTTGCATTAAAAAATCATTTCCAATTACAGAAGTATTGCCTATATTTGAAGTTAATAAACCTTTACTTCCTTTATAAAATACACTAAATTTTTCTTTATTTACACTTAGTCTTTCTACCACAAATTTGGAAATTAAATTGCTTAAAGTATCATCATTTTCTTTTTTAAAAAAAGATTTTTTTAAGCCATGCAAGTCATCATCTAAATTAATATGAGCATTTTTTTGATGAATGTATTTTCTACAAACATCAAAAAGATAAAAAAGATATTTGATATTTTCTTGCGCAAACATTACTCTATTGATTTCTTTTGCTCCAGAAACCATACCAAGCAGTACTTTTCCAAGTTCAAAATTCTCATCTTCACTCAACCAAATATCTACTGCATTTACCACATCTACAAATTCTGACAAAGCCTTGTTTTCGCCATAACATTTACTAAAAAAATCATAAACAATCTTAGTAGCACATCTTTTATCATCTAAAAAATACCAAGGATATTTTTGCATACATTCTAAGCCACTTTGATGATGATCTAAAAGTAAAAGCTTGATTTTTTTACCTTCTATAGCTTTTTGAAAATCTTCACATTGACTTAAAGTTAAATTTAAATCCGTGATTAAAATCACAAATTCTTCATTAGGATTTTGCTTTAAATCTTCCTCTATATTTTTAAAAATCACATTAAAATTTTCATTAATCTCTTTACCATAATTAGAATTATAAAAATAACAATTCTTAAAATAAAAATCTAGCACATACTGACAAGCATAACCATCTAAATCCGTATGTGAAAGATGATAAATTTTCATATTTTTCCTTTATAAATTATCAACTTTTATGATGCCTTCTGTTTCAAATTTGGTATTTTCTGCAATCTCAGCAAAACTTAAAACCGTAATATTAATACCAAAATTAGAACAAATATCAGCGATAAATTTTCTAAGTTGTGGCTCAACACAAAGCAAGAAAGGCTTAATTCTTGTATTTGCCACACTTGCAAGTTCAGCTTTTAAAGCTTCTACTAAAGCGCCGGTTTGAGCTACATTTATCATTAAATGATACGAACCATCTTTGAACTGCACATGCTCCATTAATTTTGCAGCAGCAGCAGCATCAAAAATATAAAAGCTAATTTGTCCTTTTTCATCCACATATAAATTTGTAATTGCTCTTGCTAAAGAGGCCCTTACATGCTCAATAATCATATCCAAACTCTTACTTACTTCAGCTATATCACTAATTGATTCTAAAATTGTAAGCATATCTTTAATAGGAATATGTTCTTTAAGTAAAGCTTTTAAAACTTTTTGGATTAAACCTATACTAGCAACTCTTAAACAATCATCTACCACGATAGGATAATCATTTTTGATTTTATCCAATAAATTTTGAACCTCTTGTTTAGTTAAAAGCTCTGAAGCATTAGCTTTTATAAGCTCGCTCATATGGGTTGAAATCACACTTGCTGGATCAATCACAATATAACCATTTAACGTTGCCTCATCTTTTAAAGATGATTCTATCCATAAAGCATCAGAATTAAAAGCAGGTTCTTTAGTAGCTATACCTTCAATAGGTTCAGTGATAAAACCACTATCCATAGCTAGATATTTATCAGGATAAATTTCAGCACTAGCTATACCCACACCTTTGAGTTTGAAAGTATATTCATTAGGCTTTAATTGTAAATTATCTCTAATTCTAATTTTTGGCATTAAAAAGCCTAAACTTTGAGCTATATTGCGTCTTGTTGATCTAATACGCTCTGTTAATTCACTTTCTGCTAACTTAATAAGCCCATAGCCTAATTCTAATTCTAAAATTTCTAATTTTAAAATATCTGTGATTTTATTTTCTTCTTCTCTTAAAATTTCTTCTTCACTGCGTTTTTGAGGTTTAGCTTGCTCTTGCTCATCAGCTTCTTGGGATTTTTTAGCCGAAATTGCGTTGATTTGAATTTTACCCTCTTGCACTTGCTTTATCATATAACCAAGACCTAAAAACACTAAAGCCATAAAACCCAAAGAAAAATGTGGTAAACCAGGTACTAAAGCAAAAATAAATAAAACAAAACCTACAATTAGTAGTGTTTTATATTCTCCCAAAAGCTGATTAATAGAACCTTCAGCAAAATTATCCTCATCTTTACTAGCACGCGTGATAATGATAGCAGTTGCTGTTGAAGTTATAAGTCCAGGAATTTGAGAAACAAGTCCATCACCTATTGTTAATATAGTATAAGTTGAGGCACACTCTCCAAGCTCCATATCATGCTGAAAATAACCTATCATAAACCCACCAATTAAATTTACAATAGTAATGATAATCCCAGCAACAGCGTCTCCTTTTATAAATTTAGAAGAACCATCCATTGCTCCATAAAAATTTGCTTCAGCTATGATTTCTTGGCGTCTTGCGCGCGCAGTTTTTTCATCAATCAAACCTGCATTTAAATCCGCATCAATAGCCATTTGCTTACCTGGCATTGCATCAAGAGTAAATCTTGCTTGAACTTCAGAAACCCTTGTACTACCTTTAGTTACAACCATAAAATTAATCAAAACCAAAATACAAAAAACAACCATACCTATAACATAATTACCGCCAACAACAAATTCACCAAAACTTGCCACTATATCACTAACAGCAGCTGGTCCTTGATGACCCTCACTCAAAATCATACGCGTTGTAGCTATATTAAGTGAAAGTCTAAAAAGCGTGATAATTAAAATCATAGTTGGAAAAGTTGTTAAATCCGTAGGCTTTGGTATATATAAAGAAATTAAAATAATTAAAACCGAAATTGCTATACTTAAAGCAAGAAAAAAGTCTAAAACTATACTTGGTAAAGGTACTATAATAATAGCTAAAATTGCAATAATTACAGCTACTATAGTTAAGCTTTTTGCCTTTAAAATAGGCGCAACAAGTGGAGCAACCCAAGGCAACACTAAGCTAAAAATATCTCTTTTAGCCATTATTTTGAATAATATCCTCTAAAGTAATAGAAACTAAAAAATCATCGATTTTATTTTGAAGTTTCACCAAAATAGGCATAATTTTACAATTATCTTCTTTTTGAGAAGGACAAATTCCATTGCTACACTCAAAAACATTAATAGATTTTTTCTCTACACTATTAATAATTTCTTTTAAAGTATATTCACTTGGCTTTTTAACAAGCATAAATCCACCTTTAGCACCCTTATAAGATTTCAAAAGTGCGTCTTTAGCAAGAGCTTGTAAAATTTTTGCTAAAAAACTTTTAGGGATATCCAAAACACTTGACATAGTATCTACATCTTGCGGTTCTTGAGATTTTGCTATATGAATTAAAGACAATAAAGCATATTCGCTAGCTTTGGTAAATAACATTTGTTCCTTTCAAGTTATAAATATAATATATTATTTTTTGGTTATTAATAAAAATTTTTATTATATCAAAAATAAGTATCGATAAATATTAAATTTCATATTTTTTAAATTCAGCATTTTTTTTGGTTTTTTAGTTATAATTACACCTTTTAATTAAATACCGCTCAGGAGGTCTATTATGGCTTTAGATTCGGCTAAAAAAGCAGAAATAGTTGCAAAATTTGCTAGAAAAGAAGGAGATACAGGTTCTCCAGAAGTTCAAATCGCACTTTTAAGTGCAAGAATTTCAGATTTAACAGAACACTTAAAAATCTACAAAAAAGATTTTTCTTCTCGTTTAGGTCTTTTAAAGCTTGTTGGTCAAAGAAAAAGACTTTTATCTTATCTAAAAAGAAAAGATTATCAAGCTTACACTAAATTAATCAGCGAATTAAACTTAAGAGATAAATAAGCCTCGTGCTTATTTATCTTTATATATTTTTTATTATATTTATTTACTACTACTTTAATTTAAGCTTTCAAAATTTTGATATTTTATTCACAAGAGTTTCACAATGTGATTTTAGCTTCTAAGCACCTAAAAATAGCACTTTAAGTTTTATGAATAAAAATATTTTTCACATTTAAATTTATTGATTTTTAAAGTTTTTTCACTTTTGCTATAAAAAACCCATCTGCATAGTCATCTGGCAAAACTCTTTTGGCAAATGATAAATCAAATTCATCACTTTTTGAGTAAATAAAATTAACATTAGCTAAATCAAAATCAAGCAATTCTAATTTAAAATTTTCATTTCTTAATGCATTTTCTAAAACTGCTTCATTTTCTTCTCTTAAAAATGTACAAGTGCTATACACTAATTCTCCACCATGTTTTAAAGCTAGTAATGCTGAATGCAAAAGCTTTTTTTGTAAATTTGCAATTTGCTTAATTTCTTTTGTATTTTTTTGTATTTCAAAACCCATTTTTGCAAAAGTTGAGCAAGGTGCATCAAGTAAAATTTTATCAAATTTCAAAGGACAAGCCTTGCCTATAGTACGTGCGTCTTTTAAGAAGCATTTTACAATTTTAACTTGATAATTTTCCATAGTTTTTTTTAAGGTAAAAAAACGTGTTTTAGATAATTCACAACTTGCTAAATAACCCTCATTTTGCATAAAATTAGCTAAATTTAAGCTTTTTCCACCAGGAGCTGCACACATATCTAGCACACTCTCACCAGCTTTAACACCCAAAGTTTTAGCACATAAGTATGAAGAATAATTTTGTATATAAAACTTACCTTCATCAAAAGCTTTCAGTGAGCTTAATTTGCTTTTGAAAATACTTGGAATTTTATAGCAATTCAGATCAATTTTTTCAAATTTTATATTTTCATTATTTAAAATTTCTTCTAGTTTTTCATTATCAATAAGCAAAGAATTTCTAAAAATATTGACATATTTTTCTTGATTAAAACTTCGAAGGATTTGTTCTTTTTGTTCTTTTGTATAAATTTCATCTAAAGCTGTATTTAAATCAAGTAAGGCCATAAAAATCCTTTAAAAATAAATACGCAGCTAAAGAATCAAGTTTGCCATCTTTTTTCTTTAAATTCACTACACCAAGCTCTTGTGCGTTTTTAGAGCTAAAACTCTCATCAACAAAAAAAACTTCTTTATCAAAATCAAGTAAAGATATGAAATGCTCTATCCTTTTTCGCATTTCATCTTCACTAGATCCACCTAAAGGAATTCCTACTACTAAAGTATTGATATCATACTCTTTGATATATTTTTTTACCTCATTTGCTGCTTGATTGCGATTTTTTCTAATAATAGCTTCAAGTGGCATAGCTATACTTTTATTAATACACAAAGCAATACCAATACGCTTTAAACCTATATCTAATGCTAAAGTTTTCATAAGCAAGCTCTTATTTTTACTCCAGATATTTCTATCAAACCCTCAAGTTCATACTCATAAACTCTATCGCCAAATTTTTTTAAAACTTTTTCTAAATCATCTTCATGCTTTAAAAAACTTAATAAATCATCTTCGCTTTGTTCATGATGAAGTTCTCCAAACATTTTTACAAATTCATCAAAATCATGAATTAAATTTGCCTTTTTTGTAGCTAAAAGCAAATTTGTTCCTTCGCTTTCATTTTTCCTATGAGGTAATACATATATAGGTTTATTCATACTTAAAGCAAGTCTTGCACTTTGCATAGAACCACTTTTTAAATCAGCTTGAGCTATTATAACAACCTCACTTAAAGCAATAATAAGTCTATTTCTTAATAAAAAATCATAAGGTTTTGCCTTGTAATTACCTTCATTTTCACTTAAAGCCAAAGCATTTTCATAAATATTTAAAATTTCATTTGTGTTTGCTTTTGGATAAATCTCATCAAGCCCATTAGCAAATATAGCTATGGTTTGAGGATAAGCTATTTTAGCTGCTTGGATATCCACTCCCAAAGCCCCGCCACTTACTACACAAACCTTAGCTTTTTTTAGCAAAGTCACCAATTCAACAAGACAATTTTTAGTATAAACACTCATTTTTCTAGAACCTACAATAGCCACTTTTCTGGCATTTAAAAGCTCTAAATTGCCTTTATAATAAATCTTTGAAGGTGGATTTAAAAGATTTTTAAAATCTTCAATATTCTCAATAAATTTCATTTAAATACACAAGCTCAACTGAATTTAACAAATCTTTACTCTGCACCAAGGCCTTAAAAGTCTTTTCTCTTGGATGACCAATAGCGATAGCAAAACCTTTCTTTTTTGCCTCTTCTACTGCTTGTCTGAGTTGGTTTTTAATATATGCTATATCATCTTCATTATCCAAAAAAACATCTCTAGCTATATAAGGTTGTTCAAAATGACTTACTAAAATTTTAGCTTTAGAATTTCCTATAGTTCTTGAATCTACAAAAATAAAATCATTTTGTTTAAAGGCACTAAATAATTTTTCCATAGCCTGCTTATTTGCAGTAAATAAACTTCCTGTGTGGTTGTTAATAAATTTTACTTTTGGAAATTGCTCTTTTACAAAAGCTACGCGTTTGCTTATTTTTTGTATATCATCGCTAGGGTGTAAGGTATTTAATTCCGCCTTGTCATATTTTATAGCAGCAAGGGGTAAATGCACCATAAAAAAGTCAAAATCCTTTGCGAACTCAGCTGTATAAGGATGGCGTTTATCAGGTGGAAAAAAAGATGGGATTAATTTTAAATTTGTTTTTTTAAGCATATCTACATGAGTGTGACTTGCCATATCATCTATAATAATTGCTAGACGAGGTTTGGTATTTTTTTGCACTAGGATTTGAGTTTTATTATCCTCATTTTTATCTGATATATTTTGCTCTTTATTGATTAATTCTTTACTTGTATTTTGATCTATTACTTCTAAAATTAAAGTTTGATTATCCTCTTTAGTTTGATTTAACTCTGTATTTACAGGGTTTAAATTTAAAATTTCACTAATATTTTTATCTAAAAATTCTAATTTTTCATTTTCTAAAGTCAAATTTATATCATTAAAACTAAAATTATTTTCTTGTTCTTTTGTAGGTGGTAATGGTTCTTTTTTAACTATGGTTTGATTATAGTCTAAGGTTTTATTTTCTTCTTTTTTTAAAAACAAAGCTCCAAATGCAAAAAGAAAAATTCCAAACACAATAAGACAAAGCGCTAGAAGCACTTTGTATTTTTTATTTATAGTTTTCAAATTAGTTTTTATCTTTATCAACTAATTTTTTAGCGCTAATCCAAGGCATCATAGCGCGAAGTTCGCGTCCTGTTTTTTCTATCAAAGAATCATTCATTAATTTACGCTCTGCGTGCATTCTTGCAAAATTTGCTCTTCTTTCTAAGATAAAATCTTTAGCAAAACTTCCATTTTGTATGTCTTTTAAAACACCTTTCATAGCCTCTTTAGTTTCTTTGGTAATAATCTTAGGTCCTGTGATATAATCTCCATATTCAGCTGTATTAGAAACAGAATATCTCATATCAGCAATACCACCTTGATAAATCAAATCTACAATTAATTTCATTTCATGCAAACACTCAAAATACGCCATTTCAGGTTCATATCCTGCTTCAACTAAGGTTTCAAAACCAGCTTGGATTAAAGCACTAAGTCCTCCACAAAGCACTGCTTGCTCACCAAACAAATCTGTTTCAGTTTCAGCTTTAAAAGTCGTTTCTATAATACCTGTTCTACCACCGCCTATAGCACTAGCATAACTTAAAGCTAAATTTTTAGCATTTTTACTCTCATCTTGGTGGATAGCAATTAAACAAGGAGTACCCCCACCTATACTAAATTCATGCCTTACAGTATGACCAGGAGCTTTAGGAGCTATCATAATCACATCTATGCCTTTTGGAGCAACAATTTGTCCATAGTGGATATTAAATCCATGTGCAAATGCTAGAGTTTTACCTGCTTTTAATTCAGGTTTAATTTCTTCATTAAAAATTTCACTTTGAATTTCATCAGGAGCTAAAATCATAATCAAATCTGCTTCTTTAGTAGCTTCTTTTACACTTTTTACTATAAAATTTGCTTTTTGAGCTTTTGCCCAACTTTGCCCACCCTCTTTTAAGCCTATGATCACTTCTACACCACTATCTCTTAAATTCATAGCATGAGCATGACCTTGAGAGCCAAAACCTATAATAGCTACTTTTTTTGATTTTATTAAATTAATATCACAATCTTTATCATAATAAATTGATACAGCCATTATGCACTCCTAAAATTAAAATTAAAGCAAAGATTATAACTAAAAAATATAAATTTAATCCTTTTATGATAAAATTTAAGTTTTGAAAAATTGCTATAAAGAGTCTTATGAAAGAATTATTTAATCAACTAAGTTATGGTCTAAATGCTAATGAAATTACCAATAAAAACAAGCAAATAATTAGAGAATTATTAACTTGTGATATTATTAAATTTTATAAAAACAAATACTATTTAAAAGATGGCTTTACTTTTGGTAAAATTGATATTTCTGTTAATGGAACGGGATTTTTAGAAAGTTTTGATCCTGCTTTTAAGCGTGATTTGCTCATAGAAAATAAAAATTTAAAAGGAGCAAATTATGCTGATATAGTTGTGGCAAAATTACTTCCTCTTAAAAAAAAGCGTCCAAGCGCTAAAGTTATTTTAATACTTAAAAGAGCCCACAAAACTTCTTTGGTTATGACTAAAAAATACGGAGAAGCGGTCCTTGGAGTAAATATTCAAACAGGACTTACATGTGCCTTAAAAGCCTCTCAAAAATCCTTAAAAGCTCTGCCTTTAGGAACTATTTTAAAAATAGAAAATCATGATAATAATATCACTGAAGTGATAGGGCATATTGATGATGATTTTGTGGATGAAAAAATTTCCTTAGCACTTTTTAATAAAAATGCAATTTTTGATAATTTATGTGAAAATGAAGCAAAAGCTTATGGAGATAAAGTTGATGCAAGTATGTATCCATCAAGAAAAGATCTTAGAAATTTAAATTTTTGCACCATTGATCCAATTGATGCAAAAGATTTTGATGATGCAATTTATTATGATAAAAATGAACATGCCATTTATATAGCCATAGCCGATGTAAGCGCTTATGTACATGCTTATAGTGCCATTGATAAAGAAGCAAGATCAAGAGGCTTTTCGATTTATTTTCCTCATATTGCCATACCTATGTTGCCAAGAGCTTTGAGTGAAAATATTTGCTCACTAAAACCCAATGAAGATAGATTAGCATTTTGTTTTAAAATAAGCTTAGATCAAAATAATGAAGTGATTAAAGAAGAGCTTTTTGAGGCTATTATTAACTCAAAACGCCGTTTTAATTACGATGAAGTTGATGAGTATTTACAAACGCAAGAAGATTTAGGTGTGATTAATTGGCTTTATGAAGTTTTTAAAATCACTCAAAATTTACGCAAAAAACGATTAAAAAATGCTTGTGAGTTTAAAACCCAAGAGTTAAGAATGACTTTAGATGAAAATAATAAACTCATAAAAACACGCCTTGAAAATGACACAGCCTCACATAATTTAATCGAAGATTGCATGCTTTTAGCTAATAAAGCTGCAGCAAAACTCATTGATATAGGAGTTTTTAGAAATCACTTAAGTCCTGATTATAAAAAAATAGATCAATTGCTAGCTGATCTTTCAACACTTAGTATAGATATTAATCCTAAAAATAATGTCATAGAATTATTTAAAGACATTCAAGTCTTAGCAAATGAGCTAAATATAAGAGAAGAAGTAGATAAGCTCATCATCAAAGCGCAAAAAAAGGCAGAATATTCTAGTGAAAATGCGGGACATTTTGGCTTAGGCTTTGATAAATATACCCATTTTACAAGCCCTATTAGAAGGTATTCTGATCTTATTTTACATAGACTTTTAAAAGCTAAAATCAACAATGATGAAAAAATGTTTAATTATTTACTTTTAAATATACAAAGCACTTGTGAGGAATTAAGCTTACTAGAAAGAGAGGCGGATAAAGTTGCTTGGCATTTCATGGATAGAAAATTTGCAAGATGGGCAAAAGAAAATATAGGAAAAAAATTTAAGGCTTTAGTGGTAGAAAATCAAAGTTCATTGCAAGTAAAATTAAATGATGAAATTAAGGGAGCTTTGATTACCATTATAGGTTCAAGGGCAAATTTATTAGAAAATGTAGAGGTAGAAATCACTGAAGTGGATATTGTTAGTGCTAAAATTTTTGGCAAAATCACCAAGCATTTTAGTTTAGAAAGAAACCAAAATGTATAAAAATCAACTCCAAAGCTTACTTAATAGTAATAATTTTCCTAATTATTTCTTACTTTATGGAGCGGATAATTTCCAAATAGAACTTTATGCTAAATTTATTAAAGACAAATACTCTTTTGATGAGAGTTTAAGATTTTATTTTGAAGAATATGATTTTAAGCAAGCTTATGATTATTTATCTAGTGCTTCTTTGTTTAGCGAGAGAAAACTGCTAGAAATCAAAACTCAAAAGAAAATCCCAAGTAAAGAACTCAAGCAACTTTTACAGCTTTGTCAAAATTCGCAAGATAATTATTTTTTACTTGAAATTTATGATGAAAGCTCTAAACAAAGTGAAGCGGAGAAAATTTTTGCTAATAATTTTTGTAGATTTTATAAGGTAAATTCAGCCAAAGAAGGTATGGAGTTGCTAGCTTTAAAAGCTAAAGAATTAAATATCAATATCACTCAAAATGCCCTTTATACTCTTTTTTATAATTTTAATGAAAATTTATATTTAGCAGCTAATGAGTTAAATAAATTTAGTGGTTTAAATATCGATGAAAAAATCATTCAAGAGCATTGTTATAGTTTAAGTACTATTAGCTTTGAAAGTTTTTTTGATAAATTAATGCAAAAACAAGATTTAAGAAACGAACTTGAAAATATTTTAGAAAATTATAATGAAATAGCATTGATTAATGCCTTATATGCAAATTTTTCTAGACTTTTTAAAATTGCATTACATGTTAAAATTTATGGAAATTTAGACTTAAAAGAAATTTTAGGCTATGCCCCGCCTATTTCTGTGGCACAAAATCTTCAAAAACAAGCTCTTATGATCAAAATACCACAATATAAACATATCTTTTTGACACTTTGTAATTGCGAATATGAATTAAAAAAGAATTCTAAAATAGAAAAAAAAGAGTTTTTAATCGCAACACTTTTACAACTTAGCTCCATATTAAAAAGTTAAATTAAGAAAACTTATGGTAAAATAAAATTTGCATTTTATGCAAATCCTTGCCTAAAAATTTTAGGCTTTATATCCATAAGGAGAAATTAAATGAGACATTATGAAGTTTTATTCATATTAAAACCGACACTTACAGAAGAAGAAGTAAGTGCTAAGTTGGAATTCGTAAAAGAAGTCCTTACAAAAAATGGCGCAGAAATTGAAAGCGTAGTTCCAATGGGAACAAGAAAACTTGCGTATAAAATTAAAAAATACGAAAGAGGAACTTATTTTGTGATTTATTTCAAAGCTCCTACAAATTTAATAGCAGAGCTTGAAAGGGTATTAAGAATCACTGAAGAAGTAATTAGATTTTTAATCGTGAAATATGAAAATAAAAAAGAAATTGCAGCTTGGGAAAAACTAAGCAAAGGTATCAAACAAAATAAAAAAGAAATCAAAGCTAGCGAAAGTACAGAAGGCTAATTAATGTTTAATAAAGTCGTTTTAGTAGGTAATCTTACAAGGGATATAGAGATGCGCTATGCTCCATCAGGTAGCGCAATAGGCTCTTCTGCTATAGCTGTAACAAGAAGATTTAGTACAAATACAGGAGAAAAAAGAGAAGAAACCTGCTTTATCGACATTAGTTTTTTTGGTAGAACAGCAGAGATTGCTAATCAATACCTTAACAAAGGTAGTAAAGTTTTAATTGAAGGTCGTTTGAGATTTGAGCAGTGGAGCGATCAAAATGGACAAAATAGATCAAAACACAGTATTCAAGTTGAGAATTTAGAAATGTTAGGTTCAACTGTACAAAATAACCAACAAAACAATTTTGACAATCAAAATTATGGCTATAATCAGAATTTTAACCAACAACAAAGTTTTGATCCTTATGCTCAAGTACAAACTAGAACAAACCCATCTAATACCTATCAAAATCCTCAAAAGGAAACCCCTATGAAGGAAATTGATATTGATAAATATGATGATGATACAGAATTACCATTTTAAAGGAAAAAATCATGGCAGAAAAAAGAAAATATTCACGTAAATATTGCAAATACACTGAAGCTAAAGTTGATTTCATTGATTATAAAGATACAGCATTATTAAAACATGCTTTATCAGAAAGATTTAAAATCATGCCACGCCGTTTAACAGGTACTAGCAAAAAACACCAAGAAATGGTTGAAGTTGCTATTAAACGTGCAAGACATGTAGCACTTATCCCTTACATCGTAGATAGAAAAGAAGTTGTTACTAATCCTTTTGAAGGGCTATAATTATTAAATCAAACCCAAGCTTTTAAGCTTGGGGAAATAAAAGGTTGTTTTATGTTTTCAGATATAGAATCTGAAATTTATATAATTTTACTTGCTTCTGTTGCTATTATAGCAGTTTTGAATCCTTTTGGAAATCTTCCTCAATTTCTTGCAATGACTGAGGGCTTAGATGCTGATACAAGAAAAAAACTTTTTAGAAATATCATTTATACTGCATTTTGTATTGTTTTAGTTTTTTTACTTTCTGGACCATTTATCATGAAATATTTATTTAAAATAGATATTAATGATTTACGAGTTGCGGGCGGTTTGATTTTAATCATCATGAGCACTAAAAACTTACTTTTTACTCCATCAAGTTCTCAATTTCAACATTATCAAGGATTAAGTCATAAAGAATTATTGAAAAAAAGTATAGTACCAATGGCATTTCCTATGCTAGTAGGTCCTGGAACACTTTCTACTATAGTGGTTATTTCAGAAGATCAAAATTTAGCTATAGCTATAGCTTCTGTATTGCTTACCTTTGCTTTTATTTTTGTTTTATTTCACTTTTCAGCTACTATTGAAAAAGTCATAGGAAAACTTGTGCTTTATGTTTTTTCGCGCATTGCTTTAGTTTTTATTATGGCTATGGGAGTAAAAATGATAGCTATTGGAGTTCAAACTTACATTCAATCTAATTTAGGATAAACAAAAAAACTTTTTTGTAAAAACACTTCTTCATTTACTGCTTTATTGTTATTTAATAACACGCTAATATTTACCGCTATAATGCTTTTTGCGTTAACATCATTTGCTATCAATTTATATCCTTTACACTCACCCAAAGGATAGGCATAATCAATTCGTATTTTTATATTATTATATTCAAAATTATATTCATTTAAGCATTCTTTACCCTCTAAATAGGCTTGATATAAAAAATATTTAGAAAGCTCTTTTATATCATGAAGTAAAATCTTTCCTTGGGTATAAAGAGTTAAATCTTTCATAATTCTTGGAGAATATGAAGAAATTTTTATAACAAATACCATAACAAAAGAGATAAATAAAATAAAAGATATTGTATAAACCATAGCAAACGATTTTTTCATAAAAACATCCACTTAGATAAACATTCATTTTGACTTTTATCGCATATTAGAACTTTTAGCGTCTTATCATCTTGCTTGAAAATAAGCTTTGAAATATTTTGAGCTAGTAAAAAAGATCGTTTGTTATGATTTAAATCATCTATTTGCATATAAATATTTTCATTTTCTAAATATACTCTAACATAAGCATATAAAATAGTATAAAATCCACTAAATTTCTCATTAATAAAATGGATTTTCTCTCTATCATTCACTAATGCTTTATAAATTTTTGAATTTTGTATATCATAAAAATACATATAATCATTAGCATATATTTTTAACTTTTTTTCACTATGCATATCTTTATAATTACTTAAAATTCCTTTAGAACTTCCATTTTCTATAAAATGCAAATTGCTTTTTGGACTAAAAAAACTTTCATTGTTTTCTAAAATAATGCCACTAAAATTTAATTTTTTTAATGATAAATCATAAAAAATATCATCATTTGCACTCATATAACACTCAAAAGAGCTACTTTCCAATGTCACTTTTAAACAAGAGTAATAAATTTTTTCCATACTAAGCAAAGTTTGGTTTAAATTTAAAAACACTGTGTTGGAATTTTTAATTTTGTAGCTATGATTATAAAGATGTATGGCCGGATTACTTAAGATAATAATCAATACACCCAAGATAACAAGGCTTAGTGCAAACTCTAATAAACTAAAAGCTTTTTTCATCTATAAAAGCTTCTTTATAGGATAAATCTTTTATTTTTAAAGATTTAAGTTTAAACTTATCGCTAGTGTATTCTAAAAAATTATAAGTATTTATATTTATTTTTTTTGCTTTATATGAAGGATTTTGCATAAATAATTCTTTTTCTTCATTAAAAAGGACTTGATTTTGCCATATAACATTTAAAGATTTATTTGCAAATATAAGATAGTAAGATCCAAAAACAAAAGATAAGATTACAATACAAAAAGCAAGCTCTAGGAGACTAAAAGCTTGCTTCATTTATTTAAACTTGCATTAAAAGCTTCAAAAAAAGCACCGCGTAAAGCTCTTTTTTCTAAAGCTTCAACTCCTCTTATAGTCACTCCTGCTGGAGAACAAATTTTTTCTTTGATAATAGCAGGATGTGTATGGTTAAATAAAGCACAAAAGCTTTTAAAACTTGCACGAGTAAGCTCATAGCTAAGCTCATTTTTTAAACCATTTTTAACACCTGCATTTGCTAAACTTTCTGCTACCAAAGCCAAAAACGCAGGAGCACAGCCACTTAAAACCATAGCCACATCAAATTCTTTTTCATTTTGCAAACTTATGGCTTTACCAAAAGTATTTAACAAAGATAAAATTTCATCTTTATATAAATCATTTTCCATTAAATACGCAGTCGCTGAGGCTTTAAATTCAGCTGCTGTATTTGGCATGATTTTTATATAATCTTGTGCATCAATACAATGAAGTTGCTCAAAAGTAGTATTTGCTAAAACTGAAATAAGCCATCTTGCCTTGCCTTTTAATTTAATAGCTACTTCTTCTAAAGCATAAGGTTTAAATGCTAAAATAACATTTTTATCTTCTAAATCAAATTCTTCATAAGATAAAACCTCTAAATTTAAGCTACTAGCTTTTTTTAAATCCCTAGCAACAATAACTACTTTATAAGTATCTTTCAAACCTTTAGCTATAGCACTTGCCATAGCGCCATTTCCTAAAATATAAATTTCAGACATTATTTTGTTTGTTTAATAAAAGCTGAAATCTTTTCAGATTGAAAATAATTAGGATATTTGCTTGTATCTAAAATCACTTGTACTAAAGAATTATTATCATAATTCATCACAACAGGCGCTAAAAAATTAACCGTAGATTCTTCCAACGGCTCATTAATAGCGACAATAACAAATACACCAAAATTAGTTTGTTCATTTAAAGCTAATAATTCTTGATAATAATCAGGTACTTCAAAATCATAATCAGGACGGATCATATAAGGATCAATCATCACAAAAGAAAAATCTTTACCATCAAGGCTTTTAAGTCTATAAAAAACCTCATCTATTTTGTAAAAGTTCATATTTTTGGTATCTTCAAACCCCAAAATAGGACATTTAACTTCTAAGTTCATTTTGCCTCCTAAAATCTATTGACTAAGAAATTACAACACATAAAGCAATTTTAGTTCCAACTTTTTAAATTGCGCTAATTAAAACTTTTTGATTATAATTTTAATTTAAAAATTAACATTTTCATAAACATAAAAACACTATAATTGCAAATTATTAAATTTATAAGGTAACACCATGAAAAAACTTTTTATTTTTTCGCTTATTATCGCAGGTTTATTTTTAGGGGCATGTAGCTCAAAAAAAGCTGAAGATTTATATAATCTAAGCTCTATGGAATGGTATCAACAAATTATAAAAGATTTACAAGAAAAAAATCTCGAAGCAGCTGATAAACATTATACCTCAATGGCAGCTGAGCATATTGCTGATCCATTATTAGAACAAACTTTGCTTATATTAGCTCAAGCTCACATTAGTGAAGAAGAATACGAAATGGCAAATTTTTATCTTGATGAATACTTAAATAAATTTGGTGATTCAAAAAATGTAGCTTATATAAGATATTTAAAAATCAAAGCCAAATTTGACTCTTTTGCTGTACCAAATCGCAACCAAGCGCTAATGTTAAAAACAATAGAAGAAATCAATGAATATAATCAAAACTACCCTAATGTGCAATATAATGATTTAATTGACACCATGCTTACTAAATTTAATCTTGCAGTTTTTTACCTTGATACTAGCATAGCAGAGTTATATCAGAAAAAAAACAGAGAGCAAAGCTATGAAATTTATAAGCAAAAAATAGAAAATTCCGATTTTAATAAAATCGATATGATTAAACCAGAACTTCCATGGTATAGAAAAATATTTGAAGAAGGTATAATGTAATGAAATTAGAAAATACTCAAAACTATCCGACAAAACTTCCTGTTCTTGTGGAAGATGAGCTTTTTTTATACCCTTTTATGATAACACCAATTTTTTTAAATGATATGCAAAATATCAAAGCCTTAGATACTGCTTTACAAAATGAAAGTATGATTTTTGTGGCACCATCAAAAATTGAAGGTGGGCGTGGTTTTGATGATATTTATGATTGTGGTGTTATTGGAACTATTATGAGAAAAGTTCCACTACCTGATGGTAGGATTAAAATTTTATTTCAAGGTTATGCTAAAGCTAAGATTGTTGAAAAAATTTCAGATGATCCCTTACTTGCTCTAGTTGATTTAATCCACCAAGAACCATTATGCAACACAAAAAAAGAAGCAATTATCGAAGTGGTAAGAGAAAAGGCTAAAGTTTTATCGACTGTGAGTCATTATTTTCCACCTGATCTTTTAAGAACCATAGAAGAAGATGTTGAGCCTAGTAGAATTTGTGATTTAATACTAAATTCTATCAAAATCAAAAAACAACAAGCATATGAATTTTTTATCGAAACTAATTTAGAAACCAAGCTTTTAAATTTAATTGATTATTTAGCTAAAGAAATCGAAGCAAACAAAATCCAAAAAGAAATCAAAAACAAAGTTCATTCTAAAATAGATAAAGTCAATAAAGAATATTTCCTAAAAGAACAACTCAAGCAAATTCAAAGAGAGCTTGGAAGTGACATACAAAAAGAAAGCGAAGTAGAAGAATATAATAAAAAATTAGAAAAGAAAAAAGCTTTTATGTATGAAGAAGCTTATAAAGAAATCAAAAAACAAATTCAAAAATATGAAAGAATTCATCAAGACAACTCAGAAGCCTCTATGGTGCAAACTTACATAGAAACGGTTTTAGACATACCTTTTGAACACTCTTCAAAGAAAAAGCTTAATCTAAAAGATGTGTCTTTGCAGCTTAATAGCGATCATTATGCATTAGAAAAACCAAAAGAACGTATTGAAGAATACTTTGCAGTTAAAGAACTTTTAGAAAAACGCAAAATTAAAGATAGAGATGGTGCTAAAGTTATCTTGTGTTTAGTTGGACCTCCAGGTGTTGGTAAGACTTCTTTAGCAAATTCAGTTGCAAAAGCGCTAAAAAGGGAATTAGTACGCATAGCTTTAGGTGGTTTAGAAGATGTAAATGAATTAAGAGGACATAGAAGAACCTATATAGGAGCTATGCCAGGACGCATTATACAAGGACTTATAGAGGCAAAACAAAGTAATCCTGTGGTTGTACTTGATGAGATTGACAAACTAAGTCGTAATCACAGAGGAGATCCAAGTGCAGTTTTACTTGAAATCTTAGATCCTGAGCAAAATACTAAATTTAGAGATTATTATCTAAATTTCAACATTGATTTAAGTAAAATCATTTTCATAGCTACTGCAAATGATGCTAGTTTAATCCCACCTGCTTTAAAAGATAGAATGGAATTTATAGAACTTAGTTCTTACACTCCTCAAGAAAAATTCCAAATAGCCAAAAACTATCTCATACCTGATGAAATAAAAAAACATGGATTAAAAAAAGAAGAAATTAGCTTTGATGATGAAGCCATAGAATTGATAGTCAATGAATATACCAGAGAATCAGGTGTAAGAAATTTAAGAAGAAAGATTGCGGAAGTTTGCAGAAAATGTGTTAAAAAACTTCTTTTAGAAGAAAATACTAAACACATTCAAATCAATACTGAAAATTTAAAAGATTTTTTAAGTAAGAAAGTTTTTGAGATAGAAAAGCATGAAAAAGAAAATAAAATCGGTCAAGTAAATGGACTTGCATGGACTGCAGTGGGTGGAGATGTTTTAAAAATAGAAGCCATTAAGATCAAAGGCAAAGGCGAGTTAACTCTTACAGGAAGTTTGGGTGATGTGATGAAAGAATCAGCAAAAATTGCTCAAAGTCTTATTAAAAATTTAATTGATGAAAAGCAAATCAAAACGCCAAAAAATCTTTCTTATAAAGAAGATGAAAGCATTTATAATCAATACAATCTTCATATCCATGTTCCAGATGGTGCAACACCAAAAGATGGACCAAGCGCAGGCATAACAATTACTACAGCCATTGCCTCTATTTTTAGCGACAAAAAAGTAAGATCTAATGTTGCAATGACAGGAGAGATTGACTTAATGGGTAATGTTTTACCAATAGGTGGCTTAAAAGAAAAATTAATTGCTGCTTATAAAGCTGATATTAAAACGGCTATTATTCCACACAAAAACTACGAAAGAGATTTAAAAGATATCCCAGAGGAAGTAGTAAAAAATATGAAAATAATTGGAGTAAAAACTTTAAATGAAGTATTAAAAATAGCTCTTGTTTAAAAAAACTAGAAGCTCATTAAGCTTCTAGTTTATCCATAATAGCCTTACTTTCTTTTTCTAACTCTTGTATATCACAAACTATTGCATCATATGTATCTTTATCAATATTTTCATTTTTAGAAAGTTCAACCGCGGTATTAGCTTTATTTTGTATCAACTCACGTTTAATATCTAATTCCTTAGGCGAAACAAGCGAGCAAAATACGCTTTGAGCATCTTCATCTTTACATAAAGTAGAAATAGGATCTAAGTTTTGAAGTTTTTCTTGTGATCCATTAAGTGTTAAATACACATCAGATTTATATAAAATATGATCTATCTTCATAGCAGAAAGAGTTAAATTAGAAGCAAAACCCACAAATTCTCTTCCTAAATGCAAGCTTTTATCTTCAAGCTCTTTAAATGCTTTGCTAAAATCTAAAATTTTAGTATCCGAAGAATTAGCAATATCATAAACTTTTTCACTATTTTCTTGTATAGAGCCAATCTCTTGATTCATTACTTGAATTGCCAAGGTAATCTCGCCAGTTGCTTTTTGTGTTTTTTCAGCAAGTTGTCTTACCTCATCTGCAACTACCGCAAAACCTCTTCCATGCTCTCCTGCACGTGCAGCTTCAATAGCTGCATTTAAGGCAAGCAAATTTGTTTGATCTGCTATATCTCTAATTACACCTACAATAGAATTAATATTTTGAGAATTTGAAACAAAAGTATTAATCACGCCTTTACTTTCTTCAGCAACCTCCATCATCATATCCACTGAAGATTTTAGTTCATCAACTTCTTTTCCATTTTTTTGCGCAGTATCTGAGATAACCTTAATATCTCCAAAAACTTCCCTCATTAGTTTTATATTATTATTCAAAGCATTAGAAACATTAATCAAATTTTGATTTTGATTATTTAAACTTAAATCCATTAATTTTCTTGATAAAGCATTTTTAAAAACAGACTTTCCTGTTTTTTCTATATCATCTAATGCTTTATTGATGAATTTAATATTATGAACAAAAATCCCTTTCAATCCCTCAGGAATAGCTCTTCTAAAATACTCCCCTTTTTGTGAGCAAGCAATAGAAGTATTAATTTCTCTCAAATAAGCCTCTAAGCCATCTATGGTATTGTTAAGATTATCAGCAATTTGTTTAAGTTTTTTGTCGCTACACTTAATATAAACCACACGTCCATCAAAGTTTCCATTTTTTAATTCTTTACTTAAATTTAAAATTTTATCCACAAATTGTTCATTGGAATTTTCTAAATAAGCACCAAAAACAAATACTAACAACAAAAGCGCGAAAAATCCTACTGAAAAATATTCTTTAAAATATAAAGCACAAAGTATTGCCAAAACATTTAAAATAATTCCACTATATATTATTTTTTTCATCATCCACCTCACTATTTTTGAAGCTCTAAGATTAGTTGATTATAACTCATACCATAAGAATTAACTATTTTGACAAGTTCTTCTACACCAGCTTTTATTCCACCGCTTTTTTCTGTTTCTAAAAGAATTTTATAAACTTGCTCTATGGTCGGTATAGCTTCTCTTTTAGGTTTTCTTCTTACTGAATAATAATTTATAATATTTCCTTGATCATCAAATGAGGCTGTAACATTAGTAAAAACCCAATAATAATCATTTTGTTTGGTTTTATTTTTCACAAAGGCAAAAATTTCTTTTCCATCTTGTATATAATCCCACAAACACTTAAAAACCGTTCTTGGCATATCAGGATGACGCACTATATTATGAGGTTTATATAGAATTTCCTCCATTTTATAACCTGCGTATTTTAAAAAGTCATCATTAGCGTAAATAATATCCCCTTTTAAATCTGTTTTAGAGGTTATTAGTGTATCTGGCTCTAAAATTTTTTCTTGCGACATTTTTTTCCTTATTATTTATTTACAAAATATTATATTTCATTTATCATAAAATTTCATTAAAATTAAAACCTTTATCATAAAGTATCTTTCTAACTAATTCTTGATGCTCCTTTCCTTTAGTTTCTAGAGTGATTGAAATCATCGCATCGCCATACTCAAGCTTAGTTGAAAATCTATCATAATCAATTTTAACTATATTTGCTTGAGCTTCTTTAATAGCATCACTTAAAGCACTCAAAGCACCCGGCTTATCAATCAAAGTAACATTAATAAGCATTTTTCTAAAAGCTTTAAATAAACCTTTTTCTATAATGATATTTAGCATTTGCACATCGATATTTCCACCACTTAAAATCACTCCGATTTTTTTATGGTTTTTCAAATCTATTTTTTTATGCAAAAGTGCGGCAACTGCTGATGCTCCTGCTCCTTCGACTGTAATTTTATGCTTTTCAAGTAAATACAATACTGCATTAGCTATTTCTTCATCATCAACTTGAATAAAATCATCAACACATTCAAGAATAATATCAAAATTAATTTTATTCACATCACGCACTGCTATACCATCAGCTATAGTTCTAACAGCTTTTGAATTAATCATTTTTTTGCTTTTAAAACTCTCATACATCGCAGGAGCTCCCTTAGCGCTCACTCCAATAACTTTTATAGCAGGATTAATTTGCTTAGCAGCACTTGCCACTCCACTAATCAAACCTCCTCCACCAACTGGAGCTAAAATCATATCCAAATCACTTATTTCATCAAGCATTTCAAGCATTAAAGTGCCCTGCCCTGCTATAATACTTTCATTTTCAAAAGGATGAATAAAATTTAAATGATGTTCTTTAGCATAATTTAGTGCATATGCATAAGCCTCGTCAAAATTATCCCCTTTTAAAATCACTTTTGCACCTAAATTTTTAGTCGCACTTACTTTTAATAAAGGCGTAGCTTCAGGCATAACAATCACAGCTTCTATGCCAAATTTTTTAGCACTAATTGCTACTCCTTGTGCGTGATTTCCTGCACTTGCAGCTATTACACCTGCTTGTTTTTGTTCTTTAGTTAAATTAGCTATTGTATTATAAGCTCCTCTAATTTTATAAGCACCTGTTTTTTGCAAATTTTCACATTTTAAAAAAACATCAGTTTCTAAAAACTCACTCAAAAAAGAAGAATGCACAAAAGGGGTTTTTAATACAAAATCTGCAATTTTTTGTTTCGCTTGATAAATTTTATTTAATTCAACCATGATTATCCTTTTTGTAGTTCTATTTTAATACAACGATCTTGAACGCAATTTATACCATATTTTTTACATTTTTGCATTATTTCTTCATTGATAATGCCAAGTTGCATCCAAAAATTTTTAATCTTTTTACTCAAAAGATCTTTAAAAATTTCATTTGCAAAACTTGCTTTTCTAAACATTACAACCGTATCAACCTCAAAAGGGATTTCTTTTAAGTTTCTATAAACTCTTTCATTTAAAATAAAATCTTCTTTAGGATAGATGGGATAAATTTTATAACCTAAATCTTGTAAATATTTACTTACAAAATGAGAAGGTTTATCTTGATTAGGGCTAAGTCCTATGATGGCTATATTTTTCATAGTACTTAGTATTTTATAACTATCACACAATGCTTTCTCCTTTTTAAAGCATTGTATCTAAAATCAAATTAATAAGAAGCTTTTTTTGTAACCAATAAACAATACAAAATCAAAGCCATTGCAACTAATAAAGCACAAAAAGCATAAACATTAGCAAAACCTATACTTGGCTCTATAATGCCTAGCAAATAAGGACTTACTCCTATACCAAAATCTAAGGCTATAAAAAATGTAGAATTAGCCAAGCCCATTTTTTCTTTAGGTGCAAGTTTTATAGCTAAAGCTTGAGCGCTTGAAGTAGCATTAGCATAACCTAACGCACAAAAAACTCCAGCTAAAATAATCATATAAAAATTTAATGCAAAAGCAAGCAAAAGCAAACATACTATAAAACTCAAAAAGGAAAAAATCATCACAATGTTAGCACCATAATTATCAAACACTTTACCAGCAAGTGGTCTAAAAACCATAGAAAATCCAGCATATATTACAAAAAACATAGATCCAGCAAAAGCTAAATTTAAACTTTGGGTATAAGCACTCATATAAGCTATAATAGCACCAAAAGGACATGCGAGTAAAAAAGTCACTAAGGCTAAATTTAAAACTGATTTTTCAAAATAATTATAAATACTGAATTTTCTTTTTATATGATGATGTTTTTTAAATCTTCTTACTTTTAAAAAAATAGATAAAACTAATGCAAAGACAATACTCAAACAAGCTATTAAAAAACTAAGCCAAAATTGATTGATAGAGTCAAGTTTTATAGCCAAAAAAGGCCCTAAGGCTGAAGTTAAAACAACGCTTGTAGCATAATATCCTATACCAACTCCTCTTTTATTACTAGGTATTATCCTAGCAATAGCTGCCCCACAAGCACAAGAGCAAATTCCATAACAAACCCCTGCTAAAAAGCGTATTAAAATCAAAAAATATACATTATAAAATTTCAAATACAGTAAATTAATAAAAAGATAAAACAAAAGTGAAAACACTATAACCTTTTTTATATTAACATCATCGATTATAGAACCAAAATAAAGTCTAGAAAGCAAAGCACCTATAACAAAAGCTCCCATGATAAGACCTGCGGTACTAGTTTGAAGGTTTAAAACACCTAAAACATAATCTGTACTAGAAATAGTACTCATATAAAAAACAAGACAAATAGTAAAATTTATCCCAAAAATACAGAAAAAATTTACATTAAATAAATTATATTTTTTACTTAATCCCATGAAAAAACCTTTTAAATTTTCTCATTGATATAATCAAGTAATTTTAAAAGTCTTTCTTGATCTTTTACATCTAAGATATCTAAAATATTTCTTTCGTATTTTCTTATATAAGCATTTGCATCTAAAAAAATTTCTTTACCTTTAACGCTTAAAGTAATGATTTTTTCTCTTTTATCATCTGCTTTTAAAAACTCTATATATTCAAGTTTTGCTAATTTAGAAACAACTCTAGAAAGTATAGCTTTATCCATCTGATAAAACTCACATATTGGGGCTAAAGTACTATAACCATGCTGATTTAAATATACAAAAACCCTCCAATCACTTGATTTTAGTCCAAAGGGTTTTAAAATTTCATTGACTTTATAGAGTATTTTTCTATTTGTATAAGTAATTTTTTGAAATAAAATAAGAAATCCTTTATAAAAATTAATTGATTAAATCAACTATTTTTATAATAACAAAGCTTGTATAAATTCTAACTTATACTAAGCTTTTATTCTTAAATGTACCCCACATTCAAGATGAGGAGTATTAGCAAATTGATCAAAAAAAGCTAAATTTAAAATTTCATGACTTTGACATAAGACTTCAAGATTTTCTTTTAAAGTAATAGGATTACACGAAATATAAATGATATTTTCATAATTTTTAATAAGTTCAATCACGCTTAGATCAAGCCCTGCTCTTGGAGGATCAACCAAAACATGAGATATTTTAAAGCTATCTAAGTCTATACCTTTTAAGCGGTTAAATTCTCTTTCTTTTTTCAAAGCTTGACTTAACTCTTCACTAGAAAGTCTTGTAAAAGTTATATTTTCAATAGAATTTAAAACGCAATTTTTTAAAGCAAATTCGATATTTTTTTTAGAAATTTCAGTTGCCAAAACTTTGTTAAAATTTCTTGCTAAAGCTATGGTAAAATTTCCATAACCACAATAAAGCTCTAATAAATCTTGTTTAAAATCACTTCCAATACAAGATATAACCCATTCGATCATCTTTTCATTGATAAAAGTATTAGGCTGGATAAAACAATCATTATTAAACTCATATAAAAATTCATTTGTATTAATTTTTAAAGCTTGTCTTAAATTCTCCCCATTAAATATAAGTTTTTTACCCCTGCTTCTTGCTATGAGTTTGAGATTTAATTTTTCTGCTAATTCTTGTAAATCTTGTGCAATTAGCTCTATATTTTTATGGAAAAGTAAAGTTACACTTAAATCTAATTTTGTAGCTAAAAACTCTACTCCAAAAAGCTTATGTTTTAAATTTTCATTTAGATTATTTAATAAAATAGACATATAGTCTTGAATTTTTTCATCTGCTATATCAAATTTTTCAATAGGAATTTTTTTCTTATTTTCAAACATTGCATAAGAAATTTCCCCATTTTCATAATGATATATAGAAAATTCTGCCCTAGTTCTATAAGCTTTTAAAGGTGATTTAAAGCACTGAATTTCTTTATCATATAAAGAAGAAAACAATGCTTTATTTAAAGCAATTTTTTCTTCAAAATGCATTTACGCATCTACCTTTTTGCCAACTACAAAAAGTAAAGCTATCATAGCTAAGATTCCAAAAACAAGCCCTAGCCATACATTAAGTCCTAGTGCTACTGGTAAATAACCACAAAGTATACTAATAGCACAAACACTCAAAGCATAAGGCATTTGTGTGCTAACATGAGCTAAAAGATCGCACTTACTTCCCATAGATGAAAGTATCGTGGTATCAGAAATTGGCGAGCAATGATCTCCAAAAATAGCTCCTGTTAAAACCCCTGAAATATTAATAATCATATATTGGTGCAACTCTGCTCCACTTAATTCATTATGAACCCCAACAGCCATAGCTAAAGGAATAGCTAAAGGCATTAAAATACCCATAGTCCCATAACTAGTTCCTGTTGAAAAAGAAATAATAGAAGCAAAAATAAAAATTGCTGTAGGAAGCAAGTAAATAGGTGTTTTATCTGAAAATAAATCAATTAAATATTTAGAAGTTCCTAAATCCTTAATCACAGAAGCTAACGACCACGCACAAAGTAAAATAATCACAGTCATAATCATAGTTCTCCAACCATGAGTCCAAACCGCAATAGCTTCTTTTAAAGTAAATATTTTTCTATACATTCCTAAAATAATAGCTACTATGGTAGCTAAAAGTGCTGCTTGAAACAATACTACAGAAGCATCAGCTGCACCAAAAGTTTCTCTAAAGGCAAATAAACTAAGCGGTGCTGCATCAATTTGTGCTTTAATACTCGCATCATCTAGGGCATTATAACCACTAAAATAAAAACCTATAAATGAAAATACAATCAAAACAGCTAAAGGTATAATGGCATTAGAAGCTTGTAATTTCACATGCTCTTTTGGCTCTAAAACCTTATCTTCTATATTATCAATTTGCTCATGACCATGCGAAAATTTACCCGCTCTAGCTCTAAGCTCAGCTTTTAACATAGGTCCAAATTCTCTACCTGTATAAATAGTCAAAACAACAAAAATCAACATAAAAAGATTATAAAACCTATAAGGTAAGGTTTGTACAAAGATTTCAAAAGCATTGATTTCTTCTTTTACTATACCTAAATGCGCAAAAGTTGCATTATCGATTAGATCATATCCGCTACGAATTAAAGAAATTTCAAGTCCTATCCAAGTAGAAATGATAGCAAGACCAGTAATTGGCGCTGCAGTTGCATCCATAATAAAAGCAAGTTTTTCACGGCTTACTCTAAATTTATCTGTCACTGGACGCATGATAGGACCTACGATTAATGAATTAGCATAATCATCAAAGAAAATAAAAATCCCCATGCACCAAGTAGCAAATTGTGAGCTTTTTGCCTGCTTAGCTTTAGTAGAAAGCCAAACCGCAACCGCTTTTGTACCACCTGTTTTAGTAATAAGAGCTACAACCCCACCTATAGTTAAAACTTGTAATAAAATTCCTGCATTACCCGGACTTGCCATAGCATTTACCACTTTAGAAATAAAGCCTGTAAAAGAAGCAATAATAGCATGATAAATGCTATTTTCAATAAGTCCTAGCATAAAAGTACCACTTAATGCACCAATAAACAACGAAAGCACTACATCTTTAGTAATAAAAGCTAAAATAATAGCTATTACCGGTGGTAAAAGCGTCCAAACTCCAAAAAGTTCTGCATTTGCTTGTGCATCAGCAAATAACAACAAAGGAGCTAATAATAAATAAAAAATTTTCATATTTTTCCTTAAGTTTTTATATTTTCTCGCTAAAAGTTCCTGCCCATGTTTGAGTCACAGGCATAAGTTCAATTTCGTTAATATTAATATGCTCAGGTAAGCTAATAATAAAAGTAATAATTTTTGCTATATCTTCAGCTTTAATATATTTAGTATTTTCATAAACCTCATCAGCCTTTTTAATATCACCTTTAAATCTCACTTCACTAAATTCAGTTTTACAAAGCCCCGGAGCTATATTAGTTACTTTTATATTGCTTCCGCGCAAATCCGTTCTTAAAGCTTTAGAAAATTGTGCAACAAAGGCTTTTGTACCACAATAAACATTGCCTCCATAATAAGGCACATTTGCCGCAATTGAACCAAGATTAATCACATGAGCATTTTTTGCCTTTCTAAGTAAAGGTAAAGTAGCTCTTGCTATATATAAAAAGCCTTTGATATTAGTATCTACCATGGCTTCAATATCTTCAATATCTAAAGAATCAAACTCATTTAAACCCAAAGCAAGACCTGCATTATTAACAAGCAAAGAAATATTTTGCAAATCTTGAGGTAAATTTTCAATTGCTGCAAAAACCGCTTGTTTATCCCTAACATCAAGCACGATAGGATAAATTTTATCCCCATAAAGCTCTTGTAGTTTTTCCAATCTTTCTTTGCGTCTTGCTATGGCTATAACCTTATAATCAAGCTCTATCAAAGCTTTTAAACTTTCTAGTCCAAAGCCTGAGCTTACCCCTGTTATTAAAGCAATTTTCATGGTTGCGCCTCTTCATATAACATCAAATTTTCATTTTCTTTTAAACCAAGTTTTTTTAAAAATTTAATATTTTTTTCTTTTTTTGCAATGATGGCAAAATCAAGAGCATTAAATCCTAAATCATCTATTTCTTTATAATTAGCTTTGTAATCTATAAGTAGTTTAAGCATTTTTACATCAGCATAATTTGCTCCATGCATAAAGATATTTTTAGAAGTATGCTCAAGTGCACATAAGGTGATAAAATATGGCGTATTGCTTCCCATACTGGCAATAGAAAGTTTTTCATTATCATTAATGTATTTTTGATTTACATTTGCACCATTTTCAAGCAAAAGCTTGGCAACTTTATAGTTGTTATATTCAACAGCATAAAACAAAGGTGTTTTTCCAAAAGAATTTTTATAATCAACCACCGCTTCATTTTCAAGCAAAAGCTTAACATTTTCTGCATTATCTAGTGCAAAAAATAAAGCAGACTCATAACCTTCATTTATTTTTACACCTAATTTAATAAATTCTCTTATAATCTCACTTTCTCTATTATTTAACAAGGCTGATTTAAAACCATTGTTTAATTCTAAATTACTAATTTTTTTAGTATAAATATACTCTTTAATCTGCTCTAAAGAATTATTTCTATTAGCTACAAATTTTTCAAAATCTGAAATATCTTTAAAAATTTTAGTCTCGCCAACTGCCCAGTTTAAAAATTCATTCAAAGCATTACTAGCAAAATAAATTGCACTTGCTTTATCTAAATTAAATTCTTTTTGAAAATATCTTGTTAAAGGATTAATCGCATTATTATATTCTTTCCAAAATTCCTTAAAAAGTTTAAAATTTCCAATGCTTTGATAAGCCCAAAATCTAAAATACGCTTTTAATTTTGCAAATTTTTCTTCAAGTATTATAGGATCTTGTAAAGTCTTTTGATAACCTTGTGGATCAAGTGCAATTTCTAATAATTTAAAATCAAATTTTCTCAAATCACTAAAATATTCTCCACCCATACAAGCACTATTGCTTCCTCTAATTTCATTAGCAAGCTCATATAATCTTTTTGTGATTTGATGATTTTTTAAAGAAAAAGCACAATTTAAATCCACTTGAGCAAAATCTTGTGTATTTTTTGGCTCAAATTCTTTAAAAAAATCAGCTTTATTTTCCTTAACATACTCACAACTGTAATCCAAAGCTAAAGCATTTAAACTTATAATCAAACTAAATAATAAAATCTTCAAATATTTTCCTTGAATATAAATTAAATCACTATTTTAACTAAATTTTTGCTTTAATAACAATTAATTAATTTAAAATTCATACAATGCTTGCTTTTAAATAAGGAAAAATATGTATCAAAGTTTTTACAAGGCTAGTTTTGCTTATATTCTTTTACAAAGTAATAAAGATAAGCTTATTAATGTTGATTTTACTATATATAAGCCTGATTTTACCAAAGATAAACACCTTGTTTTAGAACAAGCCTTAGAAGAACTAGACCTTTATTTTAACAAAAAGCTTTTTGCTTTTAGCACTCCCCTAGCTCTTCAGGGAAGCGAATTTGAACAAAAGGTATATAAAGCTTTGATAAAAATTCCTTATGGACAAACTAAAACTTATCAAGAAATTGCTTCTTTTATCAATCATCCAAAAGCTTTTAGAGCAGTAGGTAATGCAAATTCTAAAAATAAACTTGCAATTTTTATACCTTGCCATAGAGTAGTAGCTAAAAATCACTTAGGTGGATACAATGGTGGTTTATTTATCAAAGAAGCTTTACTTAAATTAGAAGGCGCACTTTAAAATGCCAAGTTTATTACTAGCAAGTTTTATTTGGGCTTTTTCTTTTCCATTAATTGGACATTTTATTACCTTAGAAATGGATAGTTTTTTTGCAGCATTTGCAAAAGTTTTTTTATCTTTATTGGTATTTTTACCTTTTTTAAATTTTAAGCTAAATTTGCATTTAAAATTAAAACTCATAAGCATTGGGGCTTTGCAACTTGGCATAATGAATTTATTTTATTATCATTCTTTTTTATATTTAAGTGTAAGCGAAGTAGCGCTTTTTACGATTTTTACACCTTTTTATGTTGTACTTTTTTATGGGCTTTTTTCAAAAAATCTTAGATATTTATATTTTATAAGTATTTTTATATGCATTATGGGTGCTTTTGTAGTTAAATTTGATAATATTAACTCTAATTTTTTATATGGATTTTTACTTATTCAAGGGGCTAATTTAGTATTTGGAGCTGGACAAAGTTTTTATAAAATTTTATTAGAAAAAAATACAAATTTAAGCCAAAAAGAAGCTTTTGCTTATTTTTATCTAGGCGCAACCAGTATAACCTTACCTGCATTTTTATTTTTTGGAGATTATAATAATTTACCATCCAATTTAAGCTCTTGGATAGCTTTGATTTATCTTGGGACTATTGCTTCAGGACTTGGATATTTTTTATGGAATAAAGGCTCTACTGAAGTAGATAGTGGAGTTTTAGCCTTGATGAATAATGCCATTATACCTATAAGTATTTTTATCAACATGAGTATTTTTGGAGTAGATGTAGAACTGCTACCTTTTTGCATGGGGACTTTAATCATTCTTTTTTCATTTTTTATACATAAAAAAATCATGCATTATTATAATAAGAAATCTTACTCAAATACAAACCACTAGCAGGAGCTAAAAATCTACAATGAGCTTTTTTAGCGTTGATTTGTTCTAAAAGCTCATTTTGGCTCATTTTTCCTTCTAATACTTTTAAAATACTTGCCATCATCATTCTAATTTGCGATCTTAAAAAACCATTTGCTTCAAAATAAAACACAGTGTAATTTTTATAAGCATAAACTCTAGTTTTATACATTTTTCTTATACTTGTTTTATTATCAGAGCCTTCTTTTTGAAAAAGTTTAAAGTCATGCTCTCCTTCAAATAAAAATGCAATTTCATTGGCTAATTTAATATTTATTTTTGGATAAAAATGCACATAAGAGGCTAAAAAAGGATTGTATTTTTCATGACTTATAATGTAGCGATATGCTCTTTTTTGCACATCAAAACGCACTTGAAAATTTTCTTGCATTCTTTGGATATGCTTTATATGTATAAATGGGTGTGCAAAATGATTGATTTTATTTTTTAAATATACAAAATCTTTAAAATGCTCTCCCGCTTTAACACAAGCAACTGCATTAAATGCATGCACACCTTTATCAGTTCTTGAAGCAAATAAAGGCTTTTCATAAATACCCAAATGCGACAAAGCCTGCGCTAAGGTATCTTGGACACTAAGCTTGTGTGGCTGGGTAGCCGAACCTTGAAATTTAGAACCATCATAAGAAAAAGTTAATTTTAAAAGCATTAATACTTACTTGCAATTTTTGCTTTAAAATAAAACAAAGAAGTAATTAAAAAGCTTGAAAAAATCACAGCAATAGCTACAAAAGGAGGATTATAAAAACTAATCAAAAGCGTAAAATAAGCAAAAATAATCACAAAAATTCCAAAATAAGCAAAACCTTTTTCATAACGATAAGTTACTATACCAAAAGAGAGTGCAAAAAGCACGCTAGCTAAAGGGAATAAAGCTATAAGAATATAAATAACAAATTCTTTTGCTTTTTCTTTATTGCTTGTTACATCAGACCAATACCCATAAAAACTTTGAGTATTTAATTCTTTAGAAGAAAGTTTGCTTTTAATTAATAAATTTTTAAAACTAGAAATATGCCAATCTTCTTCTTTAATCTCATAAGCTTTTCCCTCATCTAGCTTAAAAGTAATAACCCCATCATTGGTTTCTAACTTTCCTTCTTTGGCTAAAATCACTTGTTCTTTATCTTGTGGGTTTTTCTTTGGATGATACATTATGATGTTTTTATAAGTTTCATCAGAATTTTTAGCATCGATAAAAACAAGCCATTCCCCATATCTTTGTCCAAATTCCCCTGTTTTTATACTTACTTTAGCGCTAATTTTTTTATAATCTACAAAATTATCAAAAAGTTCAAAAGATATAGGTATAAAAACCAAAACCACCACAAGCATAAAAGCACTTACCAAAGCTGCAATTTTTGCAAAAAAACTTGCTATCATACTTGGAGCTATACTCAAAGCAAACAACACCGTGCTTTCATTTTCCCTAGAAAGTCTATAAAAGGCCAAAGTCAAAGCAATGAAAAAAGATATGGGTAAAGTAAAAATCAATATCTTTGGTAAAAGAAAAATATATAATTTGATTAATTCAAAAAAAGTAATTTCAATATAAGCAGTAATTTTAGCAAGTTGTATAAAAAATATAATCGAAACAATAATAAATAAGGTGAAAAATAAAGACAACATTGTGCTTAAAAACTGATTAAGCAAATACTTATAAACTAGTTTCATAATATACTTTCTACACTTAGATTAATCAAAATTCCGCAAAATAAAAAAGGAATCATAGGCATTTGATAATCTTTCTTGGCTATTTTTATAAACATCAAAAGACTTAAAAAACTTGCAATAAATAAAATTAAAAAGCCTTTTTCATAGCCAAAAATTCCAAAAATCAAAGCTATTATTATAACATCACCTTCCCCTAAACTTTCTAAAATTTCATCTCTTTTTTTAAAATTTTTAATAAAATTAATCACACTTTTTAGTATGAAAATTAACCCCGCTCCAAAACACACTCGAAACAAAAAGCTATCTTGAAAATCCTCTAAATTCAAGCCATTTTGTAAAAAATCAAAACAAAAAGCTAAAATAAATAAAATCCAAAGCCAAAGCTCACTCACTGCTTTTAGATAATAATCCATCCAGGAAAGTGCTAATAATATAGCTAGCATACAAGCAAAAATTAAAATTTGAAAAACATCTTCGATTAAATAAAAAGCAAAGACAAACAAACACGCACAAAGAAATTCATTAAAAGGATAAGTCAAAGAAATTCTTTCTTTGCAAAAAGCACATTTGCCTTTTAAAAATACAAAAGATAACAAAGGAAAAAGATGATAAAATTTCAAAGTTTTAAGACACTTAGAGCATTTTGATCTTGGACTTATTATGCTTTCTTTATTAATCGTTCTTAAAATCAAAACATTGACAAAAGAACCTACACAAAGTCCTAGTAATAAAAAGAAAAATATCATTTACCAAAGGTTCTTTTGCGTTTTTTAAACTCAGTAATAATATTTGCGATTTCCTTTTTAGTAAGTGCAGGAAATAAAGTTTGACTAAAATAAATTTCTGCATAACTTGATTGCCATAATAAAAAATTTGAAATTCTTTTAGCACTCCCTACTCTTAAAAACAAATCCACATCCTCGCTTAAGTCAAGATTTGCTTGTATATTTGCTTCGTTAATTTCAAGATTTTTTTCAATCACTTTTTTAACCGCTCTAACTATTTCATCCTTACCTCCGTAAGAAATAGCTAAATTAACGCATAATTTTGTGTAGTTTTTAGTTTGTTCTTGAAAATTTTGTATTTTTTTTAAGGTTAATTCATCTAAAAGACTTAAATTTCCTATGGCTTTAAAACGCACTTCATTGGCTACAAATTTATTTAAAGACTCATCAAGATATTTATTTAATAGTTTAAAAAGAAACTCCACTTCTTCTTTTGGTCTTTGCCAATTTTCTGTACTAAAAGCATAAAGGGTTAGATTTTGAATTTTTTCATCTATACATACTTCTATGATTTTTTCAACAACTTTAGCACCTTGACTATAGCCAATTTTTTCTAAAAGTCCATTTTTTCTAGCCCATCTTCTATTGCCATCCATTACTACAGCAAGATGTTTTAACTCATTCATTCTATCCCTTTATATCCATCAATCTTTTAAAAACAAACATAGGATTAAGCGTATTAACTACTTCAAATTTAAAATACTCGTTTAAAAAATGTGCTACTTTGGCAAAAGGTGTTTGTATACGTGTGATTTTACCATTATCAATTATAATTTTTAAAGCACCAAAAATTTCAAAATACAAATACACTTCTAAAATATTTCCATTTTTCTTAGCTTCAAACAAAGCCCTATTTCCCTCATAAACAAAAGGTATATGATAAATTCCTTCAAAAAATGCAAAAAACATTTCCTTATAAATTTCAAACTCATATGCACTTTTGCTTTCCATAAGTCTTTGAATAATGAATTTTTTATACCAAGCTTTTTCATCACCTTCTTGCAAAAGCTTTTCTATGAGTTCAGTTCCTTCTTCAAAAAGTCTAATTTTAGGCTTCTTCAAAAGATTTTTAAAAGAAATCACGCCTTTATCTTCATAAACTTCAGCTAAATACTCCTCCCCTACTTCAAGCTCTATCATACTTTTTGTTTCAAGCTTTTTAGTATTTAAAAGCAATACATAGCGATTATATGCGCGTTTTTCTAAAATTTGCATTCTTACAGGTAAGGTTGAGTTGATGATATTCACCAAAGTTTCCTTAATTCTTGTGCTAAAACAAAGCCAAGTTTTTCTTTGCTTTGCTTAGGACTTTGAGAGATGCCATCTTTAGTGATAAAACAAATGCTATTTTCATCACTTCCAAAGTTCATTTGCTCATTTAAGACATTTAAACACACCATATCTAAATTTTTACTAACTAAAGATTTTTTAGCATTTTCTAGTGCATTTTGCTCATCAATTTCCATCTTAAAGCCTATTTTTTTGCCTTTAAAATCTAAATTTTTTAAGATGTCTTCATTCAGCTTTAATTTTAAATCAAGTCCATTTAAATGCTCATTTTTCTTAATCTTACCCTTGTAAGCTTTTAGAGTAAAATCACTCACAGCAGCAGCCATAATTAAAGCATCAAAATCTTTGTATTTTTGCAATTTTTCTTTTAATTCTAAAGAAGATTTAAATTTTTCTAATTTATAAGGTGTTTTAAACTCTACCGAGCTAACTAGCACCACCTTAGCACCTAAAAAATATAAAGCATCAGCAACCGCCTTTGCCATTTTTCCACTTGAAAAATTACTAATACATCTTACATCATCAATTTTTTCTTTAGTCCCACCACCGCTTACAATAAAACTTTTATCTTTAAAAAAATCTTCTTGCATTAAGCTTCTTTTTAAAGCATTTATAATACTATCAAGCTCAGCCAAAGCCCCCAAACCCTCATCTTTACAAGCTAGAGTTTTAACTATAGGATCAATGATAATATAGCCTTGTTCTTTTAAATTTTTTAAAGAATTTTGAGTACTAAAATGTAAATACATGTTTGTATTTGCAGCGGGTGCGATTAAAAATGGTTTATTTTTATCTACTGCTATTAAAGTTTGAATAAATAAATTATCTGCTATACCATAGTTTAATTTATTGATAGAGTTTATACTAGCAGGCGCAAAAAGCACACAATCACAAGTCTTGCTAAAGGCTATATGATTATTAGTATTTTGCCAACTTTCATTATCTTCACATAAAATTTCATCCGCTAAAGCTTCAAAGCTAAGCTTAGTGCCAAATTTCAAAACTCCCAAGCTTAGTAAAACTTTAACCCTAAAACCTTCTTTTTTTAATAAAGAAATAAGCTCATAAGCTTTATAAAAGGCTATGCTTCCACTTACTGCTAGTAAGATTGTTTTCATTTTTTACCTAGTTTTTTATAGTAAAAATCTTCTATGATTTGCACTTTTGCCCTATTGATATGCAAAGAACCTTTTTCTACATCCTTACACACAGTGCTTCCTGCTGCGATGATTACCTCATCTTTTATCTCTACTGGAGCGATAAATTGTGTATCTGAACCCACAAAAACATTTTTACCTATTTTAGTTTTATGCTTTTTAACCCCATCATAATTACAAGTGATAGTACCACAACCTATATTAGTTCCCTCATCTATTTCACAATCTCCTAAATAACTCAAATGCCCTGCTTTAACTCCATTCAATAAAGCATTTTTACATTCTACGAAATTTCCTATATGAGTATTTTTAAGCTGACATTTTGGACGCAAATGCGCTAAAGGACCTACATCGCTATTTTCCACTATACTATCTTCAATCACACTTGAACTTTTAATGATAGAATTAATGATTTTTGATTTTCCTTCTATGCGCACATTTTCATACACCTCACACTCGCCTACAAACTCAACTTCATCTGAAATAAAAGTCGTCGCAGGCATGTGAAAAATCACTCCTTGCTTCATCCATTCCTTTTTAATCGCTTCTTGCATAAGATCTTGAGCTAGGCAAAGCTCTACTTTATCATTTACCCCCATAAAATCTTGCTCATTTACAAATACCGCATCGATTTCATAGCCCTTTTCTTTTGCTAAATAAACCGCATCGGTTAAATAATACTCTTTAGCTTTATTATCATTTTTTATCAAAGGTAATACTTCTTTTAAAATTTGTGCTTTTATAGCATAAACACCACTATTGCAAATGTTTATAGCAAGTTCTTCTTTGCTTGCATCTTTTGTTTCTACTATTTTTTGAATTTTATTTTCTTTTAATACTATTCTTCCATAACTTTTTGGATCTTTTGCCTCAAAAACTGCCACATTAAAATCACTCTCATTTAAAGCTATTTTTTCTAAATCATCTGCTTTAACCAAAGGCATATCGCCACATAAAATCAAAACTTTTTCATGCTTACTCTCATAACCCCTTAAAGCCCCTGCAGTACCTGGAAAATTTTGCAAGTCTTGTTCTAAAAAACGTGTATTTGGAAAATGCTCTAAAACAACTTGTTCAACCTTTTCTTTTTGATGAGAAAGCACCACACATACATCATCACTAATTTTATATGCTTGTTTTAAAATATGTAAAATCATTGCTTTTGAGCAAATTTTTTGAAGCACTTTTGGATTTTGTGATTTCATACGCGTGCCAAGTCCAGCAGCCAAAATAAGCACAGAAATTTTCATAATTTACCTTTGTTTTAAAAATTATTGCTTATTTTAACAAGCTAAAGTAAAAATTATTATTTTTTATAAAATCATTTTTATTCTTTTAAGAGTAAAATTGCTAAAATAACGCTTTTAATTTTAACCAAGGAAATATTTTGAGGGTTTTACTAGCTTTATTTTTATCAAGCTTGGCTCTTTTAGGCGCTGAAGCAACCATACCAACTGTAAATTTAAGTCTTAGTGCTCCAAATAGCCCACAACAACTCGTAACAACCCTAAATATAGTCATAGTTTTAACCATACTAGCTCTTGCGCCTACCATTGTTTTTGTAATGACTTCTTTTTTAAGACTTGTTGTAGTGTTTTCTTTTTTAAGAACAGCTCTTGGCACTCAAACTATGCCACCAAATACTATTTTGGTTACCTTAGCTTTGATTTTAACTTTTTTCATTATGGAGCCTGTGGCTACAAAATCATACAACGAAGGTATAAAACCCTATATCGCTGAACAAATAGGTTATGAAGAAGCTTTTGCTAAAGGTGTTAAGCCTTTTAAAGATTTTATGCTAAAAAACACCAGGGAAAAAGACTTAGCGCTTTTTTATAGGATTAGAAATTTAGAAAATCCAAAAACCATAGATGATGTGCCTTTAACAGTTTTAGTGCCAGCCTTTATGATAAGCGAGCTTAAAACTGCCTTTGAAATAGGCTTTTTACTTTTCTTGCCATTTTTGGTTATTGATATGGTAGTAAGCTCGGTATTAATGGCTATGGGTATGATGATGCTACCTCCTGTTATGATTTCTATGCCTTTTAAACTTTTGATATTTGTGCTTGTAGATGGATGGAATTTACTCATACAAAATTTAGTCAAAAGCTTTTTAACCTAGCAGAATAAAATGTATATTTTTTCTTCCTTATTCAGTATATTTTGTTTGCTTTTTGGTGGATATTTTGCTAAAAAAATCAAAATTTTAAAACAAAAACAAGCGCGTGCTTTTTTAGATTTTGCTATTATTTTTGCCTTGCCTTGTTTGATTTTTGAGCGTGCTTATCATTTAAATTTTGATTTTTCTTTAATTGTTATTATATTGCTTGGGTTAGGTTGTGCTATTGTTTCAGCATTATGTTGTGTATTTTTAGCTCTTTGTTTTAAATTTAGTAAAAGTACTCTTGTAAGTATTTTTTTACTTTCTAGCTTTGGAAATACTTTATTTGTAGGTATACCTATTATTAGTGGAATTTATCAAGATCCTCATTTTTTGGGTGAGATTATCCTTTATGATGCACTTGCTACTTCTTTGCCAGTGGCACTGCTTGCTCCCTTTATCATCTCTTTAGCTAGCGAGCAAAAAGTAAGCTTTTTACAAAATCTTAAAAAAGTTTTTACTTTTCCACCTTTTGTTGCTTTGATTTTAGGACTTTGTTTTAAGTTTACCACACTTCCTGATTTTATCTTTGAACCTTTGCGTATGCTTGGAGCTAGTGCCACACCTATAGCACTTTTTGCCATAGGTTTAAATTTAGGCTTTTTAAGTATAAAAACTTCTTATAAAGCAACTATAATAGTCATTTTTGGTAAAATGATACTCACACCTTTAATCTTTTTAGTGCTTTTAAAGCTTTTAAATTTCAAATTAAATCCTAGCTCTATCATTGCCTTACTTGAATCAGCTATGCCTACTATGACAATGGTTGCAGCTATGATTATGAAAGCAAAACTTGATACAAATTTAGCAGTTAGTTCTGTGGCTTTTGGTATAGTTTTTGCCTTTATTTCTTTACCTATTTGGGTATATTTTCTAAGCTAAGGATATCAATGACATTTGCTATCTTTGGAAAATATCTTTATGATGATCTTGCTTTCACTCTTAAAGCCTATACTCAAAAAGAAAGTAAAAAAGCTTTTAAAATCATAGAAAAATACAAAAATCAATATTATTTTTTAGGTTATATTCAATATGAATTTTATAAATATCTAGAAGATAAAAATTATAAAAGTAAAGAGCCTTTTTTGTATTTTTTTGCTTTTAAATCAAAAAAAATCTTTACAAACGAAGAAAAAAATTTAGACTTTTATCCAAGTTTTTCATCCAATTTAAATCAAGAAAAATATTTTAAAAACTTTGACAAAGTTAAAGATGCTATAGCTAAAGGTCAAAGCTATCAAGTTAATCTTACTCAAGAATTACATTTACAATCAAATCTTAATTTATACGAGAGTTTTTTAAGCCTTTATCCTAAGCAAAATACCCCTTATAAAGCTTATATGAAAAATGAATTTTTAGAACTAGCTTCATTTTCACCTGAGCTTTTTTTTAAAATCAAAAATAAAAAAATCATCACAAAACCCATGAAAGGCACAATCAAACGCTCAAATGATCCAAAAGAAGATGAAAATCTAAAAAAATTTTTAAAATGTGATGAAAAAACCATTAGCGAAAATGTAATGATAGTTGATTTATTACGCAATGATATTTCAAAACTCATCAAAAAACATTCTTTAAAATGCGAACTTTTTAAGGTTAAAACCTACCCTACCTTACACCAACTCATTTCAAAAATAAGCGGAAAATTAAAGCAAAAAAATGATTATTTTAAAATTTTCAAAGCCCTTTTTCCATGTGGATCTATCACAGGCGCACCCAAAATAGAAACTATTAAACTTATAGAAAATTTAGAGCAAAGAAAACGCGGAATTTATTGTGGAGCTATAGGTTTAATCCATAAAAACAAAGCAAAATTTAGCGTAGCTATACGCACTTTAGAGAAAAAAAGCAATGATGATTTTTTAAGATATGGTGTGGGAAGTGGGCTTGTATGGGACTCACAAAAACAAGATGAATTTGAAGAATTAAAACTAAAAAGTAAAATTTTAGAACCTAACTTTTATTTATTTGAAACAATGTATTTTAAAAATCATTCTATTTTATTTTTCAAAGAACATTTACAAAGAATTTTAAACTCAGCTAATTTTTTTGGCTTTGATACTCAAATATTAATGCATGATTTTAAAAATATACTAGAGAGTAAAGATAAAAAATTCCATTGTAAATCTTTACAAAATTTTGATAATTTTGTTTTTAATCATCATCATTTTTTTACAAAAAGTAATTTTACTCAAAAAGGCTCAAAAGCTATTAAATTAAAACTTTTCAAAAATGGCCTTTATGAGTTTGATTTTAGCAATATACAAGAAAATTCAAGCAAAAAACTACTCATAAGTAAAGATATCGTAAAAGTAAATCTTTTAACACACCATAAAACTTCTCTGCGTAGTTTATATGAAGCAAATTCATATCTATGGAAAGAAAACATTTGCTATGATATAGTTTTTTTTGATGAAAAAGGCATACTTTGTGAGGGTTCAAGAACTAATATTATCATAAATTTAAATGATGAATATTTTACTCCTTATGCTAAAAACTGCCTCAATGGCATTTATAGACAAGCACTCTTAAAACACAAGCTCATCAAAGAAAAAGATATCACTAAAAATGAGCTTTTAAATGCTAAAGAAATTTATGCTATTAATTCTTTAAGAGGCCTAAAAAGGGTGTTTTTGTGAGAGTTTTGATTATAGATAATTATGATTCTTTTACCTACACCATAGCCTTTTATTTAAAAGAATTAAATATTGCTTATAAAATCATCAAAAACGATCAATTTAAAAATCCAAAAAAGCTTAAAAAATACAATTTCACTCATCTTTTAATCTCCCCTGGACCAAATTCTCCAAAAGAATCAAAACTAAGCTTAGAAGCTATAAAATATTTTAAAAAAGATAAAAAAATTCTTGGAATTTGTCTAGGACACCAATGCATAGCACATGTTTTTGGTGGTAAAATTTCTAAACTTCCAAATCCAACTCATGGTAAGGTAAAAACTATAAAATTTAAACCAAACCCACTTTTTAAAAATCTTGAACAAAATTTTAAAATTTGTTTATATCACTCTCTTTATGTTAGCCATATAGGTAAAAAATGTGAAATTTTAGCCCAAAGTGAAGATAATATCATCATGGCTTTAAAACATAAAAAATACGACATTTATGGAGTTCAATTTCATCCTGAAGCCATACTAAGTCAAAATGGCAAAAAGCTACTTAAAAATTTTCTTGCTTTATCATTACTTTAAGTTATATTTTCTATAATAAAACAAAAAGTTTAAAAATGAAAATTTTATATTTACTTTTCTTGCCCTTATTTTTGCTAGCTAATAATCTTAAAGAATTTATAGATTTAAGTTTAAACAATGAAAATTACTTACAAAAGCAACTCCAATTTTCAAAAAGTATTTTAGAACAAGAAAGTGTGCAAAATGCTTATTTACCAAGTTTACATTTAGGTGTTTCTTATCTTGGCTCAAACAAAGATCGCTTTATCATAGAACCCCAAGAAAGTCTAATGAGTACTCTTTCGCTTAAATTTTTACTTTTTGATGGGGGTAATAGAGAAGCAAAAATCGCTAGCATGCAAAGTCTAAAACAACTTGCTCATCTTGAAAAAGAAAACATGGCAAATTATATGGCACTTAGTGCTAGTGTTTTGTATTTTAATTATCTTAGTTTAGAAAGTATTATAGCAAGTGATAAACAAAAAGAAATCACTCTACAAAATCAACTCAAGCGCTTAGAAAATTTTTACCAAGCTGGACTTGCTAGCCAAAGTGAGCTTGAGAGCATAAGAGCAAAATTTGAGTTAAGCTCTTATGAATTAGCTCAAAATGAGTTAAAACTATATGAATTAAAAAATGAAATTTATAATCTTAGTAAAACGCATTTTACGCCTTCTTTTCAAAATATTTTACAAGAACCAAGTGTAGAAAAAAACAAAAGCTATGAAATAGCCCTTATGCAAGAAAAATTAAATTTAGAAAATTTAAAAATAGACTCTGCTAGAGCTGAGTTGTTTCCAAAAATATTTTTACAAAATAGTTTTAGTTTTTATGATATGAACTACAATCCTAAATTACCGCATGAGCTAAAATCAACAAGCGAAAGCTTTCTAAAAGAACATGGACAAAGCAATCGTTTTATTTTAGCTTTTGAATGGAAAATTTTTGATTTTGGTGCTAATCAAAAAGCTCTAGAAGCTCAAAAATATACAAGCAAAATCACTCAATTAGAGCTTGAAAAAACTAAAAGAAAAGTAAATATAGAACTAGATAATCTTTTACAAGAAATTGAAATTTCTAAAGTTAAAATAAAAGCATTAAATGCAAGTTTCAAAGCAGCTAACTTAGCTTTTGAGGCTATTGAGAAAAAATACACCGCAGGACTTTGCTCATATGTAGAATACCTAAATGCATTAGAATTAAAATACAAAAGTCAAAGTCAGCTTGAACTAGCTAAAAATGAATATGAAATTACAAAAGCAAGGTATTATTTTACAGCTGGAATTGATATAAAAACAAAGGTTTTAGAATGAAATTAGTATTTTTAATTTTATTTTCTCTACTCACTTTAAAAGCTGAAGAAATTTATGCTAGTTTTGATGTGCTTGCACAAAATCAATCAAAATTATCCTTGCAAAGTGCTGGTATAGTTAAGGCAATTTATGTGAATGTTAATGATAAGGTAAAAAAAGATCAAGTTTTACTTAAACTTGAAGATTCTAGTGAGCAAATAGCCTTAAAATTAGCACAAAATGAATACAAACTTGCCACTCTTGCGCTAGAACATGCTAAAAGTTCTTTAGAAAAATTTAAAAAGGTACAAGAAGTTATAGATAAGCAAAGTTATGAAAATGTTTTATTTGAGTTTCAAAAAGCACAAAGCTTGCAACAAAAAGCCTTTTTAAATATACAACACTATAAAGATTTAATCGATAAAAAAACTCTAAAAGCACCTTATGATGGGATTATTTCTAACAAATATATCGACATAGGCGATGGAGCTAGGGGAATTTCTCATGTTTTATTTGATTTTTTTTCTTATCCAAAAGTAAAATTGCTTTTAAGTTTTGATGAAAAATTTAAAGACAAGGTAAAAATCGATGATATTTTTATTTATAAAATAGACTCAAATGAAAAAGAATATCAAGGTAAAATCACACTTATTTATCCAAGTATAGACATAAAAACACGAAAAATTTATGCAGAAGTTGAGGCCTTAAACTTTACTCCAGGTTCTTTTGGAGAAGGAAAAATCACTACCAAGGATTAATCTTGTATCGTTTTGCTATTAATAATCCTATTGCTGTTTTGATGTTTTTTATCGCTTTGGTGATTTTTGGTACTTTTTCTATTTTTAGTATGCCTATTAATCTTTATCCAAAAGTAGATATTCCTTTGATTAAAATCACAACAACCGCCAATGGGGATTTAAAATACATAGAATCTAAAATAACCAAAGAAATAGAAAATGCAATTTCAGACGTACAAGGGATAAAAAATATCAATTCTACAAGTTATAATAATTTTTCTATTTCTGTTGTTGAATTTGAATTAGGCAAAAACTTAGAAGTAGCTGCAAATGATATTAGAGATAAACTTAATACTATTAATCTTCCAGCAAAGCCAACCTTAGAAAAAATATCCCCTGATGCAGGTTCTGTTGTATCATTATTTTTAAGCTCCAAAGATCATTTAAAACTTATGCGTAAGATTGACAATGATATAAAACCATTTTTACAAAAAATTTCAGGAGTTGGAACGATCAATGATATAGCCTTTTTAAAACCACAAGTTCAAATCAAACTCCTGCCTAATGCCTTACAAAAATATCATATTAATGCACTTGATGTAGCTAAAATCATCCAAAGCCATAATTTTAAACAATATCTAGGTGAGTTTGAAAATTCAAAAGATAATTTCACTATCAAAGGATATTTTGAAGCACAAAATTTAAAAGAGCTAGAAAATATACGCATTTTTAGTGGAATATTTTTAAAAGATATAGCAAATATTAGTTATGGCTTAGAAGATCAAAAGCAGTTTGCAATGCTTGATACAAAAGATGGGGTATTACTTGAGCTTAATAAAATTTCTGGTTATAACTCCTTAAAAGTTATAGAAAATATCAAAAATTCCTTAAAAACACTACAAACAATAGCAGGCAATGAAATAGAAATTAAAATAGTTTATGATAAAAGCCAAAATATCTTAAAACATATCAATCAAGTTATTTTTGATATGGTTTTTGGCGTGATTTTAACACTTTTAATAGTGTATGTATTTTTAAGAAATATCAGCGCGACTATTTTAGCTTTTATTGTTTTACCAACTTCAATTATTTCTAGTTTTTTTCTCATTAATCTTTTAGGTTATGATATTAATCGCTTAACCATTATAGCTCTTACTTTAAGTATAGGAATTTTTATAGATGATGCTATAGTCATCATTGAAAGTATAGCCAAAAAAGCAAAAACACTTCCTCCTTTACAAGCTTCATTTGAAGGGATCAAAGAAATAGGCTTTAGCGTCTTAAGCATTAGTGCGGTTTTATTGTGTATATTTATACCTATTGCTTATATGAATTCAGTTCCTGGTTTATTTTTTAATGTATTAGCTACTAGTGTTGCTTCTGGTGTGATTATAAGCTATCTTGTAAGTGTATTTTTAATACCTACCTTAAGTGCTAGATTTTTAAATACTAGCGAAAGCGCATTTTATAAAAAAAGTGAATTTTTATTTATAAAACTTGACTTATTTTATGAAAAGCTACTTTATAAAGTTTTAGCTAATAAAATTAAATTTATCCTATCAACGCTTGTTGTAATTATTTTATGTTTTTCTTTAGCTCCTAAAATAGGTTTAGATTTTCTACCTATAGAAGAAGATAGTGAAATACAAGTTTTATTAGAAAGCAAAAACGACTTATCTTTAGAAGCTATGAAAGCAAAAAGTTTAAAAGTATATGAAAATATAAAGCAAGATCCAAGTGTTGCTTATGCATATTTACTTATAGGATATAATGACGCAAAGGAAATTAAAAAAGCAAAAATTTATGTAAAATTAAAACCTTTAAATGAAAGAAAATTCAGACAACCTAAGCTTATTAGTCTTTTTCAAGAAAAATTAAACTCCTATGAAGACTTAAAGATAAAAGTTTTAGAACTCCCTAAAATAGAAGGAGCAGGCATTGAAGATCCGGTTCAAATTCAAATTTTAGGTGATGATTTAAAGCTAATAAAAGAAGCTATTAATAGAATGAAAGAAGTGTTTTCAAAACATGAAGGTTTTGTTGCTATAGATGATAATGAAGGGGATTTAAAAGAAGAAATTGCTATTAACATCAATAGAGAAAAAGCTGCCAAACTTGGTATTAACCCTCAAGAACTTGCTTATGTCTTGGCTTATTCATTTGGAAATTTAAGTGTTGGAAATATGGATTATAAAAATTTTAAAGATGAAATTATCCTTAGCTTTGATGAAGCTTTTAAGCAAAATCCAACTAGTTTAGAGCTAATAGAACTTAAAAATCATAATAATGAAAGTATAAAACTTGCTAGTATTGCTAGCTTTTCTTATAAAAAAGATCTTTCTTTGATTAACAGACACAATAAAACTACTAGTATAAAACTCACTTCAAGCATAGAAAACATTTCTTTGGGTGAAGTAAGAAAAATTTTTGAGTCCAATTTAGCTTATATTTTAGGAAAAAATAACCTATCTTTTGCTTATTCTGGCTTTTTGGATTTTTTAGATGATACCATTAGTGGATTTTTGTTTTCTATATCTTTGGGAATGATTTTGATTTATTTAATCCTTGCTTCTTTGTATTCAAGTTTAATACTTCCTTTAATCATCATGATAAGCATGCCTTTGGCTTTTGGTGGAGCTTGTTTTGGAATTTTTATCACAGGAAATCACTTTTCTTTATTTGTACTTGTAGCTATTATTTTGCTTTTTGGAATGGTAGGAAAAAATGCTATATTATTAGTAGATGTGGCTAATAAAAAATGCGATGAAGGTATGGAAGTAGAAAAAGCGCTAATTTATGCAGGAAAAAGTCGCTTAAGAGCCATTTTAATGACAACTTTTGCAATGATTTTTTCCATGCTTCCACTAGCACTTTCAAGGGGTTCTGGCTTTGAAGGAAATTCTCCTATGGCTATTGCTATTATATTTGGTCTTATTAGCTCAACCTTACTTACACTTTTAGTAGTGCCAGCTTTATTTAAATTTGCTCATAATTTAGATGTGAAAATTAAAAAAATCTACCAAAGAGAGAAAATTTAATTACTTTTTGAAAATCTCATTTACTTTAAACTTAAATTTATGGGGGGGGGTATAATGCTTTTTTCAATTTAAATTTACAAGGAGTAATCAAATGAAACTTTCTTATTACACAAGTAAAGTTTTAATGGGAGTTAGCATTAGTGCTTTATTAAGCAGTGTCATCTTAGCACAAGAAATTGCCATAACAGATGACACTATGAAAAATTATTTTGAAACTAGCGATGGTCAAAATTTCAATCTAAAACAAGAATATACTAATCAAGACTTAACTATAAATCTCACAATGACAGACCTAGCTAATGCTATAGCTAACGATGAATTTAAAGATTTTTCAAGAGTAAATATTAACTTAAATTCTAATAATCTTACTTTGAAAAATACTTCCGAAGGTACTAGTTATGTAACAAACTATACCATTAATGCTAAAAAAACTGAGGCAACAGATGTGATATTTCAAAGCTTAGATGGAAAATCTATAGTCAATGGAGATTTTAATATAAGAGGTTCATCTAATCCTACAGAGGGCGTTTTAGATGATATAAAATCTTCAGCTATTTTAATCGGCGATGGGCATGGCCTACAAGGTTCTCTTGAAGTAAATGGAAATTTTACAGCAGATAAATCTACTCTATTTACCATAGGTGGTAATAAAAGTCAAAACCACATACAAGTAAATGGTAAAGCAAATATCACAAATTCAAACTTTTCCATAGGAACAACAAGTTTTGGTGATTTGGCTTTAAATAATTATGTTTTCATGAGTGCAAGCGAAGGATTTAATGAAGATATAACAAGCTCAAACAAAGCTAGTGCAAACATAAGTAAAAATTTTGAAAACATTGTAGGTATGAGTAGCAAAGATTTAGGACTTGATTATGAAATTGTAAGAGCTATAGATGTAAAAGATTTTGTTGATTATGAACTTTCTACAAAAGATAATAAGCTTTTAATTAGCGGTGGCGCAAATGAAAATGTACTTGATAATAAGAAAGTCTTAGAAAGTGATAAAAAATATCTAGAATTAATTAAAACTGATTTAGAAGATGCCAAAGATGATGAAGGTGCTAATAAAGAAAAAATTGATGAAGCCATTGCAAAAATTGATGAGCAAATAAAACAAATTCAAGATATGATTAGCAATGCTGGAAGCGGAGAAATCTCTAATGATGATTACATTAAAAACGATTCTAGCGTTTCAACTTCCAACAAAGACTTTGTTTCTAAAATTTTAGATGGACTTGCACTCGGTAAAGATTTTAATGCAATAGGTAGTATTAAATTTGATAAAGCTGGAGAGCAAGTAGCAAATGATATAAAAGATTCAGCTAAATCTATCTCAAATGTAAATCAAGCTTCATCAGGTATAAACTCAACTATTAATGTCTCAAATGATGTATCTATAGGTTCTCGTGTAGCTATGTTAAATAATCCTTATGGAAATTATGCTACAAAATTATCTCAAATAAGATTTGCTGCTAATGATTATAGAGGAAATTATGTTGATAATTATAATAACAGCATTTGGGGTAATGTTATAGGTGGTGCAAACATCATAGATGGAGATAGTGGTGCTTTATATGGAGCTACTATAGGTATGGATAGAAAAGTCAATGATGATGTTATTATTGGAGCTTATTTTACTTATGCAAATGCTGAAATAAAAGATAATCTTTTAACCCAAAAATCAGATAACTTCCAATTTGGTGCTTATTCTAATATCTATATAAGTCCAAAAGTTGAAGTTAATGTTAAGGCTTATGCTCAAATTTCTCCAACAGATCAAGATATTATAAATAGAGGATTTAACACTACAAATAGTGCTGACTTTAATAGAAAATTCCTTGGTTTGAGTGCTAACATGGGATATGTTTTTGATTTTAGCGATAATACTTTATTTATCAAACCTTTTGCTGGAGCAAACTACTACTATGCACATACTCCAAGCTATAAAGAAAATGGCATAGCAGGAAAAGATGTCAATAGCGCTAGCAACAATTCCATCTCATTAGAACTTGGCACTGAACTTAGAAAATATATGAGTGAAGAATCATATTTATTTATCACCCCAAAAATAGAACAATATGTAATGAATAATGGAGATGATTTTGTAGCAAGTTTAAATGGTGTAGCATTACCTAGTGTAAAAAGTGATGATAAGAAAAAAACCTATGGACAAATCATTATAGGTGGTAATGTAGATATCAATGAGCAATTTAGCTTAAATGCAGGTGTTGGAGCTAAACAAATACTAGCTGGTAAAACAGATGGTAAAAGCGAAACTTATATAAGCGGTCAAGTAGGTTTTAAATACAAATTCTAAAAAAATATTTTTTGAGAAACTCCTAAATGCTAGAGTTTTTCACTCTAGCATTTTAAAAACTCTCATACTCTTTAGCTATAAAAACTTCATCATCTTTTACAATCAATGGGCGTTTTATGAGCGTTGGACTTTCTAAAATCATTGCTTTAATTTCATCTTGGTTTAAATTTTGAAGTTTTTCTTTATTTAAGCCTAATTTTCTAGCACTCATACCCGCTGTATTTACAAGCTCTAAAACACTCCTTTTGCCAAGCCAAAAATCCAAAGTTTCTTCATCTAGTTTTTTAATATCTAAAAATTCAAATTCAATTTGCTTAGAATTTAAATAATCCATAGCCTTTTTAACACTATTGCAATTTTTAATACCATAAAATTTTAACATTTTCTTGCCTTTTTAACTAAGTCTGCTATGATAAATGCTAATTCTAAAGCTTGGTCAGCATTTAATCTTGGATCACATTGTGTTTCATAGCGTTTAGAAAGTTCTTCTTGAGTGATATTTAAAGAGCCTCCTACACATTCTGTTACATTTTGCCCTGTCATTTCCAAATGTACCCCACCAGGATATACGCTCTCACTCATAGCTATTTCAAAAAATGCACGCACTTCTTGGATGATTTTATCAAATTCTCTTGTTTTAAAATTACCTGATTTAACTGTGTTTGCATGCATAGGATCTATACTATAAAGTATATTAAATCCTTCTTGTTTTAACTCTTTAAATAATTTTGGCAAGGCATTTTCTATCTTATCACATCCCATGCGGATGATGAAATTTAATCTTCCTGCTTCATTATGTGGATTTAAAATACTTACTAGCTTTTTAATCTCATTTAAATCATAATTAGCACTAAGTTTAACACCAAGTGGATTTTTCACTCCACTTAAAAAATGCACATGTGCTTCATCTGCTTTTCTAGTACGCTCACCTATCCAAAGCATATGTGCTGAACAATCATAAATTTCCCCACTTAAACTATCTACCCTAGTTAAAGCTTCTTCATAAGGCAAAAGCAAGGCTTCATGAGAAGTATAAAAGGCTGTTTGAGAAAGATTTGGAGTATCAGTGATACCACAAGCTTGCATAAAAGCTAAAGCTTGAGTGATTTTTTCGCTAAGTTCATCATATTTTCTCCCAAGCTCTGCCTTTTTTAAAAAACCCAAATTCCACTTATGCACTACTCTTAAATCCGCTAAACCGCCTCTTGAAAAAGCTCTTAATAAATTTAAAGTTGTAGCACTTTGATAATACGCTTCTAGCATTCTTTTAGGATCAGCTATTCTTGATTTTTCATTAAATTCAAAACCATTAATAATATCCCCGCGATAACTTGGAAGCTTTACCCCATCAACTTCTTCAAAATCACTACTTCTTGGCTTTGCAAATTGTCCTGCAACGCGCCCTACTTTAACTATAGGGCAAGATCCTGCAAAAGTAAGCACTATAGCCATTTGAAGCATAACTTTAAACATATCTCTTATATTATCAGCACCAAAATTTACAAAACTCTCCGCACAATCTCCTCCTTGAAGTAAAAATGCTTGAGAATTTACAACCTTAGCAAGAGATTTTTTTAATTTATCTACCTCGCCTGCGAAAACAAGCGGTGGTAATTTTTCTAATTTTTTAACAACATCTTGCAATTCATTTTCATCAGGATATTGTGGTTGTTGCTGAATTTTATAATTTTTCCAAGAATCTTTAGTCCATTTCATAGCTTAACTTCCTAATTTTAGTAAGCTAAAATTATACAAAATGAGGCTTAAATTAATATTTTAAAACACTTTCAACGCGTTCAAGACTATCTTGCTTATACAAAGTTAAGCGCACTATAGAATCTTCTAGCGCTAAAAGATTATGAATCTCATGAGCTTTTAAACTTATACTATCTAGCGTTTTAAGTAGAATTTTTTGGTTTAAAACTCCAAAATCGATAGAGCCTTTTAATACTTGTATGGTAATATCAAAAGGTGCTTTATGATCTTTCATAAAGCTATCTTTTGACATAGTTATGCAGATTTCTTTAGCATAAGCATTTTCTATTTTCTTAGATATATTAATGCCGTTTTGAATTTCTTGTTCCCAAGAAATTGCTTCATATATTTGAGTTCTAAATTTCACTTTTATTTTTTAAGTTCTTTAATACGAGCAGCCTTACCTCTTCTATCTCTTAGGTAGAATAATCTAGCACGGCGTACACGACCTCTTCTTAATACTGTAATACTTTCTAAACTTTCACTATAAATAGGGAAAATTCTTTCAACGCCTACATTATTAGCGCCGATTTTACGTACGATGAAAGTTTCATCTACACCATTTCCTCTACGTGCTATACAAATACCTTCAAAATTTTGAATTCTTGTTTTATCGCCTTCTTTAATGCGAATAGCAAGTCTTAAAGTATCTCCAGCACGAAATTCTGGAACATTTTTACCTTCAATTTGTTTTTGCTCAAATTGCTCAATGTATTTATTTTTCATAACGATATTCCTTAAAATTTGCGTTCATGCTTTTGATACAAATCAGGACGAAAATATTTCGTTTTGCAAGACGCCAAAGTAGTTTTTAAAGCTGTTATTTTAGCGTGATTTCCCTTTAAAAACTCTGAAGGCACATAAAATTTTTTATTTTCCTTTTCAAAAACAAATGGCTTAGAAAATGATGGGGCTTCTAATAAGTCATTTTCAAAACTTTCTTCACTTAAGCTTTCACTATTTCCAAGAACATCTTGAATATTTCTGCTAATAGCATCACACATCACCAAAGACGCTAACTCTCCACCTGTAAGTATAAAATCACCTATAGAAAATACCTCATTAGCAAATTCTTCCACAATGCGCTCATCCAAACCCTCATATCTACTACTTACAAAGCAAATATGATCTTTCTTACTTAATCTTTTAGCATCAGTTTGTTTAAAAGTCTTAGCGCAAGGCAAAAGAAAAACAAAATGAACATTTTTATCTTGCTTTTTAATATGCCTTAAGCAATCATACAAAGGCTGAACTTGTAATAAAAGCCCTGCGCCTCCTCCTATTTTATAATCATCTACTTTAAAGTGCTTGTTTGTGGTAAAATTTCTAGGATTAACAAAAGCAAATTCTAATATCCCTTTTTCTTTTGCTCTTGCTAAAATAGAAGTTTGAAAATAAGGCTCAATAAGCTCTGGGAATAAACTTACAAAAGTATATTTCATGAATTTTCTAAAATATCTAAAGCAGATTGTGTGAATATCTTTTTATTTTCTACATCAACTTTTTGAATATATTTATCAACATAAGGAATATAAAAGTTTTTAACCTTTGTTTGTAGTTTTTCATCGCATTTTATACAAAATAAAAATCCTGCTCCATTTTCTAAAATGTCTTCAACTACACCTAGTTTTTGCTCATTTTCAATAACGTCACATCCAATTATATCAAAATAAAAATACTCATCTTTTTTTAATTTACAAGTTTCTTTTGTAGCTTCAATAGTTTGAAAAAGAGTAATATTAGTTAAGGTTTTGGCAGTCTCAACACTCTCAAAACCTTCAAATAAAACTAAAGATCTAGTTTTATCAAAAGCTTTTATGGTGTAAATTTTTTGATTAATATCAAAAAATTTAGCACCTATTTTAAACTGCTCATAAAAATCACTAAGATTATGTAATTTTACATAACCTTTCAAACCAACACTTTTCCCAAGTTTAGCAACTTGGACTAAATCATTCTTCAATAGCTTTTACCGTTATACGATATGAAGTTGCATCTTTAACTTTATAAGCCATAATGACTGTTTTTATTGCGTTGATTAATTTTCCATTTTTTCCGATCAACTTACCAGTATCAGATGGATCGACATAAATGATAATTTCAGCAAAATTATTTTCTAAATTTTGTCTTTGTATATCAACTTTTTCAGGAAAATCAACAATTAATTTTGCGTATTCTCTTAAAAAATTTTCAACCATTTTATTTGCTTGTAATAGCTGCTACTCTATCGCTTAATTTAGCACCTACGCTTTTCCAATAAGCTAAACGCTCAGCATCAAATTTTACCACTTCAGGTTCAACCATAGGATTGTAATATCCAATGCTTTCTATCCAGCTACCATCGCGTCTTTTTCTACTATCAGTTACAACTATACGATAAAATGGTCTTTTTTTACGTCCCATTTTTGTAAGTCTGATTACTGTCATTTTAATACTCCTAAAAAAATTAAAATTTTGTTATAGATATTTTAACTCATATATCCATAAAAAAGCTTTAATTATTGCGGTCTTTTAGCTTGCTGCAACATATTCATAAAGTTTTCCATTCCTTTTTTATTTGAAAATTTCTTTGCCAACTTGGCTGCATTACTAAATTGTTTTAAAAAGCGATTTACTTCCATTTGAGATAAACCAGCACCCTCTGCAATACGACGCTTTCTTGCATTATTTAATAAATCAGGATTTTCTCTTTCTTTTGGCGTCATTGATGAAATCATTGCCTTAATATGAATAATTTCTTTAGAATTATCCAAGTCAATATCTTTAATATTTGCTGCCATAGATGATAAACCAGGTATCATACCAATGATTGATTTCATACTACCAAGTTTTTTAACACTTTCCATTTGATTTAAAAAGTCATTAAAATTAAATTCACCTTTTTTAATTTTCTTATTAAGTTTTTTTGCTTCTTTTTCATCAATAATGGTAGCAGTTTTTTCAGCCAAAGTCGCTAAATCACCCTCGCCCATGATACGATTAACAATCCTATCAGGGATAAACACTTCCAAATCAGCTACTTTCTCACCAACACCTATAAATCTTAAAGGCACACCAATTTGTTTTGCCATACCTAGCGCAACACCACCTTTAGTATCTGCATCAAATTTACTTAAAACAACCCCTGTAATTTCTAAAGCCTCATTAAAACTACTTGCAGTTTTAACTCCATCTTGACCACTCATAGCATCAGCTACATAAAATACTTCATCAGGATTTAAAATAGCTTTTACTTCTTTAAGCTCATTCATCAAAGCCGTATCAATTGCTAAACGGCCGGCAGTATCTACAAGCAAAACATCATACATAGAATTTTTTGCTTTTTCTAAAGCTTGTTTAGCTACATTTAAAGGATTGCTTTCATTTTCTATGAAAAATAAATCAAGCTCATTAGCTTGAGTGAGTTGTCTTAATTGCTCTACTGCAGCCAATCTTTGCAAATCACATGCAGCAATTAGTACTTTTTTATTTCTTAGTTTTAAGTAATTAGCAATTTTTACCGTAGTAGTAGTTTTACCACCACCTTGTAAACCACACATCAAAACAACCGTAGGCGGCTTACTAGCAAATACAAAACCTTGATTTTTACCTTTAACACTAAGAATTTCTTCTAAATTTTTCTTAATTGAGTCTAAAAATTGTTTTTGACCTATGCCATTAGTTTTTACATCATTTTCTACTAAAGTAAGTAATTCTTTAGTAACTTTATGATGTACATCTGCTTTTAAAAGGGCTTTTTTTAAAGTGTCAAGAGCATTTTTTAAAGCTTTTTCATCATCAACAAAACGAAGTTTATTAACTGCGGATTTAAATGACTCACTAACTATTTCAAACACTTTATTTTCCCTTTATTAAAATTTTAAAAAGCTAAATTATAAACCCTTTTAGCTTTAAACGCCTTTAAAAATTTAAATTTTTTATTTCAAAACCATAAGCATTGAAGCTCTCATCAAGTAAGGCTTTAAATTGATAATCAAAAATATGCGTTTCATAAGAGTGTAAATACATTCTTGATGAACTAATTTTTGCATATTTTTCATCACCGATAATACCATGTTTTATATGATTTAAATGTACTCTAATTTGATGTGTTCTACCTGTTTTAATGACTGCTTTTATTAAGGTTTTTTTAGCATTTACCATTAAAGGTATAACTTGAGTATGAGCTTCTAAGCCAAATTTATCGATTTTACTAAAAGCTCCGGATTTATTTTTTATAGTAGTTATTTTTTCACAAATTTCAAGTTCTTCAGCAATCACTCCCTCAACAATAGCTAAATAGCTTTTATAAACATTTTGCTTTTTATATTCTTGGATACATTTTAGTCTAAATTCCTCATCTTTACTTAAAAGTAAAACTCCACTTGTTTCTCTATCAAGCCTGTTGATTAATTTAGCATTATAAACACTTTCTAAATTCTCACTAATTTCTCCATAAGGCTTATTTAAGGCTATGATTTTATCATCTTCAAAAAGTATTTTTGCTTTTTTTATTTTTTGCACAACAAATCTTGTTTTAGAACTCATTAAAGCTCTAGCTATAACAACCTTTTTACCCATAGCAAAAACACAGCCTTTGTCAATCAAATCCTTTGCTGCGTTATTAGAAATTTTTTCTTGCATTGCAAGCAATTTATAAGCTTTTTCTTGCATCTAAACCTTCTTTTATACTTAGTATAACTTCACTTAAGTCACTTTGTTCTTTAAGTTGTGCTTGTGATAATTTTTGTTTTAAAAAACTATTTATATCTTTTACACTCTCGCAAATATATAAACTATCAACTTCTTGATATAAACTTTCTTGATTGAAAAAATATCTCCCTGAGATAATAGCATTATTCCATCTAGCTGCTTCTATGGGATTATGTCCACCTATATTATCTACAAAAGAGCCGCATAAAAAAACCACATCACTAATCTTATAAAAACTTTCTAGCTCACCCAAAGTATCTAACAATAAACATTTGGTATTAAAAAAATTTGCAAAATCATTTTCACTTAAAGTAAAGTCTGAAAATTTTTGCATATTATAGTGGTTTTTTTGACAAAAATCTTTTAAAATTCCCTCAACCTCGCCAAAACGCTCCGGATGTCTTGGGGCAATAATCAATTTATCATTTTCTTCTAAATTAATTTCATCAAGCAATAATTGCTCTTCATTTTCATGTGTGCTAGCAAATACAATAATCCTAGCTTTAGGTTTGGAATAGTTTTTCACTTGCTCTTGTTTTATATTAGCTTTGATATTCTTATATGCTATAACATTTTTAGCGCCCAAGCATTCTAATCTTTCTTTGTCTTTTTGACTTTGCGCAAATACAACATCAATATATTTAAAAATCAAACGATAAAAAAAGCTAAAACGCTTGTAATTTTTTAAAGATCTATCGCTAATCCTAGCATTTAATAAAATCACTTTTGCATTATAAAATTTAGCCATAAACACAAGCATAAGCCAAAGCTCTGCTTCAAAAATAACCAAAACTTTACAAGGTCTCATCCAAAAAGGCACAAAAATTTCAAATGGTAAAAAATTTACTTTTTTAGAATGTCTTAAAGCTTCATTAAATCCAGTTTGCGTGATGGTTGAAATTTTACAAGTTGGAAAAAGTTTTATTAAAGGAATAAGGCTTTTAATCTCACCAAAAGAACAAGCATGAAAATATACATCACCTTGTTTTTGTCTTAAATTTTTGTAAAGAAAAAATCTTGATTTTAATGATATTTTATACTTTTCCTTACAAAAACTTAAAATCAACAAAAAAGGAGCTGCGATTACATATATAATCGCAGCAAAAATATAATAAAAAAAAATCAATTTTGATTTTCTTCTTTTTCTTTGTATAAAATTCTTCCACAATGTGGACAAGTTACGATTTCATCGCCTTTTAAAACAGCTAAATAAGTTTTGTCGTAAATTCTCATAAAACAGCCATAACAAGCATGTTTTTTTACAGGAACTACAGCACTATTTCCCGCCCATTTTCTAATTTTTTCATAAAAAGTTAAAACTTTTTGATTTATTTCACCCATCAGTTTAACTTTTTTATCATAAATTTGCAATCTATCTTTTTCAATATCTACTAATACAGCTTTAGTTTGAACATCGATTTGATCCACTTCATTTTCAAGTTCGCTTCTTTTAGCTTGCAATTCTTGTATGAATTTTTCTTTATTTTCTAAAATTTTATCCAATCTTTCTATTTCTTCATTTGCTGCATCAAGTTGCTCTTTAGCTATATCTTCTTCAATTTTTAAAGCATTTGCTTCTTTTTCAGTTTTTACTGCAGCACTTTTTTTAGCTATTTCTTTGATTTTTACACCAAATTCTGCAATATGGTTATTGTTTTGAACTTTTTGATTTTCTATATCTTTAATATCTTTCTCAAAACTAGCAATTTCCTCTTCAGTTTTATCAAGCAAATTACGCTTTTCTTTTAAATCTTTTGTAGCATCTTCTACTTTATTTGTAAAACCATCAAGTTCTTTATCAATTTGCGATAAAGTTATAAGTTGTTCTAGGTATTTATTCATTGAATTTTTCCTTAAAAATATTGAAATGGATTTTTTGAAACTGATATTATAACTTCTAAATGAAATTTTTGCAAATCTTTTGCTAAAATTTCACTAAAACAAGATTCGCTTTCATAATGCCCTATATCAATCAAACTAAGTTTATTGTGATAACTTTCCAAAGCTTGATGATACTTAAAATCTCCACTTAAAAAGCAATCTGCCTTAACACTAGAAATCAAATCTCCTCCACTGCCTGTGCATATTGCTAAAGTTTTAATTTTCTCATTACCTGCATTTACAACTCTTATACAATCAAGCTTTAAACTTTTTTTCACATGAGTAATTAAATCACTAAATTTAAAATCAACATCACAATAAATTAAAAACTCATTTTGCTCTTTGATTTTAAAACCTAAAATTTCATTAGCAAAATAAGCATTTAAATGACTTAAATCAAAATTCGTATGCATAGCGATTAAGGCTATATTTTTTTGTATCATTTTAGTAAGAATATTTTGCGGATAAAACACTCCGCTTAAATTTTTTAAGCCTTTAAAAATTAAAGGATGATGAACTATAAATAGTGAATTTTCACTCGCATTTTCAATTAAATGCATATCCACATCAAGAGCAAGATAAATCTTGTTTATATCTTGATCGAAATTTCCAAGCAATAAGCCACTATTGTCCCATGAACTTTGCGTATTAAATGGACTAATAGTATCTAAATAATCATAAATTTCTTTAATTTTCATCTAAACTTTCTTTATACACCAAAGCACAGTTTTTAGATAATTCTCTAATTTTAAGCATAAAATCTTGTCTTTGAGTTACTGAAATAGCTCCTCTTGCATCAAGCAAGTTAAAAGTATGCGCTGCTAACATACAATAATCATATGCGGGTAAAGCAAGCTTTGCTTCTAATGCATTTTTGCACTCATTATAAGCATTTTCAAATTGCACATTTAAAGTTTTTACATCACTTACTTCAAAATTATATTTACTAAATTCAAACTCACCTTGCTTATGAACATCTTTATAAGTAATTTTTTCGCCGTTAAATTCATTCCAAACTATGTCATATACATTATCTACATCTTGCAAATACATTGCAAGTCTTTCTAAACCATAAGTAATTTCAGCACTTACTAAATCTACGCTTATACCGCCAACTTGCTGAAAATAAGTAAATTGTGTCACTTCCATACCATCAAGCCAAACTTCCCAGCCCAAACCCCAAGCGCCTAGACTTGGGCTTTCCCAGTTATCTTCAACAAAACGAATATCATGCGATTTTAAATCAAAACCTAAATTTTCTAAACTTTTTAAATATAATTCTTGGATATTATCAGGACTTGGTTTAATCAAAACTTGAAATTGATAATAAGCGCCTAACCTATTAGGATTTTCTCCATATCTACCATCAGTTGGTCTTCTACTTGGTGCTACATAAGCAGTTGCCCATGGTTTTTTTCCTAAACTCCTTAAAAAAGTTGCCGGATGAAAAGTCCCTGCACCTGCTGGAAAATCATAAGGTTGCATAATAGCACAACCTTGCTTTTGCCAAAATTCTTGTAAATTTAATATCATTTGAGAAAAGGTCATTTTTCTTCCTTTATTTCTTCTGACTTTTCAGGCGAATTTGCATATAATTCTACTGTTTTATTCCACATCATTTTATATTTTCTTTTTAGAAATTCTACTTCATTGCGTGCATATTTAAGTTGCTCATTAAGATTTTCTATAGTTTTTCTATCCTCATCGTAAAGTTCTTGCATAGAATAAAGAGCATCTTTTAAAAATTTATTCTCACCCTTTAAAGCTTCTAAAGTCTCATCCTTAGCATCAAGAACTTTTTCATGTAAATTTAAAATAGTTCCTATAGTTTTTTCTACAAAACTTTCTCCTGCTAAAGTCATAGAGTTTACCATAGCAGGTTGTTTTGAGCTCATAGGTACCACACTAAAAGTTCCTTGATTAGCTTCTATATAAATTTTACCCTCTTCTTCTTTGAAATTTAAAGCACCATTTGCCATCATTCCTTTTACAACATCTTCAGATAAATGCACTAATTGACAAAATTCTTTTAATTCCAAGTAAGTTTGCATACATGCTCCTTAAAGAAAAACTTCAATTGTATTAGAATCTTGGATTAATTTTTCTTGTTGTTTTTGTCTATCTTCTAATAATTTTTGCGCTAAAGACTCATCTTCTATTGCTAAAATTTGTACAGCTAAATAAGCTGCATTAATAGCCCCTGCTTTACCTATAGCTACAGTTGCCACAGGAATCCCACTTGGCATTTGCACAGTAGAAAATAAAGAATCCATGCTTGCTAAATTACTTCCTGGCATAGGTATACCTAAAACAGGTTTTGTTGTGTGTGCTGCAACAGCCCCTGCTAAATGTGCTGCCATACCTGCTGCGGCAATAAATACTTTAGCACCTTTTTCTTCAGCGTTTTTAATGTATTCTTGAGTTCTTTGAGGACTTCTATGTGCTGAAGTGATTAAAATTTCATATTTAACATCAAATTTTTCCAAAATTCCCAAAGCTTCTTTTACCACATCATAATCACTCTTACTTCCCATCAATATAGAAACAAATTTCATTCAACACTCCTTCTTAAAAAGCTAAATTCTGGAAGCTTAAACGGTAAAGTAATTTCATTTTCATTACCACTATGAATTTCACTAAATTCTTTATTATTTTTGGCTAATAATTGTTTAAAAACTATAAATTTCTTACCATCATTTTCATAAATTAAACCTAGTTTATTTTCTCCTAATTCTATATTAGAATTAACCGGAGCTAAAATTTCATATTCTTTGTTTAATTCTATCTTGCCTTTACATTTAAAAAACTCACCATCTTCACTAATAGCATGCACTTGATGAGTTCCTTCTTCTATGCTTGTATCATGATTAATAGAATCGGTTTTTTCATAAGCTCTTGAAACTAAATATCCATCCGTAAAACCCCTGTGTTTTAAAGTATGAATTTCTTTTTCATATTTGTTCGCATCGAAAGTATTTTGCAATACATCTTGCACTGCCATTTTATAAGTTCTTGTAGTCAAAGCTACATAGTACTCACTTTTTGTTCTTCCTTCTATTTTAAAAGCATGAATACAATTTTCTTGCATAATTTTTTGAATATATGAGCTTAAATTTAAATCTTTAGAATTAAATACATGTGTGCCATTTTCATCTTCTTCTAATCTAAAAAGCGTATTTGTTTCTGGATTTTTCGCATAAAGCTCATAATTAAATCTACAATCATTTGCGCAAGAGCCACGATTACTCATACGCCCACTTTGTACTGAACTTATTAAACATCTACCAGAATATGCAAAACACATAGAACCATGCACAAAACTTTCAAGCTCGATATCACAATTGTTTTTCAAATCTTTTGCATCTTTTAAGCCAAGTTCCCTTGCTATAACAACGCGCTTAGCTCCCATGTCTTTATAAACTTGGGCGTCTAAATAGTTTAAAATATTAGCTTGAGTGGATACATGAAGATTGATTTCAGGTGCAAGTTCTTTAACTAAACGCATAGCACCTACAGAAGCTACTATAAAAGCATCAGGTTTCATTTCTTTTAATTTTAAAATATGCCTTTTTAAACCCTCAATTTGTGAGCTAAAATGAAAACCATTAATGGTTACATAAATTTTTTTTCCTCTTGCATGCGTATAATCAATAGCTTCTTTAAAAGTTTCATAATTAAAATCTCTAGCAGTTCTTGCTCTTAATGAAAAATTACTCACTCCTGCATAAACAGCATCAGCTCCATAAGCTAACGCTATTTTTAATTTTGTAAAATTTCCCGCAGGAGCTACTATTTCAGGAATAATCATTTTTTTCCTAAACTTGCGATTAATGCCTCAATATCATCATTGCTTACAACATCTGTAGTTGTATCCCCTTCAATATGCACAGCCGATCCCACGCGTTTTTCATCATCAATTTTACCTTCAAATAAACTACTCATATATCTACTTAAAGCTCTCATAACATTAATAACACGCTCGATTTTTTGACGGTGAATATCTTGATATTGCATAGCATCCATTGCCATCATAACTTCATCTTGTCCAGTTTGTAAACAACCTGTAATTTCATCTATAATATTTTTAGCATTATTATTGGTTTCTATAGCCTCTTTAAAGCTTGCAACATTAGGAAATTTTGCATTTAGTTTTTCAAAAATTTCTATATTTTTATTTAAAGCATCACTAATTACACAAAGCTCATTTTCTGAATTTGCAAAAAAATCATTAATAGCTTCTAGTTTTTCCATCATTTCAGTAGCTTTGATTTCACTATCTCTTGTAACATCATCAAGTTGATGTACAACTTTATGTTCTTTACTAGGTGGTGGTGGTGGCCAAGCCATATCCGCTCTTGCTTTATAATCGCCGTTAATCATATCATTTACAATTTGCTGATTTTTTTCCTCATCTTCATACTCTGTTTCAGGTTTTGCTTCTGTTTCTTCTACAGAATCAAGATCTAAGTCTTCAGTGCTATTCATTAAAGCATCTAATTCTTCTTGAGTCATTGTCACACCTTTTTTAATAATAAAAAACTAATGCGAGATTATATTACAAAAAAATATAAATCAATATTAATTTTAGTTTTTTTATACAAAATAACATTTTTTTATATTTGACTATAAAAAAAATATTAATTTAAACTTAATTTAAAAAAAATATACTACAATCTTAAAAAATAAATTAAAACCTAGTGAAAAGGAGAAAAAATGGGTAAGTTTGTAAATAATATTGATGAGTTTTTTAGCTATTGTCAAGAGCATGAAGTTTTATTTGTTGATTTTAGATTTACTGATATGATAGGCACTTGGCACCATATCACTTACAATATAAAAGCAATTGATGATAAAACTTTTGAAAATGGAATTCCTTTTGATGCAAGTTCTTTGCATGGTTGGCAACCTATAGAAAAATCGGATATGATTTTAAAACCTGATGTAGAAAGTGCGTTTTTAGATCCATTTACAGCAGATCCTACTATCATAGTAATTTGTGATGTATATGATATTTACAAAGATCAAATGTATGAAAAATGTCCAAGAAGTATTGCAAAAAAAGCAATGCAATACTTAAGCACAAGCAATATCGCTGATACTGCTTATTTTGGTCCTGAAAATGAATTTTTTATTTTTGATAATGTAAAAATAGTTGATTCTTCTCACTGTGCAAAATATGAAGTAGATACTGAAGAAGGTGAGTGGAATGATAATAAAGATTTCACAGATAGTTACAATAGCGGACATCGCCCAAGAAATAAAGGTGGATATTTTCCTGTAAGTCCTATTGATTCTAGTGTAGATATTAGAGCTGAAATGGTGCAAGTTTTAGAAAGAGTGGGTTTAAAAACTTTCGTACACCACCATGAAGTAGCACAAGGACAAGCTGAGATTGGTGTAGAATTTGGAAATTTAGTTGAAGCTGCTGATAATGTGCAAATTTACAAATATGTAGTAAAAATGGTCGCGCATTTAAATGGAAAAACAGCAACCTTTATGCCAAAACCACTATATGGAGATAATGGAAGCGGTATGCATGTGCATATGAGCCTTTGGAAAGATGGAGCAAATTTATTTTATGACAAAGAAGGCTATGGAAAATTAAGCGAATGTGCGATTAATTACATCGGTGGAATTTTAGCTAATGCAAGAAGTGTTGCAGCATTTACTAATCCTAGCTCAAATTCTTATAAAAGAATAGTTCCAGGTTTTGAAGCACCTTGTATATTAACTTATTCTTGTCAAAATCGCTCTGCAAGTTGTCGCGTGCCTTATGGTATTAACGAAAAAAGCGCAAGAGTAGAAATAAGATTTCCTGATAGCACTTCTAATCCTTACTTGGCTTTTACAAGCTTGCTTATGGCAGGGCTTGATGGCATTAAAAACAAAACCATACCGGTTGGCCCTATGGATGAAAATTTATTTGCACTAACCCTAGATGAGATTAGAGAAAAAGGTATAGAGCAATTACCTCACACTTTAAGAGGATCTTTAGAAGCACTCATTAGAAAAAATGCTTTCTTAAAGCCTGTTATGAGTGATGTGTTTATTGATGATTATCAACATATGAAATTTGAAACTCAAGTATGGCCTGTAGAAGCTAGACCAACTGCATATGAGTTTAAAACTTGTTATTCTTGCTAATTTTTGATGCCTTTTTGGCATCAAAATTTTAAAATACTATTGTTTTATTTTCGTGTATAAAAATCCTATCATCAAACACCAAATCCAAAGCCTTAGAAAAAACATTTTTTTCCACATTGCGTCCTGCTTGTTGCATAGCCTGCCAAGAATATTCATGAGTAACCGGTATAACATCTTGGGTAATGATTGGTCCCTCATCTAAGTTATTATTTACAAAATGTGCTGTTGCACCTATAATCTTAACCCCTCTTTCATAAGCTTGCTTATAAGGATTAGCTCCTATAAATGCAGGTAAAAAAGAATGATGGATATTAATAATCTTCCCTTCAAAATGCTCCACAAAAGATGGAGATAATATTCTCATATATTTTGCTAAAACAATATAATCAAACTCATATTGTTTTAAACACTCTAGTAATTTTTCTTCATGCTCTTGCCTACTTAAATCCTGCGCTAAAATAGTATGAAAAGGTATGTTAAATTTATCCACTAAAGGTTTTAACACCTCATAATTTGCAATAACTGCTTTAATATTTGCGTTAAATTCCCCACTAAATTGGCGAATAAGTAATTCACCCAAACAATGAGTTTCTTTGGTAGCTAAAACAATAATATCTTTTTTTCTCTTTGGTGTAATTTCAATTTGTGCATTATCAGGCAGCATGGCCTCAAGCGTTCCTTTAAAAGCTTTTATATCAAGCTCACCTTCTAAATGTGCCCTAAAGAAAAAACAATTTTCTCCAACAAATTCATCATTTTTTATAATATTGATTCTATATTTAAAAATAACATCTGAAATTCTATAAATCAATCCCTTTTCATCGCTACTTGAAATTTTTAAAATATATTCATTCATTTTTGCTCCTTTATATAGTTTTTTAATTCTTGTAATCTTCTTTTTTCAAGCTCAATCCCAAGCTCTTTACCGCTAAATCCTTCTTTTAACAAATCATTTGCACTAATTTTACTTTCAAAAGCATGATAATATAAATTTAATTTCTTTGCTTGTGCTATACGCTCATTATCCCAAAGTCCAAGCCATTTGCAAAGTGGTATTTTTAAAGCAATTTTAGCTAAATTAAAATCATCAATTTTACCCAAAATAAACTCTTGTTCACATTTTTTTAATAGTTCTTTTTTTAATTTTGTTTTTTTAAAAAATTCCTCTTTATTTATATGAAAAAAATTCAAATACAAATACAAAAACAAAGCCTCATTGCAAATTAATTTTTGACTTTGTTCTAATAGCCTTTCAAATTCTTCATTGCAACTTTGATGAAAAAAGATTTTTTCTTCTAAATTTAAAATTTTTAAATACTTATAAGCTTTATTTAGTCTTGAAGTTTTAAAAATTTTGTAAAGTTCGTTATTAATGCGTTCTTTAGATAAATCACTTATATCCATAGTTTGCATTAATTTTAAACTTTCTTTTGCAATTGTTAAATCAAACCTGCATGCAAAAGAAATTCCACGAAGCACTCTTAAACTATCTTCAACAAAACTTTTATCATCAATATGTCTTATAATCTTTGCTTGCAAATCTTGCAAACCATTAAAAAAATCTAAAAATTCAAAATCAAAAATATTTACCATCAATGCATTAATGGTAAAATCCCTTCTTTTAGCACCTTCTTGCTCATCATTACAAACTTTAACTTCAAAACCTCTATGACCTATAGAAATTTTATTCTCATAACGCGCTAGAGCTAAATCAAATTTTTTGTATTTATATACAAAAAAACTTTTTCCCACTCCATTTGCGCCAAGTTTTTGCATAAGCTCATCAAAAAGCTTAGGCTCAATATCATAAATTTCTATATCATAATCATCGCTAGATAAATCTAAAAAAGAATTCCTTACACAACCACCTACTAAATAAGCCCTTCGTGTGTAAGGCTTAAGTATATTTTTAATACTTAAAAAATCTTGGTCATTTTTTAAGTCTATCTTCAATCTTTGCAAGCAAAAACTCTAAAAAAGTAATGGTCATATCTAATCTTTTTTCCATATGCTCATCTTTGGTATTTTTTAATCCTTCAAATAAAACCAAAATACGCTCTCTGAGATTTTTTAAGAAAAATTCTTCATTGTTTATAGTACTTTCTTCTTTTTCTTCTAAAGCTTCAACCTTAATAGCGACATTTTGCTTCTCATCTTTTACTTTTACTTCTAAATCATCTAATTCTTGAATTAGCTCTTGTGTAACCTTGCTAATTTCTTCTTTGATTTTTTTCTCTTGAGTATTAACACTTTTTTCTTGAGTAATTTCTTCTACCATAGGAGCAAATTCATCATTTTTACTTTTTTTATTATCTAACTCTGAATTAACTTCACTAATAGCCATTTTTGCTAAATCTTCTATGTTCATAGTTTTATCAACCACCTTTTAAATTCATTAATTTCTTCTTCACTTTTCATATTGACAAAAAAATCAAGCATATCATAATTTAAATCTTCATGATTAGAACGCAAGCCACTTAAACGCCTTATAGCATCAATGGCATTTTTATTTTGCGGATCTTGTTTTAATATATTTTTATAAATCTCCAAAGCTTCATCTTTTAAACCTTGTGCTTCATAAATAGAGGCTTCTGTTACTGTATATCGCATTATCAACTCACAAAAAAATAAAATGCCAAAATTCTAACAAAAAAGACTTTAATTTATTTTAATTTTTACTTAATCACAGGAGCTTTATATGCTAAAAATACAAAAATATTAAGTATTATAGCTACTATAATAAGCATAATAAAACCTAAAGTAAAATTTCCAAAGCTATCATGAAGCATACCTATAATCCAAGGTGCTTGAGCTGCTATTAAATATCCTATACCTTGTGACATAGCAGAAAGTTTGGCTGCTATAAAAGAATTTGAACTTTTTATAGCAATAAACAATAATGAAATTGTAAAAACCCCACTAGATGCAAAACCTAAAAAAATAGCTGCTAACAACAACACTAACTTTACATCACAAAAAAACACCAAAATAAAACTTAAAACATATAAAAAACCTAATATTATAATAACAAAACTCTTAGCATGAGCTCTTAGTTTTCCTAAAACAATAGGCAATAAAAATGCTACGGGCATGCCTATGATTTGAGAAAGTAACAAAACATTAGAACCAAAATCAATTCCAAAACCTTTTTCACTTATCATCACACTAAGCCAAGCAAAAAGACTGTAAGATAAAAAACTTTGCAGTCCCATTACAATGGTAACTTTCCAAGCTGTTAAATTTAAAAAAAGATTTATTTTATTGATACTTTTCTTTTTAGGACGCAATAATCTTTTATTTTTCAAATGTGGAAAATAAAAAATCAAAGCAATCAAAGCTAAAACAACCCAAAAAAACATAGCTTGAGGTACTTCAAAAATTTTAAGCAAAGGAAGTGATAAAGCTACTCCAGCAATTGAAGATAAACCTATAATTGATCCATATAAACCCATTATTTTATAAGCATTTTTTGCAAATTTTTCTTTTATAAAAGAAGGTAATAAAACATTAGCTATTGCAATGCCTGCTCCAATTAAAAAAACCCCAGAAAATAAACCTATATTACCTCCATAACTTCTAATAAGCTCTCCAAAAACAATTAAACACAAAGCAAAAAACAAAGCTTTAATTTGTGAAAAATATGCTACAAAAAAAGATATAAGACCAAAAGCTATCAAAGGTAAGGTTGTTAGCATACCTGCTAGGGCTGAATTTATCTTATAGTATTCTTGAATGTATTCTATCATAGGACCTATAGAGGTTATAGGTGCTCTTAAATTTAAAGCAAGGGTAATTACAACTAAAATATTAATCCAAAAGAATTTTTTATATGAAATTTGCGTATGCATGATTATTTTTGATTTAATATATTTTCAAGATATTTTTGTTTATCTTGCTTAATATCTTTTTGTTCTATTTGTTTTTGCTCTTTTATTATTTCATTTTCTTTAGAAAAATAAAAATGATCAATGATAAAAATAGAAGATATGATTACTATTAAAGGTATTAAAAAAACCATAATCAATATTTCCTAAAGACATTGCCATAATATTCTATATTATCTTTTTTTAAATTCTCATCAAAAGCATTTGCCTCAAAATTTGCTTTTAAAATTTTTTCTCTTTCTTCATCTAAATCCTGATAAGAAAAAACCATATTAATACTCACTACCCCATCAAGCTGTTCTAATTGTTTATATGCTTTTAACTCATCATCTAAATTTTCACTTTCTATTACTACTATAATTTTTTCATCCTGAGCTAATTCCACACTACAACAAGGTGTTTGCTGAATTTGCTTTTTAAGTTTTTCTAATTTTTCTTCTTTAGTTAAAATCAACACACTAGAAAGATTCATCTATACTCCAAAATATAATTTTGTTTTCATAACCTGCACTAATAAACTCATGCTCGTTTAAAAATATAAGATATTCTAGCAAAAAATCTTTATTTTGGAATTTTTTTATTGTTTTTAAATTTTTAGTATCTATAAGTTCTATGATATTTTTTTCATTATCTCCAAAAACTGCTATTGAACCATCTTTATTTAAAGCACAAGTATAAATCAAAAAATCTCTTTCTATATTTTTTTCTTGATCATTTTGCACTATACCTAATTTTCTATCAGTGCTACAACTTGCAATAATTGTGTTTTTAAAATCAAGTTGATAAACATTATCCTTATGAATACTCTTATAACTTTTTATTTTTTGCCATCTTTTCACATCAAAAAGTATTATTTCGCCACTTTCAAAACCTGCCGCTAATTGAGTTTTTGTTTCATTTAAAACCACATCACTTAAGCTTGAACTAGAAAAAGTAAAATTTTTTACAACACTTTTTGTTTTTAGATCAAAAAGTTCTATATTAGAACCTAGCAAGGCTAATAAAATAGTATTATCATCTAAAAACAAAGCCTTTTTTACTCCATCATTAGCTAAATCATAGCTTAAAAGTTGTTTATTTTTATAAACATGTAATTTTTTACTTCCAAAATCGCCTTCACTTAAAATCAAAATAGCCCCATTTAAGTAATCAATACTATAAATTCTAGGGCTAAGATTTTCTTCATAAAAATTTTTAATCTTATCTAGCTGAGTGATTTTTTGCATTTTTTTATCTTTAATGAAGTATTGATTTATTTCTCCATTATCAAGCCCTATAAACAAACTATCATCGACAAGTTTCAAAGCATTCAAATTTGAATCAAGTTTAAGCTCATAGCTAAATGCATAAATACTCACTAACAAGATTAAAAATATTTTTTTCATAATTTTATTTTACACCTTCATTTAAAACATCTAAGAAATTAGATTTTTTCTTTGATTCCTCGCTTTTAAATTTAGCTTCAAAGCTATTCCCCACTAAAGGTTTAGCATCGCTTTGTGGTACATGGCACTGCGTACAATTAAATCTTGCATCACTTACCATATCTTTAGTAGATTTATTTTTTCTTAAATCAAAATAATGACTACTTGGAAGTGCTGTTGCAGCTAAATCTTTTGCTACTGCTTTATCATGGCAACTTAAGCAAATATTATTATCTTTGGTAATTGGAAGCATATCCTCTAAAGTATGTGGAATCAATGGTGGAGCATTTTCAAACGACCTCTCAATCAAAACAGATTCACCAGCTAAAGATTGAGAGTATTTAGCATCTAATAACTCTACATTTTCACTTTCTAAACTTGTTTTTCTTAAACCTATATCTTTTGAATCAACACTTTTAACAGCAAGCCCACAAGCACTTATTAAAACAGCTGCTGCTAAGGATAAAAAGATTTTATTTTTCATTTTCTCTCCTTAAATTTATTATACTAAAACCTAAAGCATCATCACCGCAAACATCAATACATTTTCCACATCTTATACATTCACCCGATTTTACATCTTGATTTTCTTTACCTATCATCCAAAGCACTTGCTTTTCAGGACATACTCCAAGGCATTTGTAACATTTAGTGCATTTTTGCAAGTTATATCTTACTTTTAGTAATGAAAAATGCGAACTTAAAGCCCAAAAAGCCCCTAAAGGACAAAAATGCGAACAAGTAAATCTTGGACTAAAAAATGTATCTATACAAAAAACAATCAAAGCTACAAAAAGCCAAGAAACACCGCCAAAAATAATCCCTCTTTGGATTATTCCTATATAAGAAAATTCCTCAAAAACAGGAAAAGAAAAAAGAAAAGAAAAAATCAAAACAAAAGCTAAAACATAATAACGTAAATTTTTATTTACATTAAAAACTCTTGCTTGATTAAAGCCTAATTTATTTCTAATAAAATAAGCAAAATCGGTAATGATATTCACAGGACAAACCCAAGCACAAAAAGCTCTTCCAGCAAAAATAGCATAAAATAAAAATACTATTAAAGCACCGCTTAAAGCCATTAAATCTACTTGCAAACTTGCTAAAGCAAGTTGAATAAATGCAAAAGGATCGCTTAGTGGCACCGAAGAAAATAAAACCGAAGAGCTTAAATTTCCTTTTAATATAAAATTAAATACACCAAAAGAAAAAAAAGTTAAAATAGACAATTGCACTATTCTTCTTAAAATAAGATATTTCATAGCAATTCTCCATCATTAAGATAATCTTTAGCTTTATTTTTATTGAAATTTTTATCCGTATTTACATCTTGTAAGCGTTTTTCATCTTTTTCATCCCAACCTTTGATATAATTATCCCCAGCTTTTCCTAAAACAAATTCTCTAGGTAAAACTCTAATAGCTGCTTTTTGTGTTATACAAGCTTTTTCACAAATCCCACATCCAACACACACTTCATGATCTACCACAGGTAGTAAAAATGCATGCTTTGCGGTTCTTTCATTGCGTTTTGTTTCAAGTTTTAATGCTTTATCTATTAAAGGACAAGCTCTATAGCAAGCATCACATTGAATTCCCCAATAAGCAACACAACTTGCACTATCAATTATAGCTATACCCATTTTTGTTTTATAAATTCCATTATTTTGCTCTAGATATTTATGATCTAGCGCATTTGTAGGACAATCTCTTATACAAGGTATATCCTCGCACAATCTACAAGGATTTTCTCTTGCTACAAAAAAAGGTGTGCCATTTTTAGCACTATTTTCTAAATTTGCTAGTTTTAAAACATCATAAGGACAAGCTTTTACACAAAGTCCACATCGTATACATTTTGACAAAAACTCTTTTTCATCATCTGCTCCAGGAGGTCTTAAAAAATACTCCTGATTTGAGCTAAATGCTAAACTTGCCAAAAATGCACTTCCGCTTCCTATACATAAAAGCTTAAAGGTAAAGGCTAAAAATTCTCTTCTATTTTTCATTTTTATGCTTTAGTAATTTTTACGGCACATTTTTTGAAATCTGTTTGATTAGACAATGGACAAGTTGCATCTAGTGTAACTTTATTTATATACACATTCTCATCAAACCAAGGCACATACACAAGCCCTTTAGAAGGTTTATTTCTACCACGAAAATCTACTCTAGCTTTTACTTTGCCACGGCGTGATTCTACCCATATGATATCACCTTGATTAATTTTCATAGCCTTAGCATCATCTTCATTCATATAACAAAGTGCTTCAGGTACTGCACGGAAAAGCTCAGGAACCCTCATAGTCATAGTTCCACTATGCCAATGCTCTAAAACCCTACCAGTACATAACCAGAATGGATATTCTTTACTTGGTCTTTCAGGTGCTTTCATAAATGGTCTAAAGAAAATTTTTACTTTGTTTTTTAAGCTATATTTTTCTTTAGTTTGTGGAGCTAGTAAATCTCCTTTTGGTAATTCTTTAGCAAAATCACCATAAAATGCAAAGTCTGAATTTGGAGCAGCTTTTTTAGCATAATAATCAAATTTAGTATTAAATCTCCATTGAGTTTCTTTACCATTTACTACAGGCCATCTTAAACCTCTTACTTTATGATAAGTATCAAAATCAGCTAGATCATGTCCATGACCTAAGCCAAATTTGCGGTATTCTTCCCATAGATATTTTTGTATAAAAAATCCATATCCATTAAATTCTTTACCATCACTACCTATAACTTTTCTCTCATCACCAAATACTTCAGAATTATCAAATCCTTTTGCGATATTATCTTTAGCTTTGAAAGATTTTGCTTCTTTATTAGCAAATAATACATCATATAAAGTATCATCTTCACTATAACCCATAGCTTTAGCTTCTTCTAAAACACTTGGCAGAGTAAGTTTATCATTTACCTTAGTTTCACCCCAAACTTCTTTTAATTTAAAGCGTTTTGCAAATTCCATGATTTGCCAAGTATCACTCATAGCTTCACCTACAGGCAAGACTTGTTGCTTCCAGTGTTGAGTTCTTCTTTCAGCATTACCATAAGCACCCCATTTTTCATAAATCATAGCACTTGGTAAAATTAAATCTGCTACTTTAGCACTAATTCCTGGATAACAATCACTCACAACGATAAAATTATCCATTTCTCTAGCCGCTGCTATCCAGTGATTTGCATTAGCAGTGTTTTGCCAAGGATTATTTACTTGCACCCAAGCAAATTTGATATTTCCATCTTCTAAATCCCTCATGATTTTTAAGTATGGAGCACCTGGTTTAGGATTGATTGTTTTTGCAGGAACTTTCCAAATTTTTTCACTAATTTCTCTGTGTTTAGGATTTGCAACCACCATATCAGCAGGTAAACGATGTGAAAAAGTCCCTACTTCTCTTGCAGTTCCACAAGCACTTGGTTGCCCTGTCAATGAAAACGCACCATTACCTGGTTTAGCTTGTTTACCAAGTAAAAAATGCACCATATAAGCTTGCTCATTTACCCAAGTACCTCTTGTGTGTTGATTAAAGCCCATGGTCCAAAAACTTACAACTTTTCTATTTTTTTCTATATATAAATTTGCTAATTCTTGAAGTTTTTTCTTAAATTCTTCTATACTTTCATCTTCATTGCCCTTAGCAACTTTAGCAACATAATCAAGCGTATAAGGCTCTAAAGCTTTTTTGAAATCTTCAAATGAAATTTCCCAATGCGCATCAGGAGCACTTTGGTGTTTCATTTCAAATTTATCGCCTGCTTTTACCCCTAAATAAGCCAAAGATACTGCTTCTTCTTCGTCTACAATAATAGCATTTTGTTTTGCTACGGTATCTTTTTCACTCGCTTTAAATTTAGGATGGTTTGGATTATTTCTCATTCCATAACCAATATCAGCATAACCTGTTGTAAAAATACAATGTTTTTCAATAAATTCTTTATCCATAGCTTCAGGATGATTATAAACAATTTCCCTTGCTATATAATTCCAAATAGCTAAATCAGTATTTGGCTTGAAAATAATTTCAGTATCTGCTATATGAGAGGTTCTATTAGAAAAAGTAGATAAATTTACGATTTTAACTTTATCTAAATTGCTTAATTTTCTATCACTTACCCTTGACCATAAAATCGGATGCATTTCTGCCATATTTGCACCCCAAGTAATGATAGTATCAGTAAGTTCTATATCATCATAACAACCAGAAGGCTCATCAACCCCAAAAGTTTGCATAAAACCAACAACAGCACTAGCCATACAATGACGTGCATTTGGATCTATATTGTTTGATCTAAAACCAGCTTTTACTAATTTTGCAGCAGCATATCCTTCTTGTATAGTATATTGACCACTTGCAAAAATTCCAATTCCCTCAGCACCTTTTTCTTTGTAAGCTTTTTTGAATTGTTTTTCCATTTCATCAAAAGCTCTTTGCCAAGAAACTTGTTGAAATTTTCCTTTTTTATCAAACTCACCTTTTGCATTTACACGAAGTAAAGGTGTTACTAAGCGATCTTCTCCATACATAATTTTTGCATTAAAATAACCTTTAATACAATTTAACCCACGATTTACCGGAGCTGCTGGGTCTCCTTTTACAGCAACAATTTTACCATCTAAACTTGCAACTAAAATTCCACAGCCTGTACCACAAAATCTACAAACAGCCTTATCCCAACGCCATTTATTCTCAGTATTTGCAAGCACACTACTTGGAACACTAAGACCTGCAACACCACAAGCACTAGCAATAGCGGTATTTTTAATGAAGTCTCTTCTGTTCATTATATCCCTCGTTATTGTTTATTCAATGCATTTTAATACATCTTCAAAATATTACTACATTTATGGTAAATTTAAATTATAAAAAAGAATATTTTATAAGTATTTATAAATAGGAGTTTTTTGGTATTTTTTAATATTTTTTGCATATTATAAAACGCTAGTTAATTCTAGCGTTTTAATTGATTTACAATTCCAAGCATATCATCACTTGTAGTGATTGCCTTTGAGCCTGCCTCATAAGCTCTTTGCCCTGTAATAAGATCTGTCATTTCTTCTACAAGCTGAACATTACTTAGCTCTACAAAGCCGTGTTTGATTACAGAAAATCCATTCTCACCGGCTATACCTGCAATAGGCGCTCCACTTGCATCAGTTTCTACTAAAAGATTATCCCCTAAAGCATGTAAACCTGCAGGATTAATAAAATTTACAAGTTCAATTTGACCTATTTGAGTTTCAGCTGTATTTCCTGGCTGCATAACAGAAACTGTTCCATCACTTGCTACGTTAATAGCTGTAGCATCTTCAGGTATAGTCATTTCCGGCAAAAGTCTATAACCATCTGAATTTACTATATTTCCTTCAGCATCTTTAGTAAATTGACCATTTCTAGTATAAGCTATAGTTCCATCAGGCATTTGAATTTGAAAAAAGCCATTATTACCAGCAATTGCCATATCAAGACCTGAAGTTGAAGTTTGCTTTAAACTACCTTCACTAAAAATTTTACTCACAGCTGTCACTCTTGAGCCAAGACCCACTTCTATACCACTTGGGTGTTTTGTAGTGCTTGAAGTTGAAGTACCTGCGTATTTCATCGTTTGATACATTAAATCTGCAAATTCTGCACGCGATTTTTTATAACCTACTGTATTAACATTTGAAATATTATTTGAAGTTACATCAATTTGTGTTTGTTGTGATACCATCCCTGATGCTGCTGTGTATAATGATCTTAACATTTTATCTATCCTTAGTTTTATTTAGTACTTGCTAATTTATTAATAGCTTCTTGATTTAAATCATCCATATGAGATGTCATAACTTTTTGATACATCTCAACCATTCTATTTGCTTCGATTAATCCTACCATTTCTGTAACTGGATTAACATTTGATCCTTGAGTAAAACCTTGCTTAATGGCGTTTGAATTTGGCAAATCTCTAATTTTGTTTAAATTATCGATTTTATACATATTATCGCCATCTTTTTGTAAATCTCTCAAATCATCAACTTGTGCGACGAATAATCTTGCTATATCTTGATTAGACGCACTAATGATTCCGTTTTTATCCACATTAATAAAAGAAGTAGAATCTCCTATGCGTATGCCATCATTTTCAGGATTGTTAAAATAATCACTGCTTAAAACTCTATACCCTTGACGATTTACCAAATAGCCCTCATCATCAAGCTGGAAATTTCCATCTTGGCTTAATCTTACTTCGCCATTATTTGTTTTAATTAAGTAAAAAGTATCTTCACGAGTAAGAGCTAAATCCAAAGGATTATGCGTCATTTTCATAGAACCTACGCTAAAATTTGTATAGACGTGATTAACTTGTGGAACTCTATCTATAGTTGTATTTACAAATCTTGCAGCATCTCTTGTGTGATTTTGTATAGGCAACTCATCTTGAGTTTCTTTAAAAATCCTTTTAAAATCTGCAATAACAACATTATCTCTTTTATAGCCACTTGTATTTACATTTGCTAGGTTATTAGTTACAACATCTAAGCGATTAAACTGCGTAACCATAGCACCAGTGGCTTGATAATACCCATTTTGCATTGTTTTTCCTAACTAAAATCTTAATTTTTCACTAACAAAGCAAAAGCTGTTCCAAAATGTTTTTATTTGTTTTTAATTAATCTTTAGGCATAATATTTGGTTTTACACTCATTACTTAAATACAAGGGGTATCCATGGCTAATGAAACCAATGTTTTAGAAGAACTTTTCAAAGAAAATTCTAAAGATTATATCACATATGAAAAACTTGTCAAGTATTTTGCAAAGCTTCCAAATGCAACAAGTGCAAAAAAAATCCGTGATTTAATGGATAAATACAAAGTAGAATTAATCTCTTCAGCTGAAATTGCTAAAAAAAGAAATTTAGAAGAAGCAAAAAAATTACAAGAAGAAAAACAAAAATTACAAGATACAAGTTTAGAAAATGAATTTGATTTAGCCAATGAAAATGATTTATTAGAATGGAGCAGATCAGACTCACCTGTTAGAATGTATTTAAGAGAAATGGGGCAAATTGCTCTTTTAAACAAAGATGAGGAAGTTGAAATTTCTAAAAAAATTGAACTAGGCGAAGACATTATCATCGATGCTTTTTGTTCTGTGCCTTATTTGATTGATTTTATACTTGATTATAAAGAACCTTTAATCAATAGAGAAAGAAGAGTAAAAGAGCTTTTTAAAAGCTTTGAAGATGACGATAAAAGCGATGATGATAAAAGCGATGACGAAATAGACTCTGAAGAGGAAAATGAAAACGAGGAAAATGAAAGCTCAAGCGAAAAAAAACCTAAAAAAACAAGTAAAAAAGAAGACGAAAGAACCTTAAAAGTTATAGAAAGTTTTAAAGCTTTAGAAAAAGCAAAAAAAGAATGGTTAAAAACCATATCTACTATTAATGCAGAAAAAAACGATGATGAATTATTAGATAAATTAATTATTGCTTTTAAGAAAAATATATTAAAAGAAAAACTAATGGATCTAGGTCCAACTTCAAAACTTATCTCTGAAATCGTAAAATCCATGGAAACAGCTTTAAAAAGCGATGAGGAATTTGACAAAGAATTAAAACGCTTAGAATATCGTTTGCCAATGTTTTCAGAAGAATTAAAACAAAGACACCAAGATATCTTAAAAGATATTACCAAACTTAGCAAAGAAGAAATCGCTGAACGCGCACTAGAAACTACCATGGTAAGCACTTATATGGAGATAAAAAAACTCATTCAAACTAAAGAAGCTAGTCAAAATTCTTTTGATTTAGAAAAAGATCAACTAAAAGAAATTCTAGAGCAAATCAAACGCGGTAAAAAAATCTCAGATGAAGCTAAAACTAGAATGGCAAAATCAAATTTACGCTTGGTTGTAAGCATTGCCAAAAGATATACTAACCGTGGGTTACCATTTTTAGATTTAATCCAAGAGGGCAATATAGGCTTAATGAAAGCGGTAGATAAATTTGAATATAAACGCGGTTATAAATTTTCAACCTATGCAACTTGGTGGATTAGACAAGCCATTTCAAGGGCTATTGCTGATCAAGCAAGAACGATTAGAATTCCTATTCATATGATAGAAACTATTAATCAAATCAATAAAATCATTCGCGAGTATTTACAAAAAGAAGGTAAAGAACCGGATGTAAGTATTATTGCTAAAGAAGTAGGACTTAGCGTAGATAAAGTAAAACAAGTGATTAAAATCACTAAAGAACCAATCTCTCTAGAAGCGCCTATTAGCAATGAAGATGATGGTAAATTTGGAGATTTTGTAGAAGATAGAACTTCAATTTCACCTATGGATCATATCTTAAAAGATGATTTAAAAGAACAAATTGATGAAGTTTTAGATCAGCTTAATGATAGAGAAAAAGCTGTTATTAGAATGCGTTTTGGTTTAATGGATGATGAAAGTGATAGAACCTTAGAAGAAATCGGTAAAGAATTAAATGTCACAAGAGAAAGAGTAAGACAAATAGAAAGCTCAGCTATAAAAAAACTCAAACATCCAAAAGTTGGTAGAAAACTTAAAAATTATATAGAAGGTTGGAAATAATCCTTGCTAAAAAGCAAGGATTAGCTATCTCTAAAAAGCTTCGTTGCTAAATGCGCTGCTCTACTATGATCAGTATCTTTTTTTAAGGTATTAAAAATTCTACCAATGTATTCTTCTAAGATTTGCTGAGAATTATTAACTTTTTCTGCTTCATTTAAAGCAACCTTGCGATATCTTCCTTCGCTATCTAACTCATAAGCCAAATCATTATCGCTTAATTGTAATTTTAAAATTTGAGCTAGTTTTGCACGCGAATGCTCATCAAAAATAGGAGTCATTAATTCTAGTCTTCTTTCTAAATTTCTTGGCATCCAATCAGCACTTGAAATAAAATAATTTGGCTCAGTGTGCTTAAAATATAAAATTCTAGCATGCTCTAAATATTTTCCTACTATACTTCTAACCTTTATATTTTCACTATATCCTTTTACCCCAGGTCTTAAACAACAAATTCCACGCACAATAAGATCTATTTTAACACCCTTATTTGAAGCATCATATAAAGCTTTAATCACATCACCATCTACCAAAGCATTCATTTTAGCTATGATTACTCCATCTTTTCCATGATTTGCTTCAGTAGTTATCATATCTAAAATTCTTTCTTTGATTTGCTTTGGACTCATTGATAAAGTCTTTAAGCGACGGCTTTTACTATATCCTGAAAGTATATGAAAAAAGGTTGTGGTATCTTGAGAGTATTCTTCTTTTGAAGTAAAATAACTTACATCAGTATAAATTTTAGCCGAACTTGCATTATAATTACCCGTACTTAGATGATTATAAATTTTTAATTTTTCCCCTTCTTTTCTAATCACTTGAGCCACTTTTGCATGTACTTTAAAACCCGTAATGCCATATATTACATGAGCTCCTGCATTTTCTAATGATTTTGCCCAGTGTAAGTTATTTTCCTCATCAAAACGCGCCTTTAACTCTACCATTACAGTCACTTGTTTACCATCGCTTGCTGCGTCAATTAAAGCTTGGACTATGTTTGAATTTTTTTCAACCCTATAAAGAGTCATTCTTATAGAAACAACCTTAGGGTCTTTACTTGCTTCTTTGATAAATTGATACACAGGTTCAAAACTCTCATAAGGCTGTATAGCCAAAATATCTTGTTTATCAATTGCGCTAAAAATAGATACATTATCTCCAAAAGGTGGTAAAATTTTTGGTGTATATACAGGGTTTAGCAAGTGTGTAAATTCTTTATTAGAAATAATTTGCCACAGTGATGGTAAATTTAAAAGTATGCTGTATTCGTAAATATCTTTATGAAAAATATTCATATGAGAACTTAAAAACTCAATCAACTGCTCATCTGCGCCTTTTTCTATTTGCAAGCGTATAAAAGCACCTTTTCTACGAAGCTTTAGACCCTGCTCTAAAATCAACATAAAATCATCAGCCTCTTCTTCTTCTATCTCCATATCTGCATTTCTGGTTACTCTAAAAGCAGCAGATGATAAAAGCTTATAGCCAGGAAAAATATGCTCAGTATGGTGACGCACTATACTTTCTATAGGCACATAAATATTCGAACTTACTTGGTAAAATCTTGGTAAAACCCTAGGTATGCGTATCATGCCAAATTTTAAAAGCTCAGGATGCATAGGATCACAAAGCTTTACTGCTAAAGAAAATGAAAGATTGTTTAAATGCGGAAAAGGATGGGTTGCATCAACTGCAATAGGTACTATCACAGGAAAAATATTAGAAAAAAAATGCTCATTACATTGCTGCTTTAAATCCTCATCAAGCTCTTCGTAAGAGCGAATAAATAAATTTTCTTTTTCTAAATCTTGAGTTATTTTAGTAAAATACTGCTCTACTACATATTTTTCTTCATGTAAATAATTTCTAATGGCTTTAAGTTGCGCAAGTGGTGTCATTTCATCATTACTTGCTGTACTTATTCCTGCTACAAAAAGCTGTTTTAATCCTGCTACTCTTATCATATAAAACTCATCTAAATTTGTACAATATATAGCAATAAATTTAAGTTTTTCGAGCAAGGGAAGATCTTTAGAGCATTGATCCAAAACACGAGAATTAAATGCAAGCCAAGAAAGTTCTCTATTGATATACATTGATGGTTGAATTTGCATAATACACCTACCTTATTTTCTAGTATTTAATATTTTAGTATTTCTTTCATTAAAATTTATTTTATTTTTATAATAGTAAATAAAATTATATAAAAAAATAATACTTTTTTTCTCTTATTAAAAAAATAATAAATGATTAATAAACTTATATTTACTTTTTAAGTTTTATAGTGTAATATAATTGCACTTAAGTTCTTGTAACTTAAACTTCATTCAAAGGAGAGACTTTGAAAAAAGCAAACTCAAAACTTTTTGCTGTTTTCCTCTTCTTACTTGTAATTTTAGCAGGCGTGGGAATGTATACTTTCCATAATGCCAAAGGCACTTCTTATTTTAGCGATGCTAGTGAAAGCTGTAATAATTGTCACATTATGAACGAAGTTTATAATGATTATTTGAAAGCTTCACACTCTAAAGAAGTTGATGGTAAGCCAAGAGCAACCTGTAATGATTGCCATTTACCACATAGCTTTTTTGAAAAATGGATTGCTAAAGCTCAAAGTGGCTTAGGACATGCTTATGCATTTACTTTCAAACTTGATTCTTTGCCTACGCATTTGAGTGCAAATGCAAAAAGTAAAGAAATAGTCCAAAATAACTGTATAGAATGTCACAAAGAAATTGCGAGTAACACTATCAACCCTACTCTAGATCCACATAAAGATAATGCTTTAAGTTGTGTATCTTGTCATCAAGGTGTTGGCCATAAGAGAGGATTTTAAATGAAAGGAGTATTTAATGAATAACAAAGGCATTTTATATAGTGCTATTAGTGCTACTATAGTAGCTATTGCGGGCGTATTGTGGTTAAATCAAGATATCACAGCCAAAACAAACGATTCAGTAGGTGGAATCATCTCTCAAGAAATTGTAAAACTCGGTGATGAAAATCCTACTTTTGATTATTGGGGAAAGAATTTTCCTGATTATTTAGATATGCACACAACAGTGGAAAAACAAGCACCTAATGCAACAGAATTTGGCGGGAACTTAGCTTATTCAAAACTAATTCGCTATCCACAATTAACTGTTCTTTGGGCAGGTTATCCATTTAGTATTGACGCTAATGAAGAAAGAGGTCACTTTTGGGTTCAAGTAGATCAAATGGATACAGCTAGAAACAATAAAGATTTCTTGAACGCACACGGTTTTGCAGGATTTGGTGGCCAACCAACAGCTTGTATGAATTGTCATAGCGGATGGACCCCTTGGCTTTTAAACAACACTGCAAAAGGTGATTGGGTAGCATTTAACTCTGCAAAATATTGGACTATGATTAAAACAGTTCCTGCAGTAAATGGAGCTAAAGAAAACTCACCTGAGCACAGTGGACCTCATGGTGGAAAAAGAATGGGTGTAACATGTGCAGACTGTCATAATCCAACAGACATGAGTTTAAGACTTACAAGACCAGCTTTAATCAAAGCATTAATTTCAAGAGGTTATGAAGCAGATGAAAAACAAGGCATTAAAGCTTCAAGAAGCGAAATGAGAACCTTAGTATGCTCTCAATGTCACGTTGAATACTACTTCAAACCAACAGGTACCAAAGTAAAAACTATCGGAGAAAGCATAGCTAATGATAGCTCTAAAAAATGGTGGAATGGTACTCAAAAAACTTATGATGAGTTTGATTCTTGGAGAGATGGAAATAAACCAATTGAAATCGAAGTTGATGGTATAGAACTAGCATTTCCTTGGAGTGAGTGGAAAAAAGGTGAGCCATTTAGAATAGAAATGTTTGATGATTATTATGAAAAAAATAGAGAAAATTTCCCAAGTGATTGGGTTCATAAAATCACTAAAGCACCTATGCTAAAAATTCAACACCCAGAAAGCGAACTTTATAGTGGCGGTGTACATGCTGCAAATGGTGTAAGTTGTGCAGATTGCCATATGCCTTACATTAGAAAAGGTGCAAAAAAAGTTACCAACCATAACATCACTTCGCCTTTAGTTGATATCAACTCAGCTTGTAAAACTTGTCACACTCAAAGCGAAAGCTATCTAGCTAAACAAGTAAAAGATATACAAAATTCAGTAGCTCATGATTTAAGAACAGCTGAATATTCTTTAGTAAGCTTGATTAAAGATGTAGAAACTATTCGCGCAGAGCTTGGAAAAATGCCTAAATTCCAAACTGATGGCAAAGCAGATGATGCTAAAATTTCAGCTGAATTAAAAGAAGTATTAGAACTACATAGAAAATCTCAAGTAAGAGCAGACTTTGTAGGTGCTGAAAACTCAACAGGTTTCCATAATCCTAGAGAAGCTTCAAGAATGCTTTTACAATCAGTTGATATGTCAAGACAAGGACAAACTAAACTAGTAGAAATTGCAGCCAAAAATGGTATTAAAGATTTCAAAACTTCAAATTTAGGTTTTGAAGATATTCAAAAATTAAATCCAGGTGAAATTCACTATAAAGTAGATTTAAACGGCAACAAAGCAGGTGATCGCTACTATAAACATCAAGAAGTAAATGGTAATCCACCAGCAAAACTTCTTGAAGATGATAAAAATCTAAAACCTTATAATTATAAAGTGATAGATTAATCAAAATAAACCCTCATAATCGAGGGTTTATTCTTTTATCAAACTTACATCCTCGCCTTTTAAAATTTTATTCATAGTGTTCATAGCACACATTTTTCCACACATTGAACAAGAATTAAGTTCTTCAGGCTTTCTTTCATTAAACATTTTTTTAGCCTTTTCTCCATCAATTGCTAATTTAAACATTTTTTCCCAATCAATATCTTGTCTAGCTTTACTCATTTCATCATCTATTTTTCTTTCTTTAGGAAGTTTAGCTATATCTCCTGCATGAGCTGCTATTTTAGTCGCTACTATACCATCTCTTACATCTTCTAAATTTGGAAGTCTTAAATGTTCAGCAGGGGTTACATAGCAAAGTATATCAGCACCAGCTGCGGCTGCCACAGCCCCACCGATTGCTCCACTTATATGATCATATCCTGCACCTATATCAGTAACCAATGGTCCTAAAACATAAAATGGAGCTCCATTGCAAATTCTTTTTTCAAGTTGCATATTAGCTTCTATTTCGTTAATAGCCATATGGCCAGGTCCTTCTATCATCACTTGCACATCTTGAGCCCATGCTCTTTTAGTTAATAACGAAAGTTCAATAAGCTCAGCAATTTGAGCTCCATCACTTGCATCATGAGTGCAACCAGGTCTTAGCGCATCGCCCAAAGAAAGTGTCACATCAAATTCCTTGCATATAGCAAGCAAATCATCATAATATTCATAGAATGGATTTTCAGCATCATTCATTTGCATCCAAGCATAAAGAACTGATCCTCCTCTTGAAACTATATTAGTAATCCTATCACACTCTTTAAAAACCCTAGCAGCACGAGAATTTATCCCTGCATGAATTGTCATAAAATCCACTCCACTTTTAGCATGATGATATACTACATCTAAAAAATCTTTTGCCTTAATATCTTTTAAATCTTTTTCCAAAAAACCTACCGCATCATAAACAGGTACAGTGCCTATCATAGCTTTTGAAGTAGCAATTAGCTCATCTCTAAAACGACTAGTTTTACCATAATTACTAAGATCCATAATAGCTTCTATATTAAATTTATGAGCCAATTCTACCTTTTTCATTTCTTCACTATAATCTACACAATCATTTGAAACACCTAAATTTACATTTACTTTTGTTTTAAGTCCATAGCCAATACCATTTGGGTCTAGTGCTTTATGGTTGATATTTGCAGGAATGATAATTTTTCCACATGCTATATTTTCAAGCAAAAAATCTTCACTTACTTGCTCTTTTTGCGCAACAATTTGCATTTGTTTTGTGAAAATTCCTTCTTTTGCATAAGACATTTGAGTTTTCATTTAAATTTATCCTTAAAATAAAATTTGGATAAATGAAGGGTATGTGAGTAGTTGATAAATTATCCCAACGCTAGCATTACCTAGTTCTGGTGCGGTCTAAGCTTTTAGCTTACTCTCAGCCTGTATCACAAGCTCCCGTCATTTATGCAAAGCAAGTATAGCAATAAATACAAAACAAAGTTTATTTTTTTATTTGATTTTTAGCTTGCTTGCTAAAATGTAACAATTCTTCGGTAGTTTTTATATAAAAAGGAATTTTTTTAAGACAGTATTTTAAAATTTCACTTGCAGCCAAAGCATCACTTAAGGCTCTATGATGCTTACTTTCGATACACAAAAACTCTTTTAGCGCATCAAGGCCGTATTTGGGACTTTCAATGCATTTTTTAGCTAAATCAATAGTACATAATCTTCTATTTAAAAGTACTCCAAAATCATTTTCATACATAGCTTTAGATATAAAATGATAATCAAAACGCACATTGTGTGCCACAAAAATGCTATCTTTTAAAAACAACTTAAAATCACTTAACACAGTTTTTAAAGAAGGAGCATTTTTTACCATATCCAAACTAATCCCGGTTAATTCTGTAATATTTTCAGGTATGCTTTCTACTTTTATAAAACTCTCAAATCTATCAATTTCTTTATAATTTTGAATTTTCACCGCACCTATTTCTAAAATTTGACCACTTTTTATCCCACCGGTGCTTTCAATATCTACAACACAAAAAATCTCATCTTTTATTTTTGTATTTTTACTTTTTAAGCACAAGCAATTTTGTGCATTAAGCTCTACCCCTAGCCCTAAAAGCTCAAAAATATATAAATCAAAATCATAGTGGTTTAATTCTTCTATTTTTGCAAGCTCTTTTAAGACCCAAGGAAAGGGCTTGTTTTCTTTGCTTAGCTTGATGATTAACTCATCGATTTGTTGTTGGCTCAAAATTCAAGCTTTAAAGAATTGATTGCTGTTTTTTTATCTTGCGAGGAAAAGATATAACTACCTGCGACTAAAATATCAGCTCCTGCTTCATCTAAATCAGGCGCGTTTAAGCCATTTACCCCACCATCTACTTCTATAAAAACTTTAAGATTTTTTCTATCTATCATTTCTCTTAACTGTCGAATTTTATCATACACTAAAGGTAAAAAACTTTGCCCACCAAAGCCTGGATTAACACTCATTAAAAGCACCATATCTACAAATTCTAAAATATATTCTATACTTGAAACTGGGGTATGTGGATTTAAAACAATAGCAGGATGAATGCCATTTTTTCTTATATACTCACACACTCTAATAGGATGATTTTCAGCCTCTAAATGAAAACTAATGAATTTTGGTTTTACCGGAATAAATAAATCCACAAAACTACTAACATTATGCACCATTAAATGCACGTCTAAAGGCACTGAAGTAATTTTTGAAATATTTTCAACTACACAAGGACCAAAAGTAAGATTTGGCACAAAATGCCCATCCATTACATCAATGTGTAACAAATCAGCCCCTGCTTTAGATACTTCTTTAATCTCATTTTCTAAATTTAAAAAATTTGCAGACAATAAACTTGGTGCTACATACATTTTATATCTCCAAATACAAAGTAAAAAATAATTTTATCATACTTATTATCAAATTTTCTTTATGTATTTTTGATAATATTTGATTTTTTTAAGCTTGCTTTAGATATAATGCTAAAAATTATTTTTATTTCATAAGGAAAAATTTATGTCAAGAATTTGCCAAATTACAGGAAAAGGACCTATGGTAGGTAACAATGTTAGCCATGCTAACAATAAAACTAAAAGACGCTTTTTGCCAAATTTAAGAACAGTTCGCATCACTTTAGAAGATGGAACTACTAGAAAAGTTAGAGTAGCTGCTTCAACTTTAAGAACACTTAAAAAGCAAAGTAGTAAATAATCCTTAATGTAAACGAGGAATTGTTATGTCTTTTTTGAAAAAGCTACAGAAATTCCTCAACTGGTCTCCTTCTCCAAAACCTTCAATTAATCTCAATGACGAGCTTTATGAGCAACTTAGATTTTTAAGAATTCCTCTTATTGCTGTTGTAATGATGACGCTAATTGGGGCTTTTGGTTATATGCTTACAAGTAATTACAACCTTAACGATGCTATTTATCAAGCTGGTATGACTTTTACCACTTTAGGTTATACTGAAGTTAATCCTATACCAACAGCAGGTAGAATTTTTACCGTTGTATATGTATTATTAACTTTTACAATATTTACTTTTTGTATGGGTTTGGTAATAGAAATAGTCAAAAAAGGTGTTTTGTCTAAGATCATCAAGGAAAGAAGAATGCTTCATAAAGTTGCAAGATTAAAAAATCATTTTGTAATATGTTACCATAATGATTTTACCATAGAATTAGCACAGCAATTTAGAGAAAATCATATTCCTTTTGTTGTAGTTGATGAAGTTGAAAATTTTAATGAGATTGCTGAAAAATATAATTATCCTTATTATATAGAAAGCGCACCTCATACTAATACAGCCTTTTTAAAAACCAATCTTTCTAGCGCAAAAGGCGTAATTACTCTTAGTAATAACATAGCAGATAATATTGCTATCATTGCCTCAGTAAGATTATTTGAAAAAGAATTACAAAGAATCAATCCTTATTTTATACTAGCTAGCTCAAGTAATGAAGATGAAACAGAAAAACTCAAAAAACTTGGAGCAAATTCAATAGTTTCTGCTACAAAATTAGTTGCACAAAGACTTAGCGCGATGTCAGCAAGACCGGATATGGAAAATTTATTAGAAAATTATCTTTATAAAAAAAATAGCCCTATTGATTTAGAAGAGGTTAAAATTCCTGATGAATCATGGGTAAGATTTAAAAGATTAAAAGAAATTCATTTAAGAGATATGGCAAATGTAAGTATAGTAGGAATTTTAGAAAATAAAAAATTCACACCCATGCCAAGAGGTGACACTTTAATAGGTACTGGGGCAAAATTATTAATCGTAGGTACAGCAGATAGTATAAAAATAGCCAAAAAGATTATCAAAAATAAACAAAAACCTGATGAGTTAAAATATATTTAACTTATTTTAAGTTATAATCAAACATTAATTTTAAAAAGGAGGCTTATATGCTACACGAATTTAGAGATTTAATCACTGAGTTAAAAGGCAAAGATATGCACTTTGATAAACTATTTGAAGAGCATAACGAACTTGACCATAAAATCAAAGACGCAGAAGAAGGCAGAATTCACTTAGATAGCTTAGAAATAGCTAATCTAAAAAAAGAAAAATTGAGATTAAAGGATGAGTTAAATACTTACTTATCAAATTATAAAAAATAATTCTCTGTGAAATTTTTACTTTAAGGATAAAACATGTTTGGAAAAAAAAGTCAATCAAAACAAGACTTTGAAGAATTACAAAATAAAATCAAAGAATTAGAAGAAGAAAACAAAAAACTTCTTTTGGAAAAGCAAGAATTAATTGAGAATTATGAAAAACAACTTCAAGGAAATTGCGGTAAAACTGAGCTTGAAACTCATCTTTTAGAAATGCTACTAGCTGGAGTTTTAAAAGGCATTTCAAATGTTCAAAGTGATATGCAAGAAAATGTCAATAAAGCAGAAATGATTTCTCAGTACTCTGATTCTTCTTTGGAAGATATGCAAGAATTAAATTCTATCACACATTCAATTATATCCTCACTTCAAAGCATTATTGAATCGGCTAATCGTTCAAGAGATACAGCAGGTAACTTACACCGCAGTGTTGATGAGATCACTAATGTTATTAACTTAATCAAAGATGTATCTGATCAAACCAACCTATTAGCACTAAATGCCGCTATAGAAGCTGCGCGCGCAGGAGAGCATGGTAGAGGTTTTGCTGTTGTTGCTGATGAAGTTAGAAAACTTGCTGAAAAAACACAAAAAGCAACATCAGAAGTAGAATTAAACATTAATCTACTCAAACAAAATGCAGATGAAATGTATGGACAAAGCGAACAAGTAGAAAAAGTGTCATTAGAATCAAACGAACACATAGTACAATTTTCTAGCAAATTTACTCAACTTATTTCAAATGCAAACTCAACTAGCTCGCACGCTAAACGTATTGCTTCTGAAATTTTTGTTTCTTTAGCTAAACTAGATCACGTTGCTTTTAAACTCAATGGCTATAATGAAATCATTCATGCTTCTGGTAAAGCACTATCTGATCATTTAAGCTGTAGACTTGCAAAATGGATCGCAGGAGTTGGTAAAGAAAGATTTTCTAGCGGAAGAGCTTTTGGTAAGTTAAATTTACCACACCAAAAAGTGCATGAAAATATCAACCAAGCTGTTGCTTTAGCTCATGATGAAGATACAAGCAACAAACTAGTACAAAATCAAATTTTAGACAAATGTTCTAATGCTGAAAAAGCCTCAGAAGATTTATTTAACATCTTTAAAGAAATGCTTGATGAAAAAGATCCAAACATTGAAAACAAGGAAGAAAAAAAATAAAAAGGTAAGATTAATTCTTACCTTTAAACCATAAATAAGCATATTCAAGTAAAGGAGTTTTGATAGGATTTTCTTTGGAAAATTTTTCAAAGTCTTTTCTTTTTATCCATACTGCTTGGATATCTTCTCCCTCAATTCCACCACCATGGCCAATTTTATTATCTTCATTAATTTCAGCATAGAATAAAAACTGTCTACTAACACCTGAACCAAAACCTGTATAAAATTCCCCTATTTTTTCTACAACCTTAGGAGCATAACCCAATTCTTCTATACATTCTTCTTTAGCTATTTCTTCCAAACTCAAATCTTTATCAACAAGCCCTGAACAAAGTTCTATACTAAATCCTATCTCATCTAAATACAAATTATTACGTTTTTGATAATCCCATAAAGGAATTCTAAATTGCTTTACAAAAACAAAAGAATCTTTTTGAGTATGATATAAAAAAACAGAAACACTATCTAATGCTTCTATAAAATCCCAAGTATATTTTTTATCATCTTTGCCTATATAAGTGTATCTTTTAGGTTTAATGTATTTTGAGTTGGAAAATTGCTCTTCTTGTAAATTTTTCATGTAAAATCCTTATAATTTTACATCTATTATAACAAAATAAAATGAGTATGGAAAAATATAAAAGAATTTAAAAGAGTTGCTACAAAAAGCAACTCTATAAAGAAAGCTAAAAAATATAAAGGCGGTTATTACATCATACCGCCCATGCCTCCCATACCGCCCATGCCACTCATATCAGGCATAGCAGGTTTATCTTCTTTGATTTCACTAATTGTAGCTTCAGTTGTTAAAAGCATACTAGCTACTGAAACTGCATTAAGTAAAGCTACTCTTTCTACTTTAACAGGATCAATAATACCGCTTTCAAGCATATTTACATATTCGCCTTTTGCAGCATCAAAACCGGTATTTTCTTCTTTACTATTTTCTACTGTATTTACAACTACACCAGCATCAAATCCAGCATTTTCAGCAATTTGTCTTAAAGGTGCTCTTAAAGCTCTTTCTACAATAGCAGCACCAATAGCCTCATCACCTTGCAAATTCAAGCTGATTTTTGATTTTGCTTTGATTAATGCAGCACCACCGCCTATTACTATACCTTCTTCAACAGCAGCTTTTGTGGCACTTAATGCATCATCAACTCTATCTTTTTTCTCTTTCATTTCAGTTTCAGTTGCAGCACCAACTTTAATCACCGCTACACCACCGCTTAACTTAGCTAGTCTTTCTTGTAGTTTTTCTCTATCATAATCTGAGCTTGTTTCAGCAATTTGAGCTTTGATTTGATTAATTCTTGCATCAATATTTGCTTTTTCACCTGCACCATTTACAATAGTTGTATTATCTTTGTCAATAATCACGCTTGAAGCTTGACCTAAATCTTGGATACTAGCACTTTCTAAAGTTCTTCCAAGCTCTTCAGAAATCACTTCACCACCTGTTAAAATAGCAATATCTTCAAGCATAGCTTTTCTTCTATCACCAAATCCAGGAGCTTTAACTGCTGAAATATTTAAAACACCTCTTAATTTATTTACAACTAAAGTTGCCAAAGCTTCACCTTCAATATCTTCAGCTATAATTAAAAGTGGTTTTCCTGTTTTTTGAATTTGCTCTAAAATTGGTAATAAATCTTTTAAGTTGGCAATTTTTTTATCAAATAACAAAATAAATGGATTTTGCAATTCAGTTGTCATTTTTTCAGTATTTGTAATGAAATATGGGCTTAAATAGCCTCTATCAAATTGCATACCTTCAACTACATTTAATTCATCATTGATTGATTTTGCTTCTTCAACAGTGATAACACCATCTTTTCCAACTTTTTCCATAGCATCAGCGATTAAATTTCCGATTTTCTCATCTGAATTTGCAGAAATTGTCGCAACTTGAGCTATTTCTTTTTTATCTTTAACTTCACGAGAAAGTTTTTTAAGTTCAGCTACTATAGCTTCGCAAGCTTTATCCATACCTCTTTTAACTTCAATAGGATTCGCACCTGCTGTAATATTTCTCAAACCTTCTTTAAAAATAGCATGCGCTAAAACTGTTGCTGTTGTTGTTCCATCGCCTGCTTGATCAGCTGTTTTACTAGCTACTTCCCTAACTAAAGAAGCACCCATATTTTCTAAAGAATCTTTTAATTCCACTTCTTTAGCCACACTCACACCATCTTTTGTGATAGTTGGAGCGCCAAAACTTTTTTGGATTAATACATTACGACCACGTGGTCCCATAGTAACTTTTACTGCATCATTAAGTTTTTTAACACCTTCATAAAGTTTATTTCTTGCTTCGTCTGAAAAAAATATTTCTTTTGCCATTTTTTATCCTTTTTTATTTAATAATCCCTAAAACATCATCAATATTAAGAACTAAATATTCTTCATTATCAAGTTTTATTTCAGTTCCGCCGTATTTTGCAAACATTACTTTATCATTTACTTTAATATCTTCTATTTCTTTACTCACTGCAACAACTTCACCATTTAATGGCTTTTCTTTAGCATTATCTGGTATAATAATCCCAGAAGCAGTAGTTTTCATTTCTTCTAAGCGTTTTACTAAAATGCGCTTTCCTAGAGGTTGAAAATTCATTTTTTATCCTTTCTAAAATGTGCCTTTTTTAGCACTCTTTGTTTTTGAGTGATAGAATTATACATTAAAGAAAGTTAATTGTCAATAAATTAAGTAAAATATATCATATAAGTTTAGTCTATATCACTAAATTTATATGATATATCATTATAAAGGTTTCTCATGAAAAAAATTCTTTACATTCTTTTAGGCGTAGTGTGTGTGGCATTATTAGCTATATATACATTATTATTTACAAGTATGGGTAATGCTTTTTTAAAGCCAAGAATCGAAACGATAATTGCTCAAAAAAGCGGTATGAATGTTAAATTTGAAAATTTTAAAATTAGTTTTTCACAACTTGACATTAAAGCAAATATTGATGATAAATTTTTTGCTAATATAGAAGGTGGTATATCACCTTTAAGACTAGGATTTGATTTAAATTATCTTTTAGGACTTAAACAAAATTATATTCAAGAACTTGGTTTAAAAAGTGATAAAGACTTTACATTTAAGGGTAATATTGTAGGTAAAAGTAGTGATTTTTCAGTAAAAGGCAATGGATTTTTGTTTGATTCTAATCTTAGCTTAGATGCAAAAATTGTTGATTTTTCTCCTATAAATCTTGAATTTATTGGTAAAAATATAGATTTAGCTCAAATTTTAGATTTTGCTAATCTACCAAGATATGCTCAAGGAAAAATTAGTATTATCAGTGATATACAAGCTAAAGATTTAAAACCAAATGGTAATGCTTTGATTAATTTTTACACAAGTTCTATCAATAATACTCTCATTGAAAAAGATTTTAATCTAAGCTTACCAAAACAAAGCTATATAAAAGGCGAAATAAGATCTTTAATCCAAAACAATGAAATTATTTCTAAAAGTGAAATTTTAAGCAATTTTTTTAAACTTTATACACAAAAAAGTATTTATGATATAACAAAACAAAGCTTAACTAGTGATTTTGACATCAAAATAGATGATTTTAATCAATTTTCATCTTTAGCTAAAATGAAACTCCAAGGTAACAGTCAAATTCAAGGTAATTTACTTTTTGCAAGCAATCAATTGCAAAAATTAGATGCTAACTTGCTTGGATTTGGTGGTAGCTTAAAAGCTATTTTAGAAAATAATAATCTTAACATCAACACAACCGATATTGAAGTAGCAGAGCTTTTAAAGACTATCTCCATGCCTGCTTTTATTAATTCTAAATTAATCTTAGATTTAAAAGCACAAGGACTTGATTTTAAAAATTTCAATCTAAATACTAGGTTAAACAATGCAAATATAAATGTTGTAGAATTTAAAAAACTAAGCAATCTTGATTTTCCAAAAACAACTTTTAATCTACAAGCTAAAGCAAATGCGAAAAATTCTTTAATTGATTATGAAGCTTTGCTTGATTCAAACATAGCAAAAATACCTCAGCTAAAAGGCTCATATAATCTTACAAATAAAGATTTAAAAGCACAAATTAGTGCTTTTGTAGATAATCTTAACAAATTAAAACCTTTAACCAAGCAAGATCTCAATGGACCTTTAAATTTAGATGCCAAAGTTGATCTTAAGGCAAATCAGATTCAAAATCTTGATGCAAATATTAAAATCATGCAAGGGCTTATCAATGCAAAATCCAATGGAAAAAGTTTACAAGCGAAAGTTGATAATATAAAATTAGAACAACTTTTTCCTTTAATAGGACAAAAAGTTTTAGCATTTGGTGATATAAATGCTGACATTGATTTAAAAACACTTGATTTTAACAATATTAATGGTGATTTTAAAGCCATTATTAATTCTTCTTTTAATGAAGTAGAATTATCTAAGCTTTTAGAGAAAAAATTTCCAAAGAATACTTCAGCAAAAATCAATCTTGATGGAAAAATTTCTAAATCAATCATTGATTTTAATGCTAAAGCTCTAAGTTCATTTGCGAATATTAATTCACTAAAAGGAAAATTTGATCTTAATCAAATGGCTCTAGCAAGTACTTATAATATTTCATTACAAGATTTTTCTAAGTTAGGATTTTTAGTCGATAGAAACTTAAAAGGCAAGGCTGATTTTGAAGGAAAATTTGATTTTAAAAACGCTTTAATAGATGCAAGTATTAATAGTAAAAATATATTTAACGGCTCATTAAATGCAACTTTAAAAAATAATATTTTTAACGCTAAAATGCAAAATACTGATCTTTCAAATTTAGCTCAAAGTTTAGATTTACCTGATTATTATCAAGCAAAATCAAATTTAAGTATTGACTATAATCTTTTAAAAGAAAGCGGTGTGGTGCTAATGAACTTAGCCGATGGACAACTTAAGAAAAACCTCATCACAAGTGCTTTAATGCTACTTTTACAAAAAGATATCACGCAAGATGTGTATCGCAATGGTGAAGCTAAAATAAACATCAATAAAAATCTTATAGATTTAAATTTAAACCTAGTGGCCGATAGAAGTAACATAAACATCAGCAAAGGTAAAATTGATACAAAAAGTACTAAATTAAACATTCCTTTTAATATTGTTATTGATAGAGCAAATTTCAAAGGCATTATAAAAGGAACAACACAAGATCCTAAAGTAAGTCTTGATACAAAAAGTGTTGTAAATTCTATTGTTAATACAATAGGCGGAAATGCTAGTGATGGTGCTAAAAATACGGGTAAAAAAGTAGATCAAGCAATAGATAAAATCTTTAACAAACTCTTCTAATACATCTAGCCTTTAAAAAAAGGCTAGATTTTTTAAAATAAACCAAATTTACCATCTTTTTTCTTATATAAAACCCTCATTTTTGCATCCATATCATTAAAAACTAAAAATATATCCTTACTTGCTTTTAGCTTTTCTAATGCTTCTTCAATTTCTAAAGGTTTATATAGTTCAAGCTCCATTGGAACTATCTCATCTTCTTCAATCACACTTGGCAATACTAAATTTTCTTTTATCTCATCTTGATGCTTATGGGTAATATTTTTATCATGCAATCTTCTTAAAACCTTAGAAATTCTATCAATAGCTAAATCTATAGCGGCATATAAGTCTTTATCCTTTTGCTTTACAACCACTGTATTAATACCAGCTAAGTTAATACTAAATTCAGCCCAAAATCCTTTCTTTCCATGCCTTTCATCAGCACTTATAACACAACGCGCAGAAATCACATCTAAGCCATATTTACTTAAAGCATCAAAGCTTTTTTCCACATACTCTTTTATAGACTCAGTTAGCTCAAATTGCTTTCCAACTATACTTGTATTCATTACTTCTCCTTTTTATGAAGTTAAATACATTATAGCACTTTAATCGTAAAAAATTAACTTTTTAAATAAAAAATAAATTTAAAATTTTAAAGGATCTAAAATAAGCGCACCATCTGCTGAAAGTTTTTTACCTTGAAAATGCATTTTACAAAAAGAAACAATTAAAGCATGAAAAATTTGATAAAGCTCGTATAATTTACATTCTTTTTTTAGTAAAACACACAATTCTTGTTGATTTTTAGCTATGTCTTTTTTTAAAAAATCTGCTAATTCATCATAACTTTGGCACTCATAACCTAAATAATTAGCTATTTTTGCACTATAAACATCAACTACTAAAACTTCTTTTTTACATATATAATTTAAAATTCCATCTGCACTTTCTTGACCAAAACCCTTAATACTCAAAAGCCATTCTCTATCCACTTCTTCTTTAAAAAGCTCAAAAGAATTAAAATCTTGAAAATATTTTTGAGTGAAATTTTTAATATATTTTGCCTTAGTATTATAAAATCCACTTGGTTTTATTAAAAGCGCTAAATCTTGAGTGTTTAACTTTAATAAATCTTCTATCTTAGTAATATTTGCTTGTTTTAAATTTATCAAAGCTTTTAATACATTTTTCCAGTTTGTATTTTGAGTTAAAACCACAGAAATTAAAATTTCAAACTCGCTTAAAGTATTATTTTCTAGCCATTCAAAATCTTGATAGTCAATATTTACATCAATTAAAGCTTTAAAAATTTCATATCCACTCATGCTTTTTCATTCTTTCTTAAATGCATCAAAATAGCCTCAATTACATCATCATCGTCTTTACTTTTTGCCTTAATGATTTCCTTACTCTCATCATCTTTTACAAAACAAATATTTTGCTCATAATTACTCACTAGTTTATAATACTTGCTAGCTAAAATTTTTATGATGATTAAATCCAAAAACTGCTTAGTAAAAATATCAGGCCTTCCAAAACGATCATTCATCTCACTTTCTATCTCATAAACTTCATTAACACTCATACACTTACTAAGTCTTCTATAAAGTTCTAATCTCAAACGATCTTCACTAATATACTCACTATTTAAAAAGGCATTGATGTTAAGCTTTAGATCTATTTTTTTCTCTTTAACCTCTTCTTTTTTACTTAGCTTATTAATCTCATCTTCTAACATTTTAAGATACAAACTATAACCAATTTGTTCTATATGCCCACTTTGATCCACTCCTAATAAATTTCCACCCCCACGAATTTCTAAATCATGATAAGCAAGCACGCTTCCTGAACCTAAATAAGAATTACTCTCTAAACTCGTAAGTCTTTTTAAAGAATCTTTTGTGATTTTTTCCTTATCTTCAATCAAAAAATAACAATATCCTTGCTTAGCACTACGCCCTACTCTTCCTCTAAGTTGGTGCAAATCAGCCATACCAAAGCGATCTGAATTTTCTACTATAATAGTGTTTGCATTTGCCAAATCAATACCACTTTCAACTATAGAAGTACAAAGCAATAAATCATATTCTTTATTTTCAAATTTAATCATTTCTTCTTCAGTAGTTTTTGCATCGATTTTAGAATGCAAGATTAAAATTTTTAAATTTGGAAACAAATCTAAAAGATATTTTTTACACCCATCAATACTTGCTATATGATTGTGTATATAAAAAATCTGCCCTGCTCTTCTTAATTCTCTTGAAATAGCTTCTTTAATCAAAGCATCATTACTTTCTCTAACAAAGGTACGCACATCCAAACGATCCTCAGGTGGAGTTTGTAAAACACTATATGATTTTAAAGAACTAAGAGCTTGATTTAAGCTTCTTGGTATAGGTGTTGCTGACATAGATAAAATATGGGAGTTTTTACTTAATTCTTTGAGTTTTTCTTTTTGTTTTACACCAAATTTATGCTCCTCATCTATCACGACTAAACCTAAATTTTCACACTCAACCCCTAAAAGAGAATGCGTTCCAACCACCACACAAGGCTTATTTTCTTTTAAAAATGTTAAAACTTGTTTTTTTTCTTTAGTGCTAGTAAAACGATCTAGCTTAAAAACCTCTATATTAAAAGAATCAAATCTTCGTTTTAAGGTTTTAAAATGCTGAGCCGAAAGTAAAGTAGTTGGTACAAAAAACAAAGCCGTATAGCCACTTTTTACACAAGTAAATATAGCATTCATAGCAACTTCTGTTTTACCAAAGCCCACATCACCACTTAAAAGCCTATCCATTACTTGAGAACTTTTTAAATCTTGAGTGATTTCTTGGCAAACTTGACTTTGATCTTTAGTGTAAAAAAACCCTGCTTTATTGATAAATTCATCTTGTAATTCTTGAGAGATTTTTAATTCTTTTGCTTTTATCAAAGCTCTAGCTGCTGCTAAAGAAACTATATTTGAAGCAATGGCAAATAATTTTTCTTTTAATCTTTCTTTGATTTTTAGAAAACTTCCTTTTCCAAGCTTATCAAGTAAAGGCACACCACCACTTGCACCGATATATTTATCAATCATATATAAATTTTCAACAGGCAATAAAAGCTTGTCATTATTTAAATACCCAAGAGCAACAAATTCTTTTTTTGCTCCTGCTATTGTAATAATCTCAAGACCTAAAAATTTAGCTATACCATAATCTTCATGCACAACAAAATCCCCGACTCTAAGCTCATCTATTGCCAAACTTGCTTTTCTAACTCTTTTATTTTTTTCTTTTTTATTTAAAGAGATGATAAGCTCATCTTGAGTGCTTAAATTAATTCTTTCTTGAGATATTTTTAATTTAATATTTGAAAATTCTTGTAAATTTAAAGCTTTAAACAAAGCTTCATTCTTTGCTAAAACAGTAATTTTTTTATCTTTATGAAAAGTGAAAAAATCATGATTATAAGAGCTTATTAAATCTTTATAAAATCTTGGTTCAGGTAAAATATTTTGATTAATTTTACTAATATCTTCTTCAAAATCATTTATATCAAAATTTTTTATACTCACAAAATTTAATTCTAAATAATCACAAAAATCATCAACACACCAAAAACCCAAAGAATTAACATCATTAATAATGCTTTGGCTTTGAAAATTTTGAATTTTTTCTTGTAAATTTTCATATTGCTCTTGATTAAAAGTACTCAAAAATGGACAAATCTCAATTTTTGAAAGTTCGTTTGGGATTGATTTTTGTGTATGAATATCAAAATATCTTATACTTTCTATCTCATCTGAAAAAAGCAAAATTCTAAAAGGCTGTTCTTCATTAATTGCAAAAATATCTACAATATCCCCGCGTATTGAAATTTCACCCTTATCTTGAACTATATCTACAAACTCATATCCACTATGTAAAATTTCTTCTTTAAATTTCTCTAAAGCAAGAAGTGAATTTCTTTTAAGAATAATATTTTTGAGATGCTTTTTTCCGGGGAGTTTTTGTAAGATTGTTTTTATAGGGGAAATTAAAATTTTATTTTCATCTTCTTTGTGATAAGCATTTAAAACTTTGCAAATTTCAAAAAGCTCTTTAGAAAAAGAGCGTAAATCACTACCAAATTCTGCTCTAAAATCAGGTAAAACAAAGGTCTTGAAATTTAAAAATAAACAAACTTGAGCTAACTCATCTGCTTCTTTATCATTCTCACAAATTATTAACTCAGTTTTGTTACTTAATAAATATTCATATAATTTAGCTTGCATTTTCTGAATTTTCTATACTCACATCGATAGTTGCAAGTTCTTCATCTTTTTCGATTATTTTACTGCTTCCATTAAATTTTCCACCATTTTCAATGCTTAATTGTTTAACTATGATATTACCATTAAGCACACCGCCGGATAAAATCTCTAAAGAATCAACTTGCATTTCTCCTTCAAAAACCCCATTAATCACTATCTTGTTTGCCTTAACTTGTCCTTTTAAAACACCACTTTTACCTATTACTATCACATTGGAAGAATTAATCACTCCTGTGATTTCTCCATCCAAATGAAGCATAGAGTCAAAATAAAATTTTCCTTCTATTTTTGCTCCGTTTGAAATGACTGTAGTTTCGGATACTGTAGCAATAGAGCCTTTATTAAAGATTGCCATGGAACTCTCCTTTCTTTTTCAAAAATTTGTTCGTAGTTTTTTCGGTTTAAATCTATAAAAATCTTAGGATCTAAAAGTTTATTAATAAATCTAACCTCATAATGCAAATGCGGCCCCGTAGAAAGACCTGTATTTCCTGTATATCCAAGTAAATCACCTTTTTTTACAAATTGTCCTGCTTTGACAACATCTTTACGCATCATGTGCGCATATACTGTTTTAAAACCAAAATTATGGATCAAAATCACTGAATAACCATAACCATTATTACTATATGCAGCATATTCAACCACTCCATTTGCCGGTGCATAAATGGGAGTATTTAAAGCTGCTCTTAAATCAATACCTGGATGAAACTCTTTTTTATTTAGTATAGGATGATGGCGCCATCCAAAATTACCTGTGATTCCATTATCTTCTATCACATGACCATTTGGAATTTGTGTTAAAAATAAATAAGCTTGATCATTAGTAAGTTTAACTTTTTCCAATCTTTCTGGTATATCTAAGCTCTCATCTTGCTTTAAACCTAAATTTTCTTCAATATCTGCAAGTTGGGTTTGAAGCTCATCATATAAGGCTGTTTTTTCCTCTAAACTTTTTTGCATGCTCTCATTTTGAGAAAATAATTTAGTATTTTTTGCTGATAAAGCTTCTTGTTCTTTTAAAAGCTCTGAACGTTTGTCTGCTAAATAATTAATATATAAAGCACCTAAAACTATAACAACAAAAACAAAAGAAGTAAAATAAATAATTACTTTTTTTATAATCTGACTTAATAAGAAATGTCTAGAACCATTTACATCTGTGATAGTTAGCGTAAATTTATCTTTCATTATAGCCTCTTAAAAAATTTTCTACCAATACAAAAGAACCAAAAACCAAATACAACTCATCTTTTTTTATTTGTTCAAATTTTTGATAAGCAATATCCAATTTTTCTAAATTTTCTAGCAAAACAGAACCTGCCAAAGGCCTATCTTTGCTTTCATACTCATAAATTTCAACTATTTTTATTATAGGCTTTAAAGCCCTTAAAATTTTATAAGAATCTTTATCTAAAAAACAATTATAGACTAAATGAACTTTTTTTTCCTTGAAAATTTCAGCTAAAGCTAAAGCCGCCATTTCATTATGACCCACATCAACAAAAATATTTTGACTTATTTGCTCACACCTTCCTTTTAAATCAAGTTTTGGTAAATTACTAATGCTGCAAATTAATTCTTTTTCATTTTTGGTACAAATTTTAGAAAAAGCTTCTAAGGCTAAAAAAAGATTATCTTTTAAAAAAGTTGCTAAATTATATTTTTGAATATAATTTTGCACATAAGGATAAATAGCCTTGTTTTCATCTAACGCACTAATATCTAAACTAGCTTGTTTTAAATTGGCTATTTTTTGAGCTAAATTTAATACTTTTACCTCTTGCTTGCGACTAACTAAAACTTTAGCGCTCATGGCCTTTAGTTTTGTTCTTGCTATTTCATCTAAGTTTTTACCTAATAAATCTTGATGATCAAAACCTATTTTAGTAAAAACACTAAAATCTATTTCAAAAACACTTGTTGCATCATACTCCCCACCTACTCCAGCTTCTAAAATCACATAATCGCAATCTTTAAAAACAAAAAATGCTAAAAATGTAGCATACTCAAAATAACTAAGTTTTTTGATATCTTCTAAAAAAATACCTTCTAATTCTTCATGTGCTTTTTCTAAAAGTTCATTGCTTACAATTTTCCCATTTAACCAAAATCTTTCATTAAATTCAAAAATATGTGGACTTGTATAATGCCCTACTTTATATCCTTGCTCTAAAAGTAAAAGTGCTAAAAATCTACCTGTACTTCCTTTGCCATTAGTGCCAATAATTTGAATATTTTTAGTTTTTGGAATAAATTTTTTATATTTTTCATACATACTAAACATAAAAAATCTACTGATTTTTTGTACATACATGGTTTTTTGTGAGAGTGTTTGTTGGAATTTCATACTAAGCTTTTTGCATTAATTCTTTTAAAATATCGCCATCTGGAAATTCTTTTTTTTCTACACAAGAAGATGATAAAACAAGCTTAACCACTTCTTCTTTATAAATAAATTTATAATCATCTATAAGTTTTAAAGCTTTTTCTGTAAAAATTTGAGCACTTTCTAAATTTTTACCTGGAAATATAATCAAATAAGAACTTTCATCTAAAATCCAAATTTCAGCCAAATTTTTACATAAATCTTTGAGAATTTTTTTAAACTTTCCGCTGATAGTTTTAAAACTATCAATACCATAGGCATTAATAACATGTTCTATATTATTGATTTTAAAGAAAGATAAAGCGTAATTAACCGCATAAAGCTTATAATTTTCATCAAGTTTTTTAAGCTCTTGAGCAAGATTCCATTGCTCTCTTTGCTCATCATCACTTGTAGCTTGAATTTGCGTTTTAATTTGAGCTATTTGCTCGTTTGCATATAAAAGTTTATCTTTTAATGTATCAAAATTAATCTGCACATTACCATTTTCATCTTTAGTTAAAGCATTAATAAATTTCACATCTTCTTGACTATTATCATAAAGCTTTGACACCATTTCATTTAAACTTTCTAAGTGCTGATTAAAAAAAGAAAGATTTTTTTGTATATAGTATTTATCTATTGCTTCTTTTTTTTGCAGCATCAAACAATACTCATGTGCAAATTCTTTTCTAGCAATCAATCTAGGATTTTCTTTTAGTTTTTGTTTAAATTGCTCCACTTCTTTACTCTCGCCAAATAAAGGCTCTAAAGAAGCTAGTAAAAGTTCGGCTTGTTTTTCGTAAGAGCGTTCTTTTAACATAGTGATAAGTTTTTCTATTAAAACATGAAAATCCAAAAACGCTCGGATGTTAAATTCTTCTAATTTTTTTAAAAGCTCATGATCTTCATAAGATTTTTCAAGTTCTCTCCATTTAGCTCTTAATAGATATATGGTTTCTAAATCCATAGCTTGAGATAATCTATGTTGAGTAATCTGAGCAAGTTCTTTGATTTTTTTATCTTTACTAATACTAAGTTGTTGAATGATTAAACCAAGTAAAGCATAAACATCTTCATATTTTCTACTTACCTGCCTATTAAGCCTAGAAACCAAAAACATCAAAAACTCATCAATAGTTCGAATACTTTTTCCTTTTAATTCTTGTTTATAAGAATCATCTAAAAGATTAGTATATTTTTCTATTCTAGCTTTATTAAGACTCATAACTCCTGCTTTTTTGGCACACTCTTCAAACACCTCACTATAATTTTCAGGAGTTGGATATAATTTACGCTCTTTTAATTTTATCAATGTTTCTTTTGCGATTTCATTGATATGGCTTGCCATTTTATTTATAACCCCTAATAGCTATAATAGAAACAAATTCATCAAAAGCTTCACTTGATGCATTTTTAATCGCTTCAAATCTAGCTTGATCGCTAATGATAGAGTTTGGATTAATATCAAAATTATAACTTCCTTTAGTATTTACGATTTCTTCTTTGCCATTTTTATAACGCAACACAAACTCCAAATAAAGCTCTGCTTTATAATTAACCACATAGCCATTTTTATCATAAACCATAGGATGAAATTCTAATTTTTTCATCGTAACTATAATAGAACTATCTGCATTATACTCATCTGTAATTTTTCTACCAAGCTTATTAAGCATAGCCTCTCTTAAAATATCTGTTATGTAAACACTATTTTCAGGATCTTGCTTACTGATATTAATTTTTAAAAATACATTTTCACCCAAAACCCTACTTGCCATTTGAGATGATGGAATATATCCACAAGCTATGATGAAAAAAGCAAAAAAAGATATTAAATATTTTTTCATTTAACCACCAAATTTACTAATTTCTTATCAATATAAATTTCTTTTACTATGGTTTTTCCGTCTAGCCATTTTGCAACATTTTCTTTAGCTAAAGCTAAAATCTCATCTTCTTTAGCTTCTGAATTTATTTCAATTTGTGCTCTTTTTTTACCATTAACACTAATAGCTATATTAAAACTATCTTTTACAAAAACTTCATCTTTTATTTTTAATACTTTAAAATTTTCACATTTAAATAAAAACTCACTAAGTTCAAAACAAACATGAGGGATAATAGGCTCTAAAATATTTAAAATAATATAAAAAGCTTCTTTTGTCACTTCTTTATGATTGATAGTATTTAAGGCATTTAAAGCCTCCATACATGCAGCTATTAAGGTATTAAAGGCAAAGCTTTCTTCATAAACTTCAAAAGATTTTTTCAAAGCTTCATATACTTTTAATCTAGCATATTTTTCTTCTTTATTTAAACTTTGATGATCAATTTCTTGCAATTTTCCACATTCTAAACTCATAGCCTTTTCATAAAGCCTATTGATAAATTTAAACGCACCTTCTAGCGCACTATCGTTCCATTCAAGTTCTTTAGCAGGTGGTGCAGCAAATAATATAAACAATCTTGCGCTATCTGCTCCATATTTTTCTATAATATAATCAGGATCAACTACATTACCCTTAGACTTACTCATCTTAGCACCATCTTTAGTGACCATTCCTTGGGTTAAAAGTCTATTAAAAGGCTCATCATCTTTTAAATAACCCAAGTCCCTAAGTGCTTTTTGGAAAAATCTAGCATAGAGTAAATGTAATATCGCATGCTCAATACCGCCGATATATTCATCAACATTCATCCAATAATTGACACTTTTTTCATCTACTGCTTTTTCTTGCCATGTTTTATCATCGCTTGCAAAACGCGCAAAATACCAAGAACTTTCAAAGAAAGTATCTAAAGTATCGCTTTCTTTTTGCGCTTTTTTTCCACATTTTGGGCAAATACACTCTTTCCATGCTTCATGCTTATCAAGTGGATTTCCTTCTCCATTTATCACTACATCTTCAGGCAAGGTAATAGGTAAATTTTCTATTTTTTGAGGAACTATACCACAAGAATCACACTTAATCATTGGTATAGGAGCTCCCCAATATCTTTGTCTAGAAACACCCCAATCACGAATTTTAAAATTAGTAACCTTTTTACCAATACCCAAAGATTCAATTTTTAAACTAATTTTTTCTCTAGCATCATTGCATTCTAGTTGATCAAATTCGCCACTATTAGTTAAAACGCCTTCTTTTAAAGTGTAGCATTGTGCGTCATTTTCATCTTTATAAATTACTTTTTTTATAGCCAAATTATAAGTTTTTGCAAACTCATAATCTCTTTCATCGTGAGCAGGCACACTCATAACAGCCCCGCTACCATAATCACTTAAAACAAAATTAGCTACCCATAAAGGAATTTTTTCTTTACTTAGTGGATGGATTACATAAAGATTTAAAAAATATCCTTCTTTTGGTGCGGCTTGTCTTTGGCGCGGTGTTTGATTTTGCATATTTTGAATTTTAGCTATAACATCTTGATCTAGTAATTTTTTATCAATTAATTCATTTACTATTTCATGATCAGGTGCTAAAGCAATGTAAGATACTCCATAAATAGTCTCAGCTCTTGTGGTAAAAACATTGATTTTTTTTACACTGATTTTATCATTTTCTTCTATATCAAAATCAAAACTAAGCCCTGTGCTTTTGCCTATCCAATTTTCTTGCATAGTTAAAACTTGACTTGGCCATTTTCCTTCTAATTTTTTAAGATCTTGTAATAATTCATCTGCATAAGCAGTGATTTTTACATAATATCCTGGCATTTTTTTTCTAATGACTTCATGCCCACAACGCCAACATTTGCCATCTTCAACTTGCTCATTTGCTAAAACTGTTTTATCATTCTCACACCAATTAACTTCAGCTTCTTTAGTATAAATAAGCCCTTTCTCATACATTTTGATGAAAAATTCTTGCTCAAATTTAGTATATAAAGGATCAGAAGTAGCAAGCATTCTTTTTTTAGAAAAAGAAAAACCCAAAGAAGCAAGTTCATTTTGCATATAATCAATATTTTCATAAGTCCATTTTTTAGGGTGGATACCATGTTTAATCGCAGCATTTTCAGCAGGCATACCAAAACTATCAAAACCTATAGGATGTAAGACGTTAAAACCTTTTTTTCTATAATACCTAGCCATAGCATCGCCTATGCTATAGTTTCTCACATGTCCCATATGAATTCTACCACTTGGGTATGGAAACATAGATAAAATGTATTTTTTTGGTAAAGAAAAATCATCTTTTGGTTCAAAATATTCTTTTTCTTGCCAAATTTTTTGCCATTTTTTTTCTATTTTACCTGCTTCATATGCCATTTTCACTCCTAATTTTCTTCTTGATTTTTTACTGAATCAACTATAACTAAAATCATTGAAAAGATATTAGCTATCAAAGCACCAATTGCTAAAGTATAAACCATAACATTAGCTTCTGGATTAATTTGTATTAAAGCAAAAGCTGGAATTAAATGCAAATCAGCCACTAAAGAACTAGCAAATAATTCAGCCGCTAAGAAATTTCTAACTCCAATTTTCAATAAAGTAGAAATTAAATTCACACAAGCTGCAATAAATAATGCAACTTCATTTTGATCATATAAAAATCCTGCGGTTGTAGTTAAGCTCATTAGAGCAAAAAAGATATAAATAACCTTACCCCAATTCATTTTTACACCGTTCCTTTTTCATACATCGCTCTTAATTTTTCTTTTTCTTGTTTTTTCTTTACTTTTTCTAATTCTTTTTGGCGATACTGTGCAACGCTGAATTTAAACCATAAAAGTGCTGGACTTGCTACAAATATAGAACTCGCAGTACCTGCTACAATACCCACTATCATAGTTAGAGCAAAACCTTCTATCATAGATCCACCAAAGAAATAAAGCACTACAACAGTAATTAAAGTTAATCCCGTTGTTAAAGTAGTTCTTGATAAAGTAGCTGAAACCGATTCATTGATAATTAAATCAAGTTTTGAATTTTTACTTGTTTTAACACCTTCTCTAATCCTATCAAAAATAATAATCGTATCATTTAAAGAATACCCAAGCACGGTTAAAACAGCCGCCAAAATATCTAAATTTACATCTATTTCAAATAACGCAATAGCGCCTAAAGTAATGACTATATCATGAATTTCACACACAATGGAAGCCATAGCAAAACGCCATTCAAATCTTACTGCCAGATAAATCAAAATAGCAATCAAAGAAATTCCAACCGCCATAAGACCTTTATTACGCAGTTCATCTCCTACTTTTGGACCTACCACATCCACACGGCGCACTTCAAATTTACCTGTATCTTTTAATAAATTTGCAATACTTACTCCAATGTCACTTCCCAAGCTATCACTACTTCCTGAAAAACGAATAATCACTTCATTAGCACTACCAAATTCAGTAACGCTAGCACCTTTTAAATTTTCATTGATAGCTAAAGCTTTGCGAATTTCAGCCAAAGGAGCTTTTTGCTCGTATTGAAGTTGCACTAAAGTTCCACCGGTAAAATCAATACCAAAATTCAAACCCTTAGTAAAAAGGATAAAAATAGAACCAAAAAATAAAATAAAAGACAAAGAGATGGCTGCAAATCTCATTCTCATAAAATCATAAACATGTTTTTGACTAAAAAATTGCATTAAGGTCTCCTATATCCAAACCATAATCTTGTGTTATTGCTTTTTTCCATACGGTTCATAAACATTTCAAACATACCATGAGTTCCAACAATAGAAGTAATCATCGAAACTAAAATCCCAATACTCAAAGTCACCGCAAAACCTTTTACCGCACCTGTTCCATAAGCATAAAGTACCACTGAAGTAATAAGCGAAGTAATGTTAGAATCCAAAATCGCACTCATTGCATGCTTATAACCATTTTCAACACTTTGCCTTATACTAGTACCTTCTCGCAATAATTCTCGAATTCTTTCATTAATAATAACATTAGAATCTACTGCCATACCCACAGTCAGTACAAGTCCTGCCATACCAGGTAAAGTTAAGGTTGCTCCAAACATAGCCATTACAGCAATAATCACTAAAATATTTGCTACCAAAGCAATATTAGCAAAAATCCCTGCTATACCATAATACATCACCATAAATGCAATAACTAATATAGAAGCACCTGCTAGGGCTATCATACTCATTTTAATACTATCAGCACCCAAAGATGGTCCAACGCTTCTTTTTTCAAGCATTTTAACCGGTGCTAAAAGCGCCCCACTTCTTAAAGCAATGGCCACATCATGAGCTTCTTCAACAGTAAAACTGCCACTAATTTGGCCACTACCCCCGCCTATTCTTTCATTAATTCTTGGAGCTGAATATACTTTATTATCCAAAACTATAGCTAAGCGTTTGCCTACATTATTTCCTGTATAGTCTCCAAATTTTTTCGCACCTTCTGAATTTAAAGTAAAATTAATCACAGGAAGATTATTACTTTGCGCAAAACCTACTTTTGCATCTGTTAACATAGAACCATCAAGAATAGGTATAGATTTTACTAGATATTTAATTTGAGGATTTTTTGCATCTTCAAAAATCAAGTCTCCATATTCAGCAGCTTGAGCTGGAGTAAGATTATTTACCTGATCCATTCTAACATCATCTACTTCCATTAATTGTAAATGCGCAGCTTTTGCGATAAGCTCTCTAGCTCTAGCCTCATCTGCAGCAGTTTTAATACCTGGAAGTTCGACTAAAATTTTATCCTCACCTGATCTTGCTACATTTGGCTCTGCAAGGCCAAATTGATCAAGTCTGTTTCTAATGGTTTCTACAGCTTGTAAAATAGCTTGTTCATGAGTTAATTTAATTTCTTCTTGGGTTAAAGAAAGTGTGTAGTGTAAATTTTCGTGTGTAATAGCCAAGCCTTTAATGTCTTTTAATAACAAATCAACCTTAGCTACATCATTTTCATCTAATAAACTAAATTCAATACTAGTATCATTTACTTTGATTTTATCAACAATAATATCTTCTTTATTGATAGAATAACTAAGAGAAGAGGCTATGGATTTAACCTTTGATTTAACCGCCTCTTCTACTTCTACACCTAATAACATATGCAAACCACCTTGCAAATCAAGTCCTAGGTTGATCTTAGCACCACTTTGGGTTTGCATAAAAGAAGGTATGGAAAAAACTAATCCTATAAGAAAAACTACAAAGAAAATAATACTTCTATAGGTAATTTTTCCACTACGCATCAATTTTCTTTGCTATAAAATCTCTAGAAATTTTTACAACTACATTTTCATCATTAAGCTTAACTTTGATAAAATCCTCTTCTGGTTTTACCACCTCGCAAATTATCCCACCATTTGTGATGATTTTATCCCCTTTTTCTAAAGATAAAACCATTAATTTGTGGTCTTTTGCTTGTTTTTGCTGTGGTCTAATAACCAAAAAATAAAAAATCGCAAAAAGCACAATGAGAGGCAACAATGAAGTCCAAATATTTCCGTTTTCTGCCATTTCTTCCCCTTTTTTTAAAGTTCATAAATTCTAATTCTACCACTTTTAAAATAATAAAAGCCTTTTTTTCTGCACTTTTATTGTCAAATTTTATTTATTTTTCTTTTTTTGAAAATTTACTTTTTGAATTTATTTCACCATTTTTAAGTATATATGGTTTGGTTTTATTACTAAGAAATAAAAGTAAAGTAGGATATTTTTATACCGGATTTTTTGTAGGAATTTTATGGTTTTGGTGGATAGCTTTATCATCAATTTATTTTGATTTAGCTTGTTTAATTCCTTTAGAAATTATCTTAATCGGATTAGTTTATGGATTATTATTTTTAGTATGTTTTTTTCTTAAATATGATTTTTTAAGACTTTGTGGAATTTTTTTACTTAGTTTTATTCATCCTTTTGGTTTTGACTGGCTAAATTGGGGTGTTTTAAGTGTATATGGAATCTTTGATGCAAGTTATCAAGGCATTATAACTATGTTTTTGATTGCTTATTTTTATTATGAAAAATACATTTCAAGATATTATAAGATGGCAATTATTTTAATCCTTATTCTAATCGGAGCTCAATATAATCAAAAACAACCACAAACACTAAATTTAGACTATAAATTAATCCAAACTAATATCTCCCAAGATCAAAAATTCATACAAGAAAATTTACAAACTCATTCTAAAGATATATTTTATCAAATCAATCAGGCCATAAAAGAAGGTAAAGAAGCAATTATTTTTCCTGAAACAGCTTTTGCCTTTGCTTTAAATAAAGCTCCAAGTTATTTACAAGCTTTAAAAGATTTATCAAAACAAATCATCATCATTACAGGTGCTATAAGTACCACACCTAATCATCTATACAATAGTACTTATGTATTTGACAATGGTAACATACAAGTTTTTAACAAACACTATCTTGTACCTTTTGGAGAAGAAATTCCTATATTTAAAACCTTTTTTAAAAAATACCTTTTAAACATTGATGAATTTTCAAAAGGAAAAGAATTAAATCAATATACTTTAAATAATCAACTCATCACTAATGCTATATGCTTTGAAGCAACTAAAGAAAAACTTTACAAACACTCAAAGATCATCATAGCCATTTCAAACAATGCTTGGTTTAATTTTTCAAGTGAGTATAAATTACAAAATTTTCTAATGCGTTTTTATGCAAATAATTATAATGTAAGTATATATCATGCAGTTAATGGAAAAGAAAATGCAGTAATTAAACCAAAAGAGATATTGATTTTAAAAATAAAAGAAAAACTTTTAAAGCAAAATGAAGCTTAAAAGCTTCATTTTATAATGCTTTAAATTCATCAAGCGCGTCTAATTTTTCCCAAGGATAATCAGCCTGCCCCACTTGACCACGAGCAGCTACATCAGCATACATGAAAGTATCTTTACTTGGTTTATCAAGATTGAATTTATTTTTAATCCAATTTGGAGTTAATGGGAAAGTTTTCATTACAAAATCACTTAAAATATCATCATTTAATCTTGTATTTGTTCCCATACAATCCACACTAACAGAAGTTGGTTTAGCCACACCTATAGCATAAGAAAGCTGCACTATGCATTTTTTAGCAAGACCTGCAGCTACGATATTTTTAGCAAGCCATCTTGCTGCATAAAGCCCACTTCTATCAACCTTAGTATAATCTTTAGAAGATTGCGCACCACCTCCTATTGGAGCATAGCCACCAAAGCTATCTACTATAAGTTTTCTTCCTGTTAAGCCACTATCATGTAATGAACTGTGATTTACATATTTTCCCGTTGGGTTGATTAAAATTCTTGTTTTTTCTGGACAAAAAAGCTCTTTTGGTAAATTTGAATCCAAAATCAAATCCATCACCAAAGCTCTTAAATCTTCTATTTTCATACTTTCGACACAAGGAGCTGAAACTACAATAGTATGGATACTTTGAGGTTTACAATTTTCAAAATTTTCTTTATTTGCATAATCAATCGTAACTTGAGTTTTAATATCCACTCCAAGTTTATCAGGATTGTTTTTTGCAAACTCATACACTTTATCGCAAAGCATTCTAGCATAAGAAATAGCTGCTGGCATATATTCTTTTGCTTCATTACTTGCAAAACCAAACATTATTCCTTGATCACCTGCTCCAATTTCTCCATCTTCTTGATCAACACCTTGATTAATATCAGGACTTTGCTCATTTAAAAATACCATTACATCTAAATCATCAGGATGTAAACATTGCTTTTTACTAAAATGTGGATGCCCATCATAACCAATATCTGCTAAAGCTTTTTTTACAATATTTTCATAATCTTGTTTTTCTAGCTTATGTTTTGATTTAATTTCACCACCAATTACTACTTTATTTCCTGCTACAAAAACCTCACTAGCAACCCTTGAGTCTTTATCGTGAGTTAAGAAAGCATCCACTATAGAATCAGCTATAATATCAGCACATTTATCAGGATGTCCTGCACTAACAACTTCAGAAGTAAATAAATACATATTTTTAATATTCCTTATCATAAAAAATTCTAGCTTTATTTTAACATAAGCTAGCTTAAAAATCAAAAAGCTTATTTAAGCTTTACTTTGTTAGAATAAATTAAAAATTTATCACTACAAAAAAGGTAAGAAATGAGTTTATTTTCTTGTGCAATCAAACGCTATAAAGATGGAAATCTTATTTTACAAATTTGCATAGGTATTGTTTTAGGAATTTTAGTAGGTATATTTTCTAAAGATTTAGCTATTTTTGCAAATATTTTTGGTGCTTTATTTACAGGAGCTTTAAAAGCTATAGCACCGATTTTAGTTTTTATCTTAATCTTAACAACTATTTGCACAAAAGAATTTAATCATGGAAGTGAAAAAATAAAACATATTATTTTCTTATATATATTTGGAACTTTTTTAGCTTCTTTAAGTGCAGTTAGTATAAGTTTTGTCTTTCCTGTAGAATTAGTATTAACCGATATTGAAAAAGCTTCCACTGCAAGTCCTGCACACATAGGCGAAGTATTTAAAACCTTACTGTTTCAAATCGTAGATAATCCTATCCATGCTTTATCTTCAGGAAATTATTTAAGCATATTAGCTTGGGCTATAGGTGGGGGTTTTGCTCTAAGGCATTGCTCTAATGATGCAAAACAACTTTTTACTGATATCAACGAAGGCGTGTTAAAAATCGTTAAATTTATAGTCAAGCTTGCTCCATTTGGAATTTTTGGACTTGTAGCAAATTCAGTTGCTCAAACAGGAGCAGCAGGACTTTTAAGTTATATTAAATTATTAATCATTTTAGTTTTAACCATGTTTTTTGTAGCCTTTGTGATTAATGCTTTAATTGTCTTTGCTTATACGAAGAAAAATCCTTATCCTTTGATTTTTATTTGCTTAAAACATAGTGCTGTTTTTGCATTTTTTACAAGAAGTTCTGCAGCAAACATCCCTGTAAATATGGCACTTTGCTCTAAATTAAATATCAACAATAACCTATATAGCATTTCTATTCCACTAGGAGCTACGATTAATATGGCAGGAGCAGCTGTAACTATAGCTATACTAAGTCTTGCAGCAGCTCATACAGTAGGTATTGAAATAAATTTTTTACAAGCTATGCTTTTGAGCGTTTTAGCTGCATTTGCAGCTTGTGGAGCTAGTGGGGTTGCTGGAGGTTCGCTTTTACTCATACCGCTTGCTTGCTCTTTGTTTAATATCGATTATGATATAGCCATGCAAGTAGTTGCGGTTGGTTTTATCATAGGGGTTATCCAAGATAGTGTTGAAACTGCATTAAATAGCTCAACAGATGTTTTATTTAGTGCTATTTGTTCAGATAATGAACTTAATTTAAAAATTTAAGGAGGACTTATGAGGCATTTAATTACTACAAAAGATTTTAACAATGATGAAATCTTGACTTTATTTAAAGAAGCAAAAGAATTTTTAGATGAAAAACCGCGTACATTTTTAGAAGGAAAAAGTGTCACAACAATTTTCTTTGAAAATTCAACACGCACTCAATCAAGCTTTGAAACAGCCGCAAGAAGACTAGGTGCTAAAGTTTTAAAATTAGATGTTTCAAGAAGCAGTTCAAGCAAAGGCGAAACACTTTTTGATACTGCTGCAAATTTAGACGCAATGGCGCCAAGTGCTATTGTAGTTAGACACAAAAACTCAGGTGTACCTCATACTTTAGCAAATTACACTCATTGTCCTATAGTTAATGGAGGCGATGGTAAACACGCTCATCCTACCCAAGCTTTACTTGATCTTTTTACTATAATGGAGCATTTTAACTATAATGTAGAAAGTAAAAAAATAGCCATAGTAGGAGATATTAAAAACTCACGCGTTGCTGCTTCAAATTTAGAATTATTACCTCGCTTTGGTATTGATATCACCCTAGTAGCCCCACCTCATTTTATGCCAAATTATCCTATTAAAAAAACAAATAAACTAAAAGAAGTTATTGATGATATTGATATTATCATGAGTCTTAGAACACAAACTGAAAGACACAATATTCCAACCTATGCATCACTTAAAGATTATGCAAATGATTTTTGCATTAGTAAAGATTTAATAAAAGATAAAAATCTCATTATCCTACATCCTGGCCCTGTGCATAGAAATATCGATATTAGTGATGAAATAATGGCCGATAAAAGATGCAAAGTTTTAACTCAAGTTAAAAATGGCGTTGCCATTAGAATGGCTGTATTAAAAAAACTCATTTTAGAAAGTTAAAATCATGCAAAATTGGAACTTAAGTACATTATTTAAAGATGAGCAAGAATTAAATCTTTTTTTACAAAAAATCCAAGATGATGCTTGTGAATTTAAAAAACAATATGAAAATAATCTTCATAGTTTAGACAATGAGCAATTCTTGCAAGCTTTAAAAAATTACGAAGAATTAATCTTAAAGCTTTCCCACATACTAACCTATGTGTATTTAAATTTTGCACAAAATACCACAAAAGGTGCTTTTTATGCAAAATATGAAAATTTAAGTAAAAAAATAGAAGAAAATCTTTTATTTTTTGAACTTGAATTTTGCGAGTTAAAAGAAGAAAAAAGCAAAACTTTCATCATATTTTGCAAAGATTATGAGTTTTATTTAAATAATCTTATCAAACACAAAAAACACAATCTTTCTAAAAAAGAAGAAAGAATTATCTTGGCTCTATCAAGTACGGGTTCAAATGCATTTGCAAGATTATTTGATGAAACCTTTAGTGCTTTAAAATTTAATTTTGAAGGGCAAAAACTAAGCGAGGAAGAAATTCTAAGCAAGCTTTATGATAAAGATAGAAGCATTAGAAAAAAAGCTTCAAAATGCTTTAGTAAAACCTTAAAAAAACAAAACAAACTTTTAGTATATATTTTCAATATGATTAAAAGCGAACTTGCTAGTATTTGTGAGTTAAGATTCTATGAAAATCCTGAAACCCCAAGACATATAAGAAATCAAATTTCTAAAAAAAGTGTTGATGCGCTTATTAGCGCTAGTGAGAATAGCTTTGATATTGTTTCTAAATTTTACAATACAAAGAAAAAAATTCTAGGATATAAAAAGCTAAAAGATTATGATCGTTATGCGCCTATTGGAAAGGAAATGCAAGTTGATTTTGATCAGGGAAAGGATATAGTTTTAAAAGCCTTTGAAAAATTTTCTAAAGATTTTTATATGATAGCAAAAGAAGCTTTTGAGAATAATTGGATCGATGTTTATCCTAAAGAATTTAAACAAAGCGGTGCTTTTTCTCACTCAAGCACGCCACTAAGCCATCCTTTCATACTTTTAAACTATACCAACCAAAGACGCGATCTTTTCACTCTAGCACATGAGCTAGGCCACACTATACATCAAAAACTTTCTTATAAAGTAAGTTTTTTAAATCAAGATACACCACTAACTACAGCAGAAACTGCTTCAGTGTTTGCAGAAATGTTGATTTTTGATTATATTAAAGAAAATTTAGACAAAGAAGAGCTTTTATCTTTATATGCAGCAAAAATCGAAGATATTTTTGCTACTCTTTATAGACAAATTAATTTTACTACTTTTGAACGCAGGTTTCATGCTAAAAAAGAAGAACTAAGCACGCAAGAACTAAGTGAAATTTGGCTTGAAGAATCAAGAAAAATGTTTCAAGATAGCGTAGTTTTAACCAAAAATTATAGCCTTTGGTATTCTTATATACCACATTTTATACACTCTCCATTTTACTGCTATGCTTATGCTTATGCACAACTTTTAGTTTTAGCGCTTTATGGTCTATATAAAAGTGGTAAATGTCCTGATTTTACTTCAATTTATATTGAGTTTTTAAGTAGTGGGGGAAGTAAAAGTCCAAAAGAACTTGTAGCTATGTTTGGCTTTGATATAGAAAGTGATGAGTTTTGGAATATAGGCTTAGAGCAAGTTAGAATACTAGTAGATGAATTTTTAAGGCTAAGCAATGATTGATAAAATTTTAAATAATAAAAATTTTATAACTTTAATGCAAAAAAGCATTTATGAATGTTTGCAAATTTTAATCCAAGAAGATATTGAATTTAATATCATTGTAAATACTAAATTTGTTACACTCGAACCTCCTTTGCCACCAGAATTAGATGTAGTGAGTAAAAATCCTTATTGTCTTTTCGCACTTGGTGGCTATACTTTTAAATCCATAGTTTTAACAAATGAACATATAGAATTTCACGCAGGTTTTGGGCCTGATGATTTTGCAACCTTTGTAAAAGTGGATTTAGGTGCAATTACTCAAATTCAAGTTGAAGATAATATCATTTTTGTTAATTTTTCAAACTATTTCAAAAAGCAAAATGATCAAAAATTAAAAGAAAAATCCATGAATGCTTTTTTAAATAATCCTAACAATAAAGATTTATTTAAAAAATGAGTTTTTTTGAAGGTTTAAATGATAGCCAAAAAGAAGCTATCATACATATTGATGGAGCTATGCTAATACTAGCAGGCGCAGGTAGCGGAAAGACTAAAACCATTACCACTAGACTTGCCTATTTAATCGATCATGTAGGTATTCCTGCGCAAAATACCCTTACGCTAACCTTTACAAATAAAGCTGCTAATGTAATGAAAACAAGAGCCTTAGCACTTTTACAAGATCAAAATTTACACAATCCCCTTTTATGTACTTTTCATAAATTTGGCTTGTTATTTTTAAGACTTTATAGCGAAAGAATTAATAGGGCAAATAATTTTGTCATTATTGATACAGATGATAAAAAGAAAATACTAAAAGATTTAGCTAGCGAAAATTTACAAAGCTCTTTAGCAAGTATAGGTGCTTATATTTCAAATTTTAAAAATCAAAGCAAAAGCGCCCAAGAAATACGCAAAGAATTAGAATTTTTAAAAGATGAAAAAAACAAAAATTATGAAGAAATCATTCATTTATATGAACAATATGAACATTTTTTAATCCAAAATAATTTCATGGATTTTGATGATTTACTCATGCTAACTAATAAAATTTTAGAAGATGAACAATTTGCAAAAGAGCAAAGTCAAAAATATACTTATATAACAGTAGATGAGTATCAAGATACTAATGCCTTACAATATCAAATTCTAAAAAAACTTTGCACGTCTCATGAAAATATTTGTGTGGTGGGTGATGATGATCAAAGTATTTATGGTTGGCGCGGGGCTAAAATAGAAAATATCTTAAATTTCAAAGAACAATTTAACAATGTAAAATTAGTCAAATTAGAGCAAAATTATCGCTCAACTAGCGCTATTTTGCAAGCTGCGAATGAGCTTATAGAACATAATAGAAAAAGACTAGGAAAAACTTTAATTTGCACCAAAGATGAGGGCGAAGAAATCACAATTTTACAAAATGATGATGAGAAAATTGAAAGCTTTAAGGTTGCAAGAGAAGTTTCAAAACTTTTAAACTCAGGGATTAATCCTAGTGAAATAGCCATACTTTATAGAGTAAATGCCCTATCTCGTGCTCTTGAAGAAGCTTTTAGCAAAGAAAAAATTCCTTTTAAATTGCTAAGTGGAATTCGTTTTTATGAAAGAGCTGAGATTAAAGATATTATTTCTTATTTAAGATTACTTTCAAATTTAAATGATGATTATTCTTTTAAACGCATTATCAACCGCCCTAAAAGAAATTTTGGTAATGCAAGTTTAGAAAAGCTAGAAAATTATGCCAAAGAAAATCATTTGTCTTTATTTGAAAGCCTATGTGCTTTGCAAGGAAGTGGATTTTTTAGCAAAAAAACAGACAAAGAATTAGAAAAATTCATACTAAGCATACACAAAATCAAAGAAAAAGATGATTTACTTGCAATGATTTTAGCCTTAGAAGAAGAATTTAAAATCAAAGAATTTTACAAAGATAATCCAGAGGGTGAAGATAAACTTTTAAACATAGATGAACTTTATGCTAATTTAAAAGATAAAATCACTCATGGAAATTATAATGGCTTAGATGATATTTTAAATGAAATTTCTTTACTCAATGAGCAAGATGGACTTGATAAAGAAAGTATTTGTATTATGAGTATTCATGCAAGTAAAGGACTTGAATTTGATTATGTTTTTATCATAGGCTTAGAAGAAGGGTTTTTCCCACTCACTAGCGAATCAAGCAATATAGAAGAAGAAAGAAGACTTGCTTATGTAGCAATCACTAGAGCCAAGAAAAAACTTTATTTAAGTTATGCTAATTCTAGATTTTATAAAGGAAGTCGCACAAGATTAGAAAAAAGTAGATTTTTTGGCGAGAGCAATGTAATCAAAAAAGAATTAACACTAGATCATCAAAAAAATTGCTACAAAAAAGGCGATTTAATCAAACATAAAATTTTTGGCATAGGCAGAGTCACTGGGGTAAGTAAAATAGGAGCTGAAGAAAAACTCACGATTAATTTTGGAGGCATAGAAAGAATGATAATGTCAAGTTTTGTGGAAAAAGTGATATGAATAAACTTTTTGTAGCTTACAAACCAAGTGGAATGAGTTCTAATGCTTTTTTAGGCAAACTTAAGAAAAAATATAAAAATAAAAAAGCAGGATTTTCAGGAACACTTGATCCTTTTGCAAAAGGTGTTTTACTCATAGCCTTTGATCAATACACAAAACTTTTTCGCTTTTTTGATAAAAATCCAAAAGTTTACAAAGCAACGCTTTGGCTAGGCGTGTATTCACTAAGCCTTGATAATCAAAACATCAAAGAAATCAATCTTATAAATGCTTTTGATGAGCAAATTTTAGAACAAATTAAAAATGAACTTTTAGGTAAAATCACCTACACCCCACCCGCATATTGTGCAAAAAAAATAGATGGAGTACGCTCTTATGAGCTTGCAAAAAGAGGTTTTGAAGTCAATTTAAAGCCTTGTGTTATGGATGTTTTTTATACTAAAATTTTACACTATAACCACCCCTTTTTAACTATAGAAATAGCAGTTAGTGAGGGTTCTTATATACGCTCTTATTGTGAATTATTTGCTAGAAAACTTGGTATCAAAGCCACGCTAAGCTCATTAGAGCGTTTAAGTGAAGGAAGGTTTTTTTATGAAAATGAAAAAGAGTTAAATCCTTTAGCTTATTTAAATCTTAGAAAAAATACGATAAAATACCCTCAAAAATTACACAATGGACAAAAAATATTTTTGGACGATTTGGAAATTCAAGAAGAAGGTAGCTATATTTTAGAAGAAAAAGATTTTTTTTCTATCATTTCTATCCAAGATAATCAAGTGCAATATTATTTAAATAAGGTATTAAAATGTTAATTTTATCAAGAAAAGAAAATGAAAGTATAAAAATCGGAGATGATATAGAAATCAAAGTAGTTCAAACAGGCAAAGGCTATGCTAAAATAGGCATCGAAGCTCCAAAGTCTTTAATGATACTACGTAAAGAGCTTATCGAGCAAGTAAAAAGTGAAAATTTACATGCAATTAGCGATGAAACGATAAAACTTGATGATCTGAGTAAAAAGCTTAAAAAATGAAAGCTTACGCAAAAGCTAATATTTTTTTAAAAATCATAGGAATTGACTCAAGATCATATCATTTATTGCAATCACGCTTTGTTTTACTAAAAGATATTTTTGATGAGTTAAGTTTTAGTGATGAAAAAACCAAAGAAGGGTTTGAAATCACTGGAAATTTTACTCAAGATACCATCATACACAAAGCTTATAAAGAATTAGAAAATTTAGGATTTTCTAATGAATTAAATGAATTTTTTAAAGACAAAAGTTTAAAGCTTACCAAAAACATTCCCATAGGTGGAGGTCTTGGAGGAAGTAGCACTGATGCGGTTGCATTTTTATTAATGATCAACGAAGCTTTAAATTTAAAACTTAACCAACAACAACTTGAACAAATCTGCCAAAAACTCGGCTCTGATTTAACCTTTTTTTTAAGTGGATATGATAGTGCAAATGTTAGCGGGTGTGGCGAGATTGTAGAATATTTTGAAGATGATTTTAACCAACTTGATTTTACTTTTCCTGCTATTGAATGCTCAAGCGCAAAAGTATATAAAGCATTTGATGAAAGCTCATATGATTTAACAGCGAATTTAAATTTAGCCAAAACACTTAAAACACTTAAAACAAGTGAAATTTTAGAGCATAAAAATACTGATTTAAACGACTTATTTGCTCCTTGTGTAAAAATTTATCCTAAAATGCAAACTTTTCTTGATGAGGCTTATTTTTTAAGTGGAAGTGGAAGTGGAGTTTTTAAGGCTAAATAATGAAAAAGACTATAGTAAAAAACAAAAAAGCTTTTTTTGATTATGAAATTTTGGAAAAATTTGAAGCAGGTATTGTTTTAAAAGGTTCTGAGGTGGTAGCATTAAGAGCTAGTAGAGCAAATTTAAAAGATTCTTTTGTGCGTATTATCAAAGGTGAAATTTTCTTACTTAATGCTCATATTTCTCATCTTAGTACTACACATTCTTTTTATAAGCATGATGAAAAAGGCGCACGAAAACTTTTAATGCATAAAAAGCAAATCGATAGGCTTTTTGGTAAAATTAGTACTCAAGGCTTTACTATAGTGCCATTAGAACTTTATTTTAATGAAAAAAATAAAGCAAAGGTCTTAATAGCCTTAGCTAAAGGAAAAAACTTACACGATAAAAGAGAAAGTTTAAAGAAAAAACAAGCAGATCTTGAAGCAAGAGCTGCTATGAAAAATCATTATTAAAAAAGGATTTTGATGAAAAAATTTGCTTATTTATTTTTTACATTTGCTTTTGCATTTTTAATAAGTGCTTGCTCAAGTGAAGAAAAAATCGAAAATGAATTTGCATTTGCTGAGTATAAAATGGGCGATGAAATTCTTTTAAAAAGTGTCAATGGTGGTGAAAAAACCTTAGTAAGAACACAAAATGGTTTTGTGGTAAAGGGCGAAGAGAATAAAATTTTAATGTTTGATTTTTTTGGAACCTTTTGCACACCTTGCCAAGAAGAAGCTACCCATCTAACAAGCTTATGGCAAAAAAATACCGATAATTTTATCATCATAGGGCTTAGTCATTTTGAAAATGTAAGTGATCAAGCTGTGAAAGATTTTGCTATCAAATACGGAGCATATTATTTTTTAAGCAATTCTAAAGAAAATGATAGAATTGTTGCACAAGCCTTAAAAGATATTAATTACCAAAGCATGGAGCAACTTCCTTTTAAAGTAGTTTTAAAAGATGGTATTTATCAAGATTTAACAGACTTTTGGAATAAAAACTCAAAAAGTTATGTGAAATATTATCTTGGAAAAGTTTCTACTGAGATTATGCAAGAAGATATTACTAGGATATTAAATGAGTCTAAAAAGTGAAATTTTAGAACAACAAAAACTAGCAGAACCTAAAATGTTTAAGGTTTTGCTTTTAAATGATGATGTCACCACTATGGATTTTGTAATTGAAATTTTAATGAATATTTTTCATCATGATTTTGAAAAAGCAAGTGCGATCATGCTTGAAATTCATCATCAAGGAAGTGGAGTTTGTGGTATATATACAGAAGAGATTGCACTAAGTAAAAAACAGCAAGTTGACACGGCAGCAAAAAACAATGATTTTCCACTCCAAACAAGGATAGAAGAACAATGAAATATAAAGAATTAATTGACTCATTTATACCAAATGCAAGACATTTAAGCTTTATCAATCATCATGAATTTATCACTTGCGAACATTTGCTTTTTGCTTTAGTTAAGCTTAGCAATGATTTTAAAAATCTACTTGAAGAAATCGGGGATGGTGATTTACAAGGCTTTGAAAATGAGTTAAAAAACTACTTAGCTAAAAATAACGAAATTTTAAAAAAAGAAATAGAACCTATTTTTTCTGTAATCTTGGAAAATATACTACATAAGCTAAATGCAAAAAATCAAACAAGTGTGATTGATTTTATCATCGCACTTTGCAAAGAAGAAAAAGCTTATTCTTATAATATTTTAAAAAAACACCTAATAGAAGAAGAAAAAATAAAAGAATTGTTACAAAATGCTGAATTTGAAAATTTAAAAACCCATACCATAGAGCTAGTTGAACTTGCAAAAAAAGGCAAAATAGATCCTGTTATAGGTAGGAAATTTGAACTTGAAAGAATGATGCAAATTCTAAGCCGTCGCAAGAAAAATAATCCTATTTTAGTTGGCGAGCCAGGTGTTGGTAAAAGTGCCATTATAGATGGACTAGCGCTAGCTATAGCTGAAGAAAAAGTGCCAAAACATTTAAAAAACTCAAAAATTTATAGTCTTGATATGGCAAGCTTGCTTTCAGGGACAAAATACAGAGGTGATTTTGAAAAAAGATTAAAAGATATCATTAAAGAATTAGAAAATATCCCTAATGCTATTTTATTTATAGATGAAATTCACACCATAGTAGGAACTGGCGCAAGCAATGAAAGCCATGCAGATATGTCAAATTTATTAAAACCTGCACTAAGTAATGGCAACATTAAATGCATAGGAGCAACTACTTTTATAGAATACAAAAATACCTTCGATAAAAACAAAGCTCTTAGTAGAAGATTTGCAAAAATTGATATAGATGAGTCAAGCGAAGAAGAATGTTTTTTGATCTTACAAGGCTTAAAAAGTAAATACGAAAATTTTCATAAAATCAAAATCAGTGATGAAATTTTACAAACAAGTATAAAACTAGCAAAACAATTTTTACATGATAAATTTTTACCCGATAGCGCGATTGATTTAATCGATGAGCTTGGTGCAAGCTTTGCTTTAGAAGATAAAAAAAGTAAAAAAATAGTAAAAATAAAAGACTTGGAAAATACTTTAGCAAGAATGACACATTCTCATAAAATTTATGAAAGTGATCAAGGTAAAATTCTTAAGAACTTAGAACATGATTTAAAACAAAACATTTTTGGACAAGATGAAGCTATTAAAGCTTTGTGTTCTATTTTAAAACAAAGCTATGCGGGGTTAAAAGGCAAAAATACCCCAAAAGGTGTGTTTTTATTTACCGGTTCAAGCGGGGTTGGCAAAACCGAACTTGCCAAAAATTTAGCACAAATTTTAAACCTTAATCTTGAAAGATTTGACATGAGTGAATATTCACAAAAACACGATGTGAGCAAACTCATAGGAACTTCAGCAGGTTATGTGGGCTATGAAGATGGTGGCTTGCTTAGTAATAGTATTAGAAAAAATCCTTTTAGTGTGATTTTATTTGATGAGATAGAAAAGGCTCATCCTGATTTAACTAATACTTTTTTACAAATTTTTGATAATGCAAGCTTGACAGATAATAGTGGATTAAAAGCTGATTTTAAAAATACTATTATCATTATGACTTCAAATTTAGGCTTAAAAGAAAGTAATGAGCTTGGTTTTTTAAGCAGCGATAAAGAAAAAAGTAATAAAGCCATAAAAGATTTTTTTGCGCCTGAATTTATCAACCGTATTGATAAAATCATTCATTTTAATGACTTAGATCAAGAAATTTTAGAACAAATCGTTCAAAAAGAGCTAGATTTAATGGCGAAAAATTTAAATAATATCACCATAGAAGCTGATAAAAAAGTAAAAGAATTTCTTGCTAAAAAAACCAATAACAAAGAATTTGGAGTCAGATTATTAAAACGCATTATTGCTGAAGAATTAGGAGAGAGATTAAGCGATGAGATTTTGTTTGGAAAATTAAAAAATGGTGGTAAATTAAAACTCAAACTTTCCAAAAATGAAAAAATCGAATTTGTATTCTAAACTTTTAAAAAGCCCTGATGATGCGCCTGTTTTTATTAGCGAAAAGCTAGAGGTAGATTTTATACCTCATGCTTATCGTCTAGGGCTTTTTCCATGGACTAGCAATCCTGTTACTTGGTGGTGTCCTTCTCCTAGAATGGTGCTTTTACCTGATGAAGTGCGTATACAAAAAAGCATAAAAAAAGCTTTAAAAACTTATGAAATAAGACTTGATTTTGATTTTAACTCGCTTATAAGTCATTGCGCAAAAAGAAAAAAAACTTGGATAAGTCAAGAATTTATACAAGTTTATATAAAGCTTTTTGAGCAAAATTTAGCTCATAGTGTTGAAGTTTATGAAAATGATGTTTTAATCGGCGGTTTATATGGACTTATCATAGGCAAAATATTTTTTGGTGAAAGCATGATAAGCCTTAAAAAAGATGCATCAAAAGTAGCCCTAATAAGACTTTGTGAGCTTTTAAAACCATATGATTTTTTAATAGATTGTCAAGTGCCTAACGAGCATTTAAAATTTATGGGCGCTAAAGAAATGACAAAAAAAGATTTTTTAAAAACACTAGAAAAAAAAGTTTCGCTTGAAAGTGGCTTTAAAAATTTCAAAAATTTACTATAAAAAGATATACTTATAGATAAACAAAATTGCATAAATATTTTGGAATGATTTTTGCTTTTAGTCTATAAAAGCTTTATTTTAAAGGAAAAATTATGATAAGCCCTTTTAAATCAAAAGAACTTATTGTTGATGCTTTAGCAGGAAGAAATCTAAGAAGTCAAATGATTAATTCTAACCTTGCAAATGTTGATACTCCTTTTTATAAAGCAAGAGATATAGAATTTGAAACTGCTTTAGTTAATAGAGCAAATGAAATTTTTAAAAAGAAAGATACCAAAGAGCTTGAATTAGCAAGTACAAATGCAAATCATCAAAAACCTTGGAAATTTCCAGATCCTAATAAATCAACCATTTATTTAAGAGATGGACATTTGGCAAGAAATGACGCAAATACAGTAGATCTTGATGTAGAAACTACTGAAATGAGTAAAAATACTATGATGATTACTGCTTTAGATGGTGTTTTAAGAAGACAAAGTAATATTTTTTCAACCATCATAGACACAAGCTCTAAATTAGGCTAGGAGAAAAATAATGGCTTATTTAAGTGATTTTGATATTAGCGGATACGGACTTAGCGCTCAACGCTTTAGAATGAATGTAATTAGCTCAAATATAGCTAATGCAAACACTACTAGAACAGCAGAAGGTGGTCCGTATAGAAGAAGAGAAGTGATTTTTAAAGCGACTGATTTTAATGAATTACTAAATAAACAAATCGCTAAAGATAATAATTTTTTAGATTATGAAAATCCTTTAAATGATCCTGCTTCACAAAAAGATGCAAAACCTGCTATAATGAGCGTAGTAGTTGATAAGGTTGTAAGAGATGATAAAGATTTTCGTATGAAATTTGATCCATCTCATCCAGATGCGAATGAACAAGGTTATGTTGCTTTTCCAAATATAAACCCTGTCATTGAAATGGCCGATTTAATAGAGGCAACAAGAGCTTACCAAGCAAATGTAAGCGCTTTTACAAGCACTAAAACTATAGCACAAAGTGCGATAGATTTACTAAGAGGTTAATAAATGAACACTATTAATGGTATAAATCAATTTAACAATGTTAACAATAAAAATAATAACAGCACAAATAATATAGGTGATGAATTTTCAAGCTTATTAAAAAATTCTATAAACAACCTTAATAAAACTCAAGAAACAGCTGAAGCTGCTATGGTAGATATCGCAACAGGTGAAGTAAAAGACTTACACCAAGCAGCAATTGCGATTAGCAAAGCTGAATCAAGTATGAAATTTATGCTTGAGGTTAGAAATAAGGCTATAAACGCATATAAAGAAATTTCAAGAACTCAAATTTAATATATGCTTTCAAACACCATTAAAAATAGAGTTTCAAAGGTAGCTTTTGCTTTTTGTATGGCTCTGTTTTTTATGGCCTTGTTTTTACTTTCTACTTTTTTTCTAACCTCAAAACGCCATATACCAAATACTCAAAAAGAACAATATTTTTCCGCTCTTAGAGGTAATATCATCACAAGTGATAATTTTACAGTAACTTCTAGTAGGCAAATTTATAGAGCAGAGATTGATCTAAGAAGTTTAAATCCTGATAAAAAAGAATTATTTTTAACACTTTTTCAAATTTATAGTGGCGCAAGCGATGAGCAAATGCAAGATATCAAAAAAAGAATGCTTGCAAAAAAAAGAAGAAGTTATAATTTTATTTTACTCCAAGATATTAATTCAAAAGATGCAAGCTATTTAAAAGAATTAGCTAAAAAGCTTTATACTCAAGGTTTTTTTAAGTCTTTTACAAACAACAATGGCAGAGTTGAAACAAGAGGGCTTGATATCATAGAACACAAAGAAGATCGTGTGTATATGCCAAAAGACTCACTTACCCCAATTATAGGCTACACGAGAACTTATATGGATGAAAAAAGTGAAATTTTCAAAAATGTTGGTATAAAAGGCTTAGAAAAATATTACAATGAATGTTTAAATCCTTTGCAAAATGCAAAAATCCAAGGTTTAAGAGATATAGGTGGTAATATTATCTTAAATTTACACTCTTATGAAAAGCGTAAAATAGATGGATGCAATTTATACTTAAATATTTCACTAAAACTTCAAAAGGGCCTAGAAAAGGCTATTGATAAAAGAAATGAAGATCTAAAAGCTAATGAAATTATAGTTGCAATTATGGAAAGTAAAAGTGGGAAAATTTTAGCCCTTGCTAGCTCAAGAAGATACGATCCGCAAAATCGTGGAAAAGATCTATCTGTGCTTAATGCAAGTGCGATAGAATATGGCTATGAAGCAGGTTCTGTTATAAAGCCTTTTATATTTACCACTGCTTTAATGCTAGATAAAATCAAAGTCAATGAAATCATCAATACCCAAGGTGGTCAATACAAGCTTGGTCGTTTTACTATACGCGATGATCATAAAAAAGATAAAATGAGTATGGAAGAAGTTATCACCTACTCTTCAAATGTCGGTATGATTAAAATCGCCCAAAGATTAAGCAATCTTGAAATCATCTCAGGACTTAGAATTTTTCGTTTTGGAGAAAGAAGTGGTATTGATCTTCCTTATGAACAAAAAGGAGAAATACCAAATCCAAAAAGATTAAGAGAAGTAGAAAAATCTGTATTAAGTTATGGTTATGGCTTAAAAACAACTTTTATGCAACTTCTAGCTGCTTATAATGTATTTAACAATGATGGAATTTATATCACACCACAAATTGCAAATAAAATTTATCAAGATGGGCGTTTAATAAAACTTGATGATGAAGTTAAAAAAGAAAAAATTCTCTCAAGTAAAGCTGCCAAAGAAATGCAACAAATTTTAATCAATGTTATAGAAAAAGGAACAGGTAAAAAAGCACAAACTCAAGGCATTATCATAGGTGGTAAAACAGGTACAGCTAGGATTGCTGAAAGAAAAGGCTATACTTCAAATCGCTACAACGCTTCATTTTTTGGCTTTGCAAATGATGAGAAAAACAATTATACCATAGGAGTTTTGGTAAGAAATCCTACCAAGGCTTATAGTTATTATGCTGCACAAAGTGCTTTACCTATGTTTAAAGATACAGTAAATCTTATGATAAAAGAAAGTTATTTAAAGCCTATAGAAAGTAAAGCGGTAAAAAATTAATCCAAACTAACTCAAAATTTAGAGTTTTATTTGACTCTAAACTAAACAATTTAAAATAAACTCTATAAACTCATCACTATCATTAGGGCAAGCAATAAGCTTATAATCACTTTTTGCTAAGTGTCTATACTCAACTCCAAGTTCAAAAATCGTTTCAGAACAATCTATACAAAAAGATATAGGATAAATCAAAGCTTTTTGATCTAAATTTGCTAAAATATTACTTGTATTTGGTTCAAGCCATTTTACTGGACCTAGTTTTGATTGATATGATAAAATGATTTGATCAAATTCATTTTTAAGTTTTTCTTTCAAGATACCCACATGCTCTTGCACATGTTTTTCATACAAATCGCCTTTTTTAATCACCGAAAGCGGTAGAGAATGGGCAGAAAAAATCAAAGTTTTATAATCACATTCTTTCTTTTTTTCTAAAATATGCTTTATAATCATTTCATTATAAAGTTCATCTTTATAAAAAACATCAATGATTTTTACATTAGCTTGATTTTGGATATTTCTTAGCTCATTTTGCACCACTTCTAAAGAACTAGTTACAGTGGTTTTAGAATGATGAGGATATAAAGGAAATAAAATGATTTCATCATTTTTTTGAAAATCATATTTTGAAAAAACATCATTTGCAAAGGGTGGCACATAAAGACTAATAAAATCAAAGTTATATTCTCTAGTTTTGGAATTTAATCTATCACATAAACTTTGTGTGATTTGGGTAAGCGGGGATTTTCCACCCATTTTTTCATAGTTTTGCTTCATAGCTTTTAGTCTTGATTTTCTTATCATAAAGGCTACAAATTTTCTTAAAAAAACATTTTTTATCCCTAAAATATAAGGATCATTAAACATATTTTTTAAAAAAACTTCACATTCATCAAGCTTATTAACCCCACCCATATTTAAAAAAAATACATATTTCACTATTTAACACCTTCTAAAATTTCTTGCACTCTCAAAGCATCTTCAATACTAGCTAAATTTTCACAAACTCCATTTTGCAAAAGCTCAAAAAAGTCTTCATGTTCAGCATATAAAGGAGAATTTTTATATAAATTTGGAATTTTTTGCATATTAATAAAAAGTTCAAAATTTTTAAGATCAAGTTCATAAGTATGTTTTTTACCTAAAAGTGTGATTTTTCTTATAATGCATTGTCCATTCCAACTATCATGGATATTTGCTAAAATATTTTCCAATTTTAAACCTATCATTACCTCATCTTCAAATTTATCATGATGAAAGCTTTTATAAACATTTGCTTTTAAAATTTGTTCTTGACTTAAAAATCTAACTAAGTCAATATCATGCACACTAAGATCACTTAAAACACCCACATCATTTATTCTTTGTGGATAAGGAGAAATTCTTTGTATGTTAATACTTATAATCTCATCTTCTAAAAGTTTTTCTTTTAAAGTTAAAATAGCCGGATTAAATCTCTCACAAAAGCCCACCCCTACCCTGACTTTATTTTCTCTAGCTTTTTGCTCTAAGATTAAAATTTCATCAACATTTAACGCCAAAGGCTTTTCTATCAAAACATTTTTTATTTTAGGAAAAACTTTTAAAGCTATGTCTAAATGCGTATGAGTAGGCGTAGCAATGATAACACCATCAAGATTTTGCTTTAAAAAATCATCAAAATTTTTATGCAAAAAGTGTTTAAATTTATCTTTACAAAAAGGATCATAAAGATGAATTTCTTTTACTTTTAAATTACGCTCAAGTTCTCTTAAATGGTTTTTACCCATTTTACCAAGGCCTATAAGCCCTATTTTCATTTAAAAGCCTCTATCACTCTAGCTTGGTGCTCTTCTTTTAAAAATGCACTCATAGGCAAAGATAAAATTTCATCACTTAAAAGTTCTGTATTTGGTAAATCGCCTTTTTTATAAGCAAGATAATCAAAAGCTTCTTGTAAATGAAGCCCTAAAGGATAATGCACCGCGGTAGGTATGCCTTGCTCTTGTAATTTTTGCATAAAATTTTCTCTATTTTTTACACGCACGCTATATTGAGCCCAGGCACTCACAAAACCATCTTTCCTTGGCGGTAAAATACAATTTTTTAAATTTTCATCATAAATTTTTGCTATTGTTTCTCTTTTTTTAATCTCTTCATCTAAGTATTTTAATTTCACATTTAAAATAGCTGCTTGGATGGTATCAAGCCTTCCATTAATACCGATGTATTTATGCTTATATCTTTGCACTTGTCCATGATTTAAATAAATTTTTATTTTTTGCGCTAATTCATCATCTTGGGTAAAAATCGCCCCACCATCTCCATAAGCACCTAAAGGCTTAGACGGAAAAAAGCTTGTACAAGATATATCAGCTATAGCACATGATTTTATACCCTTTTGACTAGCTCCAAAACTTTGCGCGCTATCTTCTATCAAAGCAATATTTTGACTTTTACAAAGCTCTTTTAGAGCAAACATATCAGGCATAAGCCCAAAAATACTCACAGCAATTACAGCCTTAGTTTTAGGCGTGATAGCACTTTGAACTTTTTCTAAACTAAGATTATAATCTTTAAAATCAATATCTACAAAAACAGGTTTAGCACCGATTAGTGCAACCATTTCAGCCGTAGCTATAAAGGTAAAACTTGGCACTATTACCTCATCATCTCTACCCACACCCAAAGCCATCAAGGCTAAAAATAACGCACTTGTGCCACTTGAACAACCTATTGCGTGTTCAATACCTACATATTTAGCTAAATTATTTTCAAATTCTTCTAATTTTGCACCACCTATAAAAGAGCTGCTTTGTAAAACTTCACTAATAGCCTCATCGATTTCATTTTTATAAGCATTATATTGAGCATTTAAGTCTATAAAAGGAATTTTCATTGTATTACCTTAGTAAATTTAAAATTATGATTATAAGATAGTTTTACTTAATTTAAAGTATTTTTGGTATTATTTTAAGCAAAAAACTAGCTAGGAAAATCTATGGATATAAGAAAAGAATATTTAGAATTTTTTAAGTCAAAAGGACATGAAATCACTCCTTCAAGCCCTTTAGTACCTGATGATGCAACTTTACTTTTTACTAATGCAGGTATGGTGCCTTTTAAAAGTATATTTACCGGAGAAGTACCACGCCCTAATCCTCCACGTAAAACAAGCTGTCAAACTTGTATAAGAGCTGGTGGAAAACATAATGATTTAGACAATGTAGGCTACACAGCAAGACATCATACTTTCTTTGAAATGCTTGGAAATTTTAGTTTTGGGGATTATTTTAAAGAACAAGCCATTGCTTATGCTTGGGAATTTGTAACTGAGGTTTTAAAACTACCTAAAGAAAGATTATATGTAACTGTACATGAAAGTGATGATGAAGCATATGAGCTTTGGCAAAAACATATAGAAAAAGAAAGAATTTATAAATTTGGCGATAAAGATAATTTTTGGCAAATGGGCGATACTGGACCATGCGGGCCTTGTAGTGAAATTTTTTATGATCAAGGTGCTGAGCATTTTAATTCTAGTGAAGATTATATGGGTGGAGATGGAGATAGGTTCTTAGAAATTTGGAACCTCGTTTTCATGCAGTATGAAAGAAGTGCTGATGGCACACTTACTCCATTGCCAAAACCTAGTATTGATACAGGCATGGGACTTGAAAGGGTTAGCGCTATAAAAGAAGGAAAATTTAGTAATTTTGATAGTTCTTTGTTTATGCCTATTATTGAGAGTATTGCAAAACTTTGTGGCAAAACTTATACCTACGAAAATGGGGCTAGCTATAGAGTAATCGCTGATCATATTAGATCAAGTGTATTTTTACTTGCTCAAGGAGTTGGCTTTGATAAAGAAGGTAGAGGCTATGTTTTAAGAAGAATTATGCGCCGTGCCTTAAGACATGGATATTTATTAGGTCTTAAAAGAGCTTTTATGTATGAGCTTGTAGATGTAGTGTGTGAGTTAATGGGTGGGCATTATACTTACTTAAATGAAAAAAAAGAATTTATCAAAGAACAGATTAAACTAGAAGAAGAAAGATTTTTAAGCACTATCGAAAACGGCATAGAAATTTTTAATGAAGAACTTAAAAAAACTAAAGATATTTTTAGCGGTGAAGTAGCTTTTAAACTTTATGATACTTATGGTTTTCCGCTTGATTTAACCCAAGATATGCTAAGAGAAAAAAATCTTAGTGTAGATGAGGCTAAATTTAATGAGCTTATGCAAGAACAAAAAGATAGAGCCAAAGCTTCTTGGAAAGGAAGTGGGGATAAAGCAATTAGCGGGGATTTTAAAATTTTATTAGAAAAATTTGGCAAAAATACTTTTAGTGGTTATGAAAATTATGAAGAAAAAACTAAAACCATGGCTATTTTAGATGAAAATTTTAAAATCACAACCGAAGCTAAGGCAGGAGATATAGCATGGTTAATGCTTGAAAAAACTCCATTTTACGCAACAAGTGGAGGGCAAAGTGCTGATATAGGTTTTATCAATGAAAATGAGGTTTTAGATACACAAAAATTCTTTGATATTAATCTTAGCCAAGTGAAATTAAAACAAGATCTTAAAACAAATGATGAAGTGTTAGCTTGCATAGATACTAAAAAAAGAGAACAAATCGCAAGACATCACAGCGCGACACATTTATTACACCATACTTTAAGAGAAATTCTTGGCTCACACATTAGCCAAGCAGGCTCTTTGGTAGAACATAATAAATTAAGATTTGATTTTACTCATCCAAAAGCTCTAAGTAAAGAAGAACTAAAACAAATAGAAGCTTTGGTAAACACTTACATCATGCAAGCAAATGAAGCTAAAATTGAAATTTTAGCTTTAGATGAAGCTAAAAAAAGTGGTGCTATAGCTTTATTTAGTGAAAAATATCAAGAAAAAGTAAGGGTTTTAACCCTAGGAGCTAGTAAAGAGCTTTGCGGTGGTACTCATGTGAAAAATAGCTCTGAAATAGGAAGTTTTTACATCATCAAAGAAAGTGGTGTTAGTGCTGGGGTTAGAAGGATAGAAGCAGTAGTAAGCAAAGCTGCACTTGATTATGTTAATGAAAATTTAAAAGAGTTAAACCAAGCCAAAGAAGAGTTAAAAACTCATGATATTTTAAGCTATGTGGCAAAATTAAAAAATGAAATAGCTAGTTTAAAAAATGAATTAAAAAATTCAAGCAAAGCAGAATTAAACTCTAAAGAACTAAATGGCATTCAATATTGTGTGCAAAAAATAGATAGTGGCGATATAAAAACCATGATAGATGAGTTTAAAAACAAATTTAACAAAGCTGTAATTTTACTTTTACAGGAAAAAGAAGGTAAGATTATCATAGCAGCAGGTGTTAAAGACGCTTCGCTAAAAGCTGGCGCTTTGGTAAAAGAAATTGCGCAAATGCTTGGTGGAAATGGTGGTGGCAGGGATGATTTTGCAACAGCTGGTGGTAAAGATACAAGCAAAATAGAACAAGCACTTGATCATGCTAGAAAAATCATAAAAGAAAGTCTTGCTTAATGCTTTATCTAGCTTCAAGTTCGCCTTCACGCGTTGCTTTATTAAAAGAAGCAAATATCGCTTTTGAGCAAATTATTATCGATTATGATGAGAGCTTGGTAAAAAAAGACAATCCAAGCTCTTATGTGCAAAAAATTGTTTTAGAAAAAGAAAGACAGTTTTTTACAAAATATCCTGACTTAAAAAATGTTTTATTTGCTGATAGCATAGTTTGTGCTCAAAATATCATTCTAACTAAAGCTAAAAGCGACAATGAGGCTTTTAATATGCTCAATTTACAAAGTGGTAAAAGCATTAGCATTTTAAGCGCGATGATTTTAGTTTTAGAAGATAAAAAGATTTTTAATCTTAGCAAGTGTGATTTGATTTTGGATAAATTTGATTTAAAAGATATGCAAGAATACGTTGAGTCAAAACTTTATCAAGGTAAAGCCGGAGCTGTGATGTGTGAGGGATTTCATAAAAAATACATTAAAAAAATCATAGGCCATCAAAGCACAGCACTAGGGCTTAATATAGAACTTTTGAAAGCATTTTTATGATAAAAATTTTAAAAATATTTCTTTCTTTTTGTATAGTATGTGCGGTTGGAGTTTTTATATTTATTGCATATTTATTTTCTGATTCTGATTTAAATCAATACACCTTTAAAGATTACAAACCACCTCTTACAACACAAATTTTTGATAAAAATGGAAAATTAGTTGCTAATGTTTTCGAGCAACACCGCTTTTACGCTCCTTATGAAGAACTTCCACCAAGACTTATAGAAGCTTTGGTAGCCATTGAAGATACTAGCTTTTTTGAACATGGTGGGGTTAATATAGATGCAATTTTTAGAGCAGCTATTAAAATCATAAGAAGCGGTGGAAAAACCATGGAAGGAGCTTCCACTCTTACTCAACAATTCATAAAAAACACAGAATTAACTCCTGAACGCACATTAAATAGAAAACTAAAAGAAGCTTTACTTGCATATAGGATAGAAAGTACTTTAACCAAAGAGCAAATTTTAGAAAGATATTTAAATTTCATCTTCTTTGGACATGGATATTATGGAGTAAAAACCGCTGCACTTGGATATTTTAGAAAAAATTTAGATGAGCTTAGTCTGAAAGAAATTGCCATTTTAGTAGGTATGCCAAAGGCTCCAAGTACTTATGATCCTACTAGACATTTAGATCTTTCTTTAGCTAGAGCAAACAGCGTAGTACAAAGAATGTATAATCTTGGTTGGATTTCTAAAGAAGAGTATGAAAATGCCTTAAAAGAAATTCCAAAAGTATACGATGATACTTTAACGCAAAATGCAGCCCCTTATGTAACTCAAGAAGTTTTAAAACAACTAAGCGGGATTAAAGACTTAAAAAGTGGTGGTTATAAAATAGAGCTTGCCATAGATCTTGATGTGCAAAATATTGCAAGAGAGGCTTTAAAATTTGGCTATGATGAAATAGTCAAAAGAGACAAAGATGCAAATTTAAGTACACTTAATGGAGCTATGATAGTAGCAAATCACCAAAATGGAGACATTTTAGCCTTGGTAGGTGGGGTAAATTATGCAAAAAGTAATTTTAACCGTGCTACTCAAAGCTTAAGACAGCCTGGAAGTTCTTTTAAGCCTTTTTTATACCAAATTGCTATTGACATGGGTTATTCTCCTATGAGTAAGGTTGCTGATATTTCAAGAATTTTTGAAAGTACCAAAGAAGATGAAAAAGACTGGAAACCTAAAAATTACGGTGGAAAATTTCTAGGACTTATAAGCTTAAAAGAAGCACTAACTGGCTCAAGAAACCTAGCTACTATAAATTTAGCTCTTGCTCTAGGGCTTGATGTGATCCATGATAAACTTCAATTTATGGGCTTTGAGAATATACCGGTTGATTTATCTATAGTTTTGGGTAGCTTTGGAATTTCTATTTATGATTATGCTAAACTTTATACAGTATTTGGAAACTATGGCGTGCAAAAAGATTTGATACTCATTAAAAGAGTAATCGATAAAAATGGTAAAATAGTAGTAGAATTTAATTCTGGAGAAAGAAAAATCAGCGAACCCGAACAAGCCTTTTTAGTTAATGATATGATGCAAAATGTTGTTAAAAAAGGCACTGGACGCAATGCTAGAGTAGAAGGGATTGAAATAGCTGGAAAAACAGGCACTTCAAATAAAAGCGTAGATGCGTGGTTTTGTGGATTAACTCCTGAGATAGAAGCTATCATTTGGTATGGAAATGATGATAATAAACCTATGAAACAAATCGAAGGTGGTGCAAGGACTGCTGCGCCGGTTTTTAAAGAATTTTTAACAAAATACTTAGAACTTTATCCTGATAGCGCTAGAAAATTTATCATTCCAAAAGGGGTTTATCAAGGAATTTATGAAAAACAAAGAGAGTATTACACTAATACTTCTCCATTTCCAAAAAACAACCCTGCTCTATCTGAAAATAACGAGATAATTTTTTAAAAATATTTTTTTAAATAATAAAAATTATCCTTTCATTTTCCTTTATATGTTTTAATATCACAAAATATATAAAGGATGTTTCATGAATATCACAAATGAGCAATTATATAACAAAAGACGTCACTTTTTGAAGCTAGGTGCAGGGGCTTTGGTTAGTTCAGCCTTGGTTCAATCTGAATTAATGGCATTAAATTTCTTTCCTGATCCTAATAATGAAAAATTAAAACTTAGCGATGAAAAAACTGCAACTAATTATGTTAATTTTTATGAATTTTCTACTGATAAAAAAAGAGCTGTTGAACTTGCAAAAAATTTCAACACAAAGGGCTGGAAAATAGAAGTTAGCGGGGAAGTTGAAGAGCCTTTGACTTTAACCGTGGAAGATTTACTAACCTTTCCTTTAGAAGAGAGAATTTATAGATTTCGTTGTGTTGAAACTTGGTCTATGGTGGTGCCTTGGGTTGGTTTTGAATTGCGTGCTTTAATAGAAAAATGCAAAGTCAAAAGCGAGGCTAAATTTATAAAATTTACCACTCTTTTTGATAAAAATCAATTTGCCGATCAAGCTTCATTTTTCCCAACTCTTGATTATCCTTATGTAGAGGGCTTAAGATTAGATGAGGCCATGCACCCACTAACGCTTATGGCCGTAGGAATGTATAAAAAGCCTTTGTTAGGACAAAATGGAGCGCCAATTCGCCTTGTGGTTCCATGGAAGTATGGCTTTAAAAGTATAAAATCTATTGTAAAAATAGAATTTACTAAAGAACAACCTAAAACCACATGGGAGCTAGCCAACCCTAGAGAATATGGATTTTATGCTAATGTTAATCCAAATGTCTCTCACCCAAGATGGTCTCAAGCAAATGAACGTCCTTTGGGAGATTTTTTCACTAAGCCTACGCAAATGTTTAATGGCTATGAAAAAGAAGTAGCACATTTGTATAAAGATATGGACTTAAAGGTTAATTTTTAATGAGCAAAAAATTTTATAATATCGGTGGATTTTTAGCTTTTGCTTTAAGCATTGTTTTTAGTATTTATCAAATCATGCAAGAATTTGATATTGTAAAATCTATATATTTTTATAGTGGTATATTTGGCTTAATCTTTTTTGGATTAAGCCTATTTTTTTCACTTTTAAAGTATAAACACACAAAAGACTACCCTAAATTTTTAGGTTTTTATGCATTTTTTTGGGCTTTGATTCACTTTTTAAATTATTTTGCTTTTGGTAAAAATTTAGATTTAATGCTTTTTTTCAAAGATACTTTTAGTAAAAATTTAGAATTTAGTGGTTTTGTAAGCTTTTTCATACTCACACTTATGTTTATAAGCTCATTTAAACTTTTTAAAAAATTAAGTAAAATAAGAAAACTTGGATATTTTTGCTTTTTACTAGCAACTTGGCATTATTTTTTATCTGCAAAAATACCACAAATTCCACATTTTTTGGCTTTAAGTCTTGCAGTAGCTTTTTTGCTTTTTAAACTATATAAAAATTATAAAAAGAGAAAAAGAGTAACTTTTTTGTAAAAATTTTTGTATTTATAAAATACTTTAAGAATAAAAATATAAATATACTCTTAAAATAAGACTTGATATATCTTATTTTAAGGACAATCATGCAAAGAAGGGACTTTTTAAACGGAATGGCTTTAACTATACTTGCAGGAATGACTCCTTTGCAAGTATTATACGGTAAAGAAGCCAAAATCGAAGATTTCACTAAAGAATACTACCCGCCAAAATGGCTTGAGTTAAGGGGCAGTAATAATGCAAGTTATGAATTTGCACATATGCTAAGAGATGGTGAAAAATTTGACTTTAGTGCTATCAAACCTAAACAAGAATATGACTTAGTTGTTGTTGGAGCTGGAATTAGTGGTTTAGCAGCGGCTTGTTTTTATCAAAATAAATTTGGAAAAGATAAAAAAATTCTTATCCTTGATAATCATGATGATTTTGGTGGACATGCTAGAAGAAATGAAATAGATTTAGAAGATGGTACTATTTTAAGTTATGGTGGTAGCGAAACATTTCAATCACCAAAAGCGTTATATTCTAAAGAAGTAGTAGATTTATTATCATCTTTGGGTGTGGATATTGATGAGCTTGCTAAGCGTTTTGATGTAAATTTTTATCCTGATTTAAATCTTAGCAGAGGTGTGTATTTTTCTAAAGCTGAATTTGGAGTAGATAAAGTCGTAAGTGGCAACCCTAGAAAAGTAATTTGTGATGATATTCCTGAAGGAAGACATAATGGCAGAAGCATTGAAGCTTTTATAGGAGATTTTCCACTTAATAAAAAAGATAAAAAAGACTTAATTGCTTTATTTAAAAGTGAAAAAGACTATTTAAAAGGTCTAAGCAAAGAACAAAGAGATGAATATGTAGCTAAGACAAGCTATAAAAAATTCTTAGAAGAAAAGGTTAAGCTTTCACCACAAGCTATAAAATTTTTTGAAGGTATGACAGATGACTTTTTGGCTTTAGGTATTGATGCTGTTTCTTGCGAAGACGCTAGAATTTCTTTCCTACCTGGTTTTGATAAACTTGGGCTTGATCCAATCGAGGGGGAAGCATTAGCTGAAATGGAAGAACCATACATCCACCACTGCGCTGATGGCAATGCTACTGTTGCTAGATTAATGGTTAGAAGATTAATTCCTGATGTATCTAAAAAAGGTAAAGATATGGATGAAGTTACTCTAGCTCATTTTGATTATTCTAAACTTGATCTTACTAAAAACAAAGTACGCTTAAGATTAAACAGTACTGTTATAAATGTAGAAAACACAAAAGATGGAGCTTTAGTAACTTATGTTAATAAAGGCAAAAATTACAGAGTAAAAGCTAAAAAAGTTGTAATGGCAAATTATAATAGTATGATTCCATACATAGTACCAAGTATGCCACAAGATCAAAAAGATGCTTTGAGTAAAAATGTAAAAACATCACTTTTACATACCAAAGTTATTATAAGTAACTGGGAACCATTTATAAAACTTGGAGTACATGAAATTTATTCACCAAAAATGCCTTATGCTAGAACCAAGCTTGATTATCCTGTAGATATGGGAGGATACCACCATCCAAGAGATCCTAAAAAGCCTATTTGTGTTCATATGGTATGCTCACCTTTAGTATTTGCTTCTATACAAGGAATTGACCTTGAAGGAATGGATGCAAGAGATAGAGCTAGAGTGGGTAGAAATTTATTATTCACCATGAGCTTTGAAGAGCATGAAAAAATCGTTCGCGATCAACTTCAAGGTATGTTAGGCTCAGCTGGATTTGACCATGAAAAAGACATTAAGGCTATAGTTGTAAATCGTTGGGGACACTGTTATTCATATACAGAAAACAGTCTTTTTGATGATAGTGAAGAAGCGCAAAAGACCATAGAACTTGCAAGAAAACCTTTTGGAAATATCGTTATAGCAAATTCAGATGCTGATTGGGATGCTTATATGCACGCAGCAATTGATCAAGCATATCGTGCTGTTAATGAACTATAAAATCAAACTCCTTTTAGGAGTTTGATGAATTAATTCTTATAAATATAGCTTAAAAAAATATCTAGCGTAATCTTAAAGAATTTAGTACAACTGTTACCGAACTAAAACACATTGCCAAAGCTGCCAAATGCGGACTAAGACTTATAAATGGCACAAAACCTGCTGCAATAGGAATGCACAAAGCATTGTAAATAAAAGCCCAAAAAAGATTAAGTTTGATGATATTTTTAGTTTTTTGAGAAAGCTCAAAACAATAAGCTATTAAAGATAAATCATCTTTTATCAAAATCAAATCTCCGCTTTTTTTAGCAAGCTCACTTGCTTTGGAAAAACTTATACTTGCACTAGCTAAATTTAAAGCAGGGGCATCATTAATACCATCTCCTATAAAAAGCACTTTTTCTTTTTTGATTTTTTCTTTTATAAAACCAAGCTTTTGCTCAGGTTTTAAATCAAAATGAAATTCATTGACATTTAATTCATTTGCCGTTTTAGTAACACTTTTTTCATTATCACCACTTAAAATAATACTTTTTATACCTTTTTGTTTTAAATTTGCTATCAAGTCTTTAGCTTCGTTTTTAAGTTCATTTTTTAAACAAACCCCGCCAAGACAAATTTTATTTTTTGCAAAATACAAACATATAGGCGCTTGATCTTCAAATTCTTGTAAAAATTGTTTGCTTTTTTGTATATCAACGCCATTTTCAAACATTAATTTCTCATTGCCTATTAAATATACATCATCATTTTCCTCATAAAGCAAACCACTGCCCACTAAAACACTTAATTTTCCTTGTAAATTTAAATTTATATTTAATTTTTTAGCAAAAGCCTTTGCGATTGGATGTGAACTTAAATTTTCAATTTGGGTGAGTTTTTGAAAATCTTCTTGAGTAAGATTATGCTTATAAACACTTAAATCATCTTGACTTAAAGTACCTGTTTTATCAAAAATAGCAAGCTTTATACTGGATAAATTCTCTAATACTGCTGGATTTTTCACTAAGATAAAATTTCTTGCTCCATTTGCTAAAGCACTAACTATGGCTATAGGAGTTGCTAAGCCCAAAGCACAAGGACAAGAGATTAAAAGCGTAGCACAAGCATGTAAAAACGCTGCACTAATTCCTTCTTTAAAATACCAAAAAGCAAATACAAAAAGCGATAAAACAATAATACAAGCTACAAAATAAGCTGAAATTTTATTAGCTAAGTTTGCTAAAGGTGTTTTGACATTACCTGCTTTAAAAACAAGATCTTTGATTTGTTCTAATGAACTTTCAATCGCCTTTTTATTAGCTTTAATCTTTAAGCTTCCATTAATCAACACAGTTCCTGCTAAAATCTCATCATCTTGCTTTTTCAAAAGTGGCAAAAACTCTCCTGTTAAAAAACTCACATCAACCTCAGCTTCACCTGCTATAATCACCCCATCAGCAACAACGCTTTCACCCTCTTTTACTAAAATCACATCATTTTCTTTTACAAAAGCACTGGGTATACTTTTTATACTTCCATCTTCTAAAAGAATATTAGCTTTTTTAATATCTATGTTTTTTAATTTATTTTGATATTCTAAGGATTTAAATTTGGCCTTTTCTTCTAAGTATTTACCTAATAAAACAAAGCTTATAATCATCGCTCCGCCACTAAAATACAAATAACCATCTTTACTAAATACCTCAAAATACACAAAAAAAGAATATACAAAAGAAGTAAAAGCGCCTAAGGATATCAAGGTATTCATATCTAAATTTTTATGCCTTAATCCTTTAAGAGCGTGAATAAAAAAACTTTTTCCACAATAAAAAATCGCTATCATAGATAAAAACATTTGAATTAAAGCAGAAACATTTCCTTGAACAAACATTTCAAAATACATCACAATGGAGCTTAAAATTATACTCATGATAAGCTTTGTTTTCATATTTTTAAGCTCTTTGAGTTTAAACTCGTATAAATTTTGCTCTTCTTGTAATATCTCAAAACCCAAAGCTTTAATTTTTTCTTTGATTTTTGCTTCCAAAGATAAATCTTTAAGCAAAAACACTCCACTAGAATTGACATAAGAAACACTTACATCTTCTACTCCATCAATTTTTGCACAGACTTTTTCTATAGCATTAGAGCAATTAACACAAGTCATATTGCCTATTTTTAATTTTAACTCATGCTTCATCTATCTCAAAACCTAAATCTTGGAATTGTTTTTTGAACTCTTCAACTTGCTCTGCTTTTAAATCAATCTCAATGCTTTTTGTTTCAACATTTATTTGCATAGTACCAAATTCATCTTCTAATGAAGCCTTGATTAAATTTACACAACTTTGACAATTAATATTTTTAGTTTTTATAATCACTTATTCTCCTTTTTCTCTGTATTCATATTTATGAGAGTGAAAAATTTTATTTTTTATAAATTTAAAGCCCATTTTTTCATAAAGCATTTTTGCATTTATATTTTCATCTTCTACGATTAATGAAAGCTTTTTATCATTTTTCAAAGCTTCATTGAAAGCACATTCGATCAATTTCTTAGCAATGCCTTTTCCTCTTGCTTTTTCATCCACACAAATACTATCTAAGTAAAACTCATTTTCACATTCTTTTAAAACTTTTTCACTGATTCCTAAAAATTCTAAATGATCATTTAAAGGCTTATCTAGCTCATCTGCCAAAGCCCCATCATAAAAACAAATCACACCTAAAATTTCCCTATCTTCTTCATAAACATATATATTTTCATAGCTTAAACGATTATTTTCTTGAGTGAAGAAATTTTCTAAAACCTCTATGGCTTTTTGATGATCATTATAACCACTAAGTTTATATATAAAATGATCCATTGCCAAAGCAAGCAATTGCATGCATTTTTTAGCATCATCTTTCCTAGCTTTTCTAATCACTCTTTTACTCCTTTAAAATCAAATTTAGACTTCTTAGTTTATACTTTTAACTTTAAAACAATATAAGAAAGAGAGAATTTATGGGAAGAGCGTTTGAATATCGCAGAGCCTCTAAAGAAGCAAGATGGGATAAAATGAGCAAACTTTTTCCAAAACTTGCAAAGGCTATACAAGTAGCAGCAAAAGAAGGCGGAGCTGATCCTGATATGAACCCAAAGCTTCGTAGTGCCATAGCTACTGCAAAAGCTAATAATATGCCAAAAGACAATATCGATGCAGCTATTAAAAGAGCAAGTGGAAAAGATAGTGCTGATATTAAAAATATCCACTATGAAGGAAAAGCAGCGCATGGAGCTTTAATCATCGTTGAATGCATGAGTGATAATCCTACACGCACAGTGGCTAATGTAAAAGCAATTTTTAGTAAAAATGGTGGAGAAATTTTACAAAATGGCTCTTTAACTTTTATGTTTTCACACAAGGCTGTTTTTCATCTTGAAAAATATGATGGAGATTTAGAAGAACTTGAGCTTGAACTCATTGATGCAGGACTTGAAGAACTTGAGCAAAATGAAGAGGAATTACTAATTATAGGTGATTACACTGCTTTTGGTGAGCTTAGCAATGCTATAGAAAAAAAAGGTTTAGTGCTTAAAAAAGCAGGACTTGAATATCTTGCTAACAATCCTGTAAGTTTTAGTGAAGAACAACTTCTTGATATTGAAAAATTGCTTGATAAATTAGAAGATGATGATGATGTACAAGCAGTTTATACCAACATAGAATAGGAGCAAAAAATGCTTAAAAAAATCGACACAAAAGATGCAAAAAAATACAATTTTGCTATCATTAGCACCGAAAAAGGCGATATGAAATTAGAATTATTTCCCGATGAAGCACCGCAAACTGTGTGTAATTTTGCTAATTTAGCTAATGATGGTTTTTATGATGAGCTTGTTTTTCACCGTGTGATTCCAAATTTTGTAATACAAGGTGGTTGTCCTTATGGTATAGGTTCAGGTGGTCCTGGCTATGAGATAGAATGTGAATGTGACGATCAAAAACACAAGCACTTAAGAGGTAGTTTATCTATGGCTCATGCTGGTAGAGATACAGGTGGATCACAATTTTTTATTTGTCATAGCCCACAACCTCACTTAGATGGAGTACATACTATCTTTGGACAAATTAATCCTGAAGATAAAGAAAGTTTGGAAGTACTAGATAGCATTAGAGCAGGAGATAAAATCAAAACTATCCAAATTTTAGAAAAACTTTAATTTTACATCTCCTTAAAATTGTGCTATGATTTTTTAAGGAGATTAACTATGCATTTTATTTTTATTTGTATTCATCTTATTTGTGCTATATTTTTTATAGCTTATGTATTTTTTGATGTATGTGTTTATCGCTTTGCTTATAAATTCCAAAGTAAAGAAGATTGCGATAAAATCAAAAAAGCCTATACTAAATCAAGTATTATTATCTTTGCTAGTATTTTTATCTTGCTTTTATTGAGTGGATTTTATCTTTTAAGTTTTTATGAAATTAACTCTTTTTGGGATTTTTTTGCAAGTAATTTTGGCATATTTTTATTTATCAAACTTTTATTATTAATGACAATGCTAGTTTTGACTTTTTACTCTTTATTTTTTATAAAGGTTTTAAAAAGAAAAGATCCTTTAAAATCTCACTTGATTGCATTGATCTTATGTATTTTAATAGTCATTTGCGCAAAAGCGATGCTATATTTTTAAAACATTAAAACTAAACTTATATCATTAGCTTAAAAAATAAAGGTTATTTATGCTTGGTGATATTATAGATTTTTTACTCACTCTTGCAAAAGATTGGGGTTATTGGGGGATTATTTTTCTTATGTTTGTAGAAAGTTCCTTTTTTCCTTTTCCTAGCGAAGTAGTGATGATACCTGCTGGATATTTAGCTCATCAAAACGAGCTTAACTTTTGGCTATGTCTATTTTGTGGGACTTTTGGAGCTCTATTGGGGGCTTTGCTTAATTATTATTTATGTTATTTTTTAGGGCGGGAGGTTCTTTTAAAAATATGCAAATATTTTGGAGTTAATGAAGCAAAATTTGCTCAATTTGAAGCTTTTTTTAACAAACATGGTGAAATATCGACCTTTAGTGGTAGATTAATCCCTGGTTTACGTCAATATATTTCTTTACCTGCTGGACTTGCAAGAATGAATTTGAAAAAGTTTATATTTTATACTAGTTTGGGGGCTGGAATTTGGTGTTTAATCTTGCTTATATTAGGTTATATTTTAGGTAAAAATGAAGATTTAATCAAAGAATATTTGCATTTTGTTATTGTAGCTTGTATTGTTTTTGTTGCTATGATTGTAGCTATTTATAGCTATATCCAAAAAAAGAAAAAAACACCTTAAAAATTTCTAATTTTAAACACCTAGTTTAATTAGCTAGGTGTTTTATAATTTTCTTTGATTTAATATATATTTTTCTAAAAACCTTTAAATTTATATGATTTTATATTTGATTTTTGATAAAATCTTATAAAAACTATTTCAAAGAAAAATGCTATGCAAAAACCATCAATTCAAAATTTAACGGATTTTTTAATCGAATACATTAGTGTTTTTTTAAGCGCTGGAACTTACACAGCAAGAGTGGCAAAGTGCGTTGGAAGGATAGCTAATGCGTATGGTTATGAAATTAACATGAATTTTTTCTTTCATCATACCACACTAAATATTTTTGACAAAAGTGATAATTCCATACAAAGAACCTATATCATACCTAATAAACACAATCACATTAACTTTAAACTTATTTTAGAGCTTAGTGCATTAAGCTGGCAAATTCATGATCATAAATACAACCTAGAAGAAGCTAAATTTTCTCTTTTAAAACTCAAACAAAGCACAAGAAATCCTTTTTTAGCGAATTTATTTTTAGTCTCAGTGGCAAACTCAGCATTTTGCAAGCTATTTGGAGGAGATTTTTATGGCTGTTTATTTGTATTTTTAGCTACTTTAGTAGGTTTTAGCTTAAGAGTTTTACTCACTAGAATAAAAATTGATTTAAGAATTCAATACATTATTTGTTCTTTTTTATCTTCTTTTATTGTATTTTTTGGGGTGGATTTGAAACTCGTGCAAGAAGCTAATGTTGCTTTGGGTTCTAGTATATTGTATTTAATTCCTGGGGTTTATTTTATAAACTCCGTTATAGACATTTTAAAAGATCATATACTCATGGGACTTAGTCGTATTATAAGCGTGGCGATATTAGTATGCTGTATTGCCATTGGAATTTATACTACTCTTAGTATTAGTGATTTTGGGATTTTAAGATGATTGATTATTCTTCTATACTTTGGGATATGTTTTTTGCAGCTTTAACAGGTTTTGGCTTTGCTTATGTGTGCAATCCGCCCTTTAAAACACTCATACTTTCAGCCATATTAGCTGCTATAGCCCATGGTATGCGCTTTACTTTGATGGGCTATTTTGGCTTTCAAACCTTAGCTATTGCAACCTTTATAGCTTCTTTTAGTATAGGCTGTCTTGGTTTATTTTTAGCTAAGATTTTTAAAACGCCTGCTGAAATCATAGCTTTTCCTGCTCTCATTCCTATGATACCTGGAATTTATGCATACAAAGCTATATTGTATTTGATTTCTTTTATACGCTCAGAGGATATTAGCGAAAAGACTAATTTCTTGATTCAATTTTTCGATCATTTTTTTACAACGCTTTCAGTAACACTAGCTTTAGCAGTAGGAGTAAGCGTGACTTTACTTTTGTTTTTTGAGCAAAGCTTTATGATGACAAGAAGTATTAAAAAAAGTAAAAATCACGATCAAAATCAATCGTGATTCATTTTATTTTTTGCTTCTATTCCCATAAGCGCAAAAGCTGTTTTAATACTCAAAGCACATACGGCAAAAAGTTTTAAAAGCTCATCCTCATTATCTGAACCAACTACTTTATTTTCATTATAAAATTTATGAAACAAAGAGGCTAAATTTTTTAAATAATCAGGAATTTTTTGCAATGATCTTGACTCAAATGCGTCATTAAGTACTGCTTTTAAATTTAAACTTTCAAATAAAAGATTCATACCATCTTCATTTAAACTCTCAAATTTAGCATGCATAACATCATTTGCACTTTTACCCGCTTTAGCAAATACTTGATGAATTCTTGCATGAGCATAATTAATATAATACACAGGATTAGAGCTATCTTCTTTTTTAAACTCATCTACATCAAACTCTAAATGTGTATCACATTTTTTACTAATAAAAATATATCTTAGCACATCACTACCAAGCTCTTCTAAAACATCACCCATTAAGATGAAATTTCCTGCTCTTTTACTCATTTTATAAGGTTCGCCATTTTTTAAGAGTGAAACCATTTGTGCTAGAATAATTTCAAGATTTTGACTATCATGTCCTAAAAATTCCATAGCAGCTTTCATTCTAGCTATATAGCCATGATGATCAGCTCCCCATATATTAATACACTTATCATAACCTCGGCTCATTTTATCTTTATGATAAACTATATCAGCAGCTAGATAAGTTCCTTTTCCATCATCTTTGATAATCACACGATCTTTTTCATCGCCTTTAGCACTTGATGCAAGCCATATTTTACCATCTTGCTCATAAGTACCACCATGCTCTTTTAAAGCTTTTAAAGTATTTTCTAATTCATTATAATAGCTTGTTTCACTCACATAAGCATCAATAAATATCTTAGCATCAGCTAAATTTTGCTTGATAATTTTAAGCATTTTATCTTTAGCCCAAAGTGCTAATTGCGGAATGTTTTCTTCTACAAAGAAATCTTTTTCAAATTCAGCAAAAGCCTCTTTTGCTACATCTACGATATATTCACCTTTATAATACTCATCAGGATATTGAACTTGCTCTTTTAAGCAATGCTCTTTTACTGCAAGCAATATAGAAAGACCTAAAAGATAAATTTGATTACCCGCATCATTGACATAATATTCTGTATCAAATTTATATCCTAAATGTCTAGCAACCCTAGTTAAAGTATCGCCAAAAATAGCTCCTCTAGCATGTCCTATGTGTAAAGGCCCTGTTGGATTTGCACTCACATACTCAAGTAAAAAACTCTGCTCTTTTTTATCATCTTTTGCAAAATTTTCACTATCACTCAAAGCTTGCGTAGCTAAAGAATTTAAAAAAGCTTTTGAAAGCTTAAAATTTACATAACCATTTAAAGCCTCTACACTTTCAAAACAATCACAATCTTTTAACTTAGCAACAATATCATTAGCAATTATCATAGGGTTTTGCTTTAATTCTTTAGCTAAAGAAAAAGCCAAAGGTGTTGCAAAGTGAGCTAGATTTTTATTCTTAGGATTTTCTAAGATAAAATCTCTTCCTAGTTTTTCTTTAATTTCTTTATAAACTAAAGTTTTCAATGTTTTACCTTAAGCTTTTTTTACTTCTTCGTTATTTTCTTTTACAAGCACATCTTTTTCGTTGATTTTTTCAATTTTTTGCGCATCTTCTTGAACGATTTTTTTATCATCTTCTGTGTTCATTTCATCTTTAAAAGTTTTAATACCTTTTCCTAAGCCTTTAGCAAGCTCTGGAATTTTTTTTGCACCAAAAAGTAACACCACAATAAGTAATATAATCAACCATTGAGTTCCGCTTGGCATATGCATTTTATTCTCCTTTATTCCATTGAATTTGAATTTGTTTTAAATCATGTTTTGTACTTTTTAATTTTGAAGCTTCAAAAACTGCTTCTAACTCCCTATAGCTTTTTTCAAGATCATCATTTATGATTAAAAAATCATATCGATCCAAATAAGCCATTTCATCACTAGCATTTTCTAATCTTTTGCTAATATCTTCTATTTTATCAGTATTTCGCTTAAGCAATCTTTTTTCAAGTTCTTTTTTATTTTTGGTTGTAATAAAGACAGAAGTAATATATTCAGGCATTTTTTCTTTAGCTATACAAAAACCTTGCACATCAATATCAAAAACGACACTTTTACCCTCTTGCAATGCTTTTTTTACGGGGATTAACGAAGTGCCATAATAATTTTTATGCACCAAAGCCCATTCTAAAAAATCGCCTTTTTCTATACCTTGTTTAAATTCTTCTTCGCTGATAAAAAAATAATCTACTCCATTTTTTTCATTTTCCCTAGGAGCTCTTGTTGTACTTGAAATAGAAAAATAAATATTATCTTTTTCTTTAAAAAGCCTTTGAAGCAAGGTACTCTTCCCTGCTCCACTTGGTCCTGAGATAATTAAAATTTGACCACTCAATGTTTATCCTCATCAAAGCTTATATTAATGTTTATATTCATTTTCATGCCTTTTAAGGCTGCTTTTAAAGTATCATCAGTAATACTCGAAGTGATAGTTTGAGCTATGCTTTTACTAAGTTCATTTACCATTTCATCTTCTTGTAAATTTTCTACTTTTTCTTCAGTATTTATCTTACTCTCCTCTTTCTTTTCTGCAATAACTGGAGCAAGCTCTTCACCTAAAGCTAACATAATATCATTTTCATTTAAATTTGCAAACTCATCTTGTGTATCATCTAAAATTGCGCCCATATTTTCCTCTATATTTTCCTCTATATTTTCCTCTATATTTTCCTCTATATTTTCCTCTATATTTTCCTCTATATTTTCCTCTATATTTTCCTCTATATTTTCCTCTATATTTTCCTCTATATTTTCCTCTAAATCTAAAACCTGCGCATTTTCATTATTACTTGCTTCTTGAGTATCAAAATCTTGCATTGACTCCTCATCAAGACCATTCAACTCTTCATCAAGCTCATCAATAGCAGCTAGTTCTTCTTTTATTTTATCTTGAGTGCTTAATTCTTCTTCTGGCTCAAAATCCATAGCTTCATCTTCTAAAAGCTCTTCTACCAAAGGTTCATTTTCTTCTACAACGCTATTATCTTCTTTTATTTCCCCAATAAATTGAGCATCCTCAGGCAAATCATCAAAACTCATCTCTTTTTCACCCATTTCTTCAACCATAGGCAATTCATCAAAAGAATCCATTTTGGCGGGATTTTCTTCTATATTTTCTTCTATATTTTCTTCTATATTTTCTTCTATATTTTC
>NZ_JAKMQZ010000020.1:0-4698 GCF_025771825.1 Campylobacter sp. IFREMER_LSEM_CL2101
ATGAAACGACATAGTAAGCGTTTTGTGAGATTATACCTAAATTTTAGGTTTTTTAAGCTTAAAGTTGAAGTATTTTTCTAACAAAACCGCAGGGGCAGAGAAGCCCCTTGCCTTGATTGTCTTACTTTGGATATGCAAATGAGCGAAATAGTTAAATATCACAACGATTTTAATAAAATTCAGTTGCCTAGCTTTACAGAAATCGAACAAGATTTATTGTGTGGTTTAATGGTAAAACTTAAAGAAGAAAAAGGCAAAGTAACATTCTATCCTTGGGACTTAAGAAACATTCTCAAAAGTAGTTATGATAATAATAGTTTAATGGAATTTGTGTCTTCTCTAAAAAGGAAATTTTTTAAAGCTGACTTTACAATAATTGAAAAAACAACTAGAGGAGAAAAAGAAGTTGAAGCACACAAGACAATAAACCTTTTTACAGAATTTGCAATTTATGTTTATGCAAGCTCAAAAGATTTAGAGAGTATAGAAATACAAGTTAATCCACGCTTTGAATATATTTTAAATCAGCTTACAGCTAATTTCACAGCTTTTGAGCTTAGCGAGTTTGTGAGCCTTAATGGCAAATATACAAAAACTTTATACAGACTTTTAAAGCAATTTAGAACCACAGGCAAAGCTTATCTTGAGTGGGAAGAATTTTGTAGGGTTATGGATATACCTGAAAATTATGAGCAAAGAAATATAGACCAAAGAATTTTAAAACCTGCTATCAAAGAACTTTCTAAAGAACGCAATCTATTTGATCAAATCAGAGTGCCTTTTAAAAATCTTGCTTATGAAAAAGAAAAAACCGCAGGGCGTGGGCGTGGCGGTAAGGTTTCAGGTATTACCTTTACTTTTAAACCTGAAAATATCCAAATGCAAAAACTAGAAAATCAAAGTCAAAAAATAATGAGCGATGAGCAAAAATATTTAAAGATTTTAAACAATATGAAACTTAATCAAGTTAGATTTGATTATAATGACAAGCTTTGGCAATTTAATGATTTTGATTTTGATGAATTTAAAATTATTGCAATAGAGCTTGCAAGAGATGAATACGAGAATTTAAACTTTGGAAACTTTATGCACTTTAATACTAAAAATCAAGAGCAGTTTTTTAAAATGATTAATACCTTTAGGAATGGGATTAGATAAAAATCATATACTAAAAAAATTATTGTTTTTTAGTAAAGTCAAAATTTATCTTATTGATATCCTGTTGTCCATTGAAAAAATATAATAAAAATTCAGGCTTTTTATCATTTTTATCAAAATTAGGATTTTTTACAACTACAGCATTTAAATTTCCTCCAATCCTTCCAATTAGAACTTCTTCACCTTTTAAATTTTTATGTTTCCATAGCCCTGTAATTAGACTACTCTGTTGCTGTTCTTTCTCCATTTTTTTCCTTCAACCATATATTATTAAAGCTATATTTAATTATACTTAGCATTATATCACATCATTTTTTTTTGTCAAGGGTTTTTAATGAAAAATAAAATAATATAGTTAAAACATAAGAGAAACAATCATAAATTAAGGTATTTTGTAGTATAGTATTGAAGTTTTTTTATGGAAGATTGAGCAATAATCTTCCATAAATTCTTTTTAATAGCTAGCGACTATTAAAAGTATTCTAAAAATAACTCTTGCTAATAAAATCAAATGTTTTATCTTGCATTTGTATTTATTAGAAATCATCTCTACATTACCTCCTCTCTGCTAAATAAGATTTTTAATATTTAGCATGGAAGAGGCAAATAAACATTTAAACATTAGATCATATAATCATCAGAATATACATCTAACACGGAATTATACTTTATTAAATTTAATTTAAAATAAAAGTGCCTTATATATTAACAGAATGGTACCATATACAGCTAAAGTATATAAAACCAATCCCCGGGACTATAATTTACAAAATAACTCTATAATATGCAATATAAAGCTATATAACACTATAAATGCTAAAAGTTAAAAAAGAAGTAAAGTAATTCTATAAATATAGACAATTAAGCAAATTCGATCAAAAAATCATCTTTCGATATATCTGTTTAATTCTAAAAAATGCTATAATTATCTTATTGAAGGATACAAGCTATCCGCCACTTGTGCAAAGTGTCGAGCTTGTAAGGGGTGCAACCCCTTAACCCCGCTAATAAAAATCAAAAAAGGAAAAATTTAAAAATGCAAAAACAATATCCCGAAGTGCATAACCTAGAAGAAAGCCTTGCGATACTTAAAAAAATATAAAGATGATGTAAATAAGGAAGATTATGAAGGTATAAAATCTGTTATAAGTAATCATGCGATAGAGAGTATTTACATGAATGAATTAGATATTATCGCTATGATAAAACAAAGTGCTTTAAAGCTAAGTACTGATGAAATTATTGCTGAATACAAAGAAAAGGGATTTGTAGAATATGCCAAAAATTGCCACCGCTCATTGCAATCCTAAAAAACAACCTGCATTAAACCACAATGATAGAACCAACGATAATGCTAAGACAATCACTAAAGAACTTACGCATTTAAATGAATACTCTTGCACTAGCAATGAAGTGCGTAAGAACATAGAAAGGCTTTATAAAAAAGCTTATGAAAATTTTTATAAATATTGTGAAAATAAGAATGGTTTAGCTAAAAGTGGAAAGCCTAAAGGACTTCAAAATTTTACTAAAAAAGAAAAATGCTATCACGAGTTTATATACGAAATCGGCGAAAATACTACAATGGAACAATGTCAAGAGCTTACGCAAAAAATTGCAGAGCTTACAGGATTTACACCTTTACAAGTTGTAATCCATAGAGATGAAGTAAGTGAGAATGCTAAAGGGGAAAAACAAACCCATTATCACGCCCACGCGGTATTTTTTACACTCGATAACAATGGCTTACAACTTGCTAGGCGTGAAGCAAGTTTGAACAAAGCCAATCTTAGCAAAATACAAACCCTAACCGCACAAAGTTTAAAAATGGAGCGTGGAGCTAATCGCTACGAGAATAACGAAAAGCAACCTCAATACATACAAGATTATAAAACATACGCTCAATTTAAAGAACAAGAAAAAGTATTGCTTCAAAAAATACAAAAACAAGAACATCAATTAGCACAGATAGCTCTAGAATTGAAAGAAAAAGAAAAAGAGATACAAGACAAAGCTAAAAAGCTAAAATCGAAAGAAAATGAATTGCAAACAAAAATAGAGCAATATCAAAAACATATACAAACTTTAGAGTTAGGACATGAAAAAGTCTTAAAGGAGCTTACGCAAGAATTTGAAAATCACCTAAGCTTATGGAAAAATATTCTAACTTTTGGAAAATACAATGCTAAGGTAAGAGAAGACTATCAGATAACTAAAAATGCTTTTTTAATTAGCACAAATGAAAGCAAGAAAGAAGCTAACAAAGAGCTTGAATATTTAAAATTTGAATACCATAAAGTCAAAGATGATAGAGATAATTTAAGAACTTTGTTTGAAGCACACAAGACAAATAATGAAAGATTAGAAACTCGACTAAAAGAAATAGGCAGATGGTGCGAAAAAAATTTAAGCGTGGAGCAGTTAAAAGAAATATTTCCATTAAAAGCCGAAAGAATAGAAAAAGAGCTTAAATATCAAAGAGCTTTTGAAAATTCTTTTGAACAAGCAAAAACTAAAAGAAACAATAGAGGATTTGGGTTTAATAGATAGTTTTCCTTTTTGGTGCTTTAGTAAATAGCACCTTAGCAGGTGCTATGATTTGCGATAATTGGGGTGCGGGGGCTGTCTGAGTGCGTAGCACGGAAGATGGACAAAACCCACCCTAATATTAAGATTAAGCAGATATATCTAAAAGCTGAACTTTTTTGCTAGTATTTGCTTGATTATCAGCATTTATAGAATTACTTTGTTCTTCTTTTTTAGCTTCAGCTTCTACTTTTTTTGTATCTTCTTGCTGTTTAGCAATCGCCTCTTCTAATGCAGGTTTATCTCAATATTCTACTTTGGTATCTACCAAGCCGTGACAAGTATTAACAAACATTAACAATATCCTGTCCATTTGCAAAAAGCATCTTGATAAATAGGTTAATGTATTGTTTGGCAATTATGAAAAGTTGCACAAGTTATACTTCTACCTTCTATATATTCTTGTTGTGAATTATTAAAATTTTTCTTGCTATGATAACTATGATTTGAAGCTGAAGCAACGCTAGATAATGAAGCAATAACTGCTAAACCTAAGATAATTTTTTTCATTTTAATCCTTTCTATGATTAAAATTTTGATATATGAATAATTATAAAAACTAAAAAAATTAATTTAATATTAAACGAGAAAAAAATCAAAAAAAGTTTTTAGCTAAAAAACAACTTCAATTTTTTCTAGCACTCGCGTTTTTTATATTTTTTTATATTTTTTTATATTTTTTTATATTTTTTTATATTTTTTTATATTTTTTTATATTTTTAGTGGGCTTTCTAAGCTCTATGTGATGGGGTCTAGCGAAATATTAAGGCAACAAATTTAAACTATTAAGGCAACAAATTTAAACTATTAAGGCAACAAATTTAAACTATTAAGGCAACAAATTTAAACTATTAAGGCAACAATATATTTGACAAATGTTTCCTTAATATGCTACAATAAAAAATCCGCCTTGAGTTTTCACTCTTGGCGGAAATTTATCAATCAAGGCTAACT
>NZ_JAKMQZ010000021.1:0-3684 GCF_025771825.1 Campylobacter sp. IFREMER_LSEM_CL2101
ATTACTTGATGTACAAAAATTAAACTAGAATACATAAGAAAGGAAATAAATGAAAAATTTTTTTAACTCATTGCAAGATAAAGAATTTATTTTTGCACCACAATGTTATAAAACATGTAATGGTGGATGTTGTCATAATATTCATGCACAATATTTTAAATTTAATAAATCTAGCGCAGTGATATTGCCCATGCTTGAAGTTGAATATCTTTCGCTAAAACAAGTTGGTAATACATATTTAGAAAATGGAAAAGTCAATACTTTTACTTTAAAAAATGGAAAGAAAATTAATGCTTATTTTACAAAATGTGATTTAAATGGACTTTGTGATCCTCATGGTCTTAGACCTTTGATATGCAAGCTTTACCCTTATTATCCTCAGGTTGATTATGAGGGAAATTTTTTAGGGGTTAAACCTTGTGCATTGTTTGATATTTTTTATAAAGATGCTAAAAAGCACTATTGTACCATAACTCATAGAAAAAATGATGAGTTTTTAAGAGAGTTTGAGCAAAGCACACAGGTATTAAGAAAGGAACCTATAATGATATTTGTATTTAAGGTACTTGAAGTGATAGAAGAAACTCTTAAACAATATACTTATGATCATTATGGAAAAGTAGTTTATCTTGAAGAATTAACGCATGAGGAAAAATTTGATTTTTTTGCTTTTCAAGAAATTAATTCCATGACTATGCAAGCATATAGAAATGACAAATTTATTGACAAAATCCAAGATATATATGATAATCTAGAGTTGCGATATCAAGAGCAATTTACAAATTATTTTAATGATTAGAGAAAATTATGCTCAAAAATGAAACTTATTTCATAGACTCTTGTGATGATGTAGAATTTAAATATAATAAATTAGAATATAGAATCCTTTAAAGATAAAAATTTATTTTTTATATGAGAATATAGTATAAGTTGTCTTTGCAAGATGAAGTTTTTACTTTTAAAGACAAGAGCTATAAATTTATGCTTGAGATTATATAACTTCCTCAAGCATATTTTTAATTGCGGAAAAGTCTTCGAAATTATCTGGAGTAATATACTTAGCATCTAAATTTTTTCCAATAAATTTTTCTATTTCAAGTATTAATTTCATCATATCCATACTATCAATGATATCATCATCCACTAAATTGCGACTGCTCTCATTGATATCATTTCTGTTAATTGCATCAAACATTTTTTGAATACTTTCGAATGTAATTTCCATTATTCTCCTTCTAAAATAAGTATTTTTTCACATTATAACATTTTAATTTTGCAAAATAGCAGAGTAATTGTTGTTTTTGTGTATTTTAATTTATTTGTAATAAAAATTGCATTTTTTATTTTACGATTTCTAAAACCTTCCTATCAATCTTCCCATTTGCATTTAAAGCAAATTGTTCTATTTTAACAAATTTCTTAGGTATCATGTAAGCAGGGAGTTTATCTTTTAAAAAGTTTTTAAAATCTAACTCTTCCTTGCTTTCATAAAAACAAATAATTTCTTCTTTAAAAATACAAGCACAATTTTTTACATTCTCATGAGAATTTATAATACTTTCTATCTCTCCAAGCTCTATGCGATGACCCATGTATTTGATTTGATGATCTATCCTTCCATAGCATAAAAGCTCGCCAAATTCATTATAAGCTACCACATCACCTGTTTTATAAAGCAAGTCTAGATAATTATCATGCAAAGGATTTTGCATAAAAGCTTGCTTTGTTTTTTCTTTATCGTTGTAATAGCCTAAAGAAAGACAAGTTCCTCTTACATAAAGCTCGCCTTTAATTCCTATTTGACTTGGAGTAATTAAATTTAAATTCTCATCAAGGACTAAAAGCTGAGTATTTTTACAAGCTTTTCCTATAGGTAAAAGCTCATCATCGCTAAATTGTCTATCAACTATGTAAAAAGAGCATACATCGGTAATTTCAGTAGGTCCATAAAGATTAGCAAATAAAGTATTAGGAAGGTATTTGCGCCAAATGTTGAGTTGTTTATTTGGCATGATTTCACCACAAAAAAGAATTTTATTTAAATGCCTTAGTGTAAAGGCTTCAAGAGCATTAGTATTAGCAAAATAAATCAGCACAGAAGGTACCCAGAAAATTGTTGTTATTTTTTCTTGTTCTAGATATTCTAAAATTTTATTTGGAAAAGCAAAAAGATGATTTGGCAGTATATGAAGTGTAGCTCCCATTTTAACAGAGCTAAATATATCTAATATGCTATTATCAAAGTAAAATGGTGCTTGATTAGCAAGTATATCTTCATGACTTAGCTTAAAAGTCTCACATACCCAAAAAGTATAATCAATTACACTTTTATGGCTTATGCTTACTCCTTTTGGAGTTCCTGTGCTTCCGCTTGTAAAAAAGACATAAAGTAAATTAGTATCTATGTGATTGTCTAAAGCTTTTTCTAAAGCATTTTCATTTACAACAAAGCTTTCAAAATCTTCTGTGAAAATGGTATCAAGATTAAAATCTAAATTTAATTTTTTAGAAGTAATTAAAAGCTTTGGTTTTAAAACTTCTATAACTTTTTCTACACGCTCTTTAGGGCTTTTTTCATCTAAAAGCGTATAAAAATTTCCACTTTTTGCTACACCAAAAAAAGAAAGCAAACAATCAATCCCTTTAGGAAGTATGATTAATACAGGATCTTGTGTGCTTTTAGTAGGAAGTTTAGAAAGAATTTTACTTGCTATTTTTTTACTTAAATCATCAAATTCTTTATAGCTTATGCTTTTACCATTAAACTCAACAAAAGCATTTTTACTTCCAAATTTAGCAACACTTTCTAGTAAAAAATCATTGATGTGGGTTGTCATGAGCTTCCTTAAAAAATTTTGGTTATAATAACATAAATTATAGTTAAGAAAGAAAAATATGCTCATAAATCAAACCTATTTCATAGACTCTTGTGATGATGTAGAATTAAATATAAAAAGAGAAAGTAAATTAGAATTTAAATTAACTTATGATGATAGCAAAGAAATAGAGGCGATTGTTTGTGTTATAAATGGTATTGGCGGAGATATAAAAGATGATTTATATATAAGTGATTATTGTGCTAGAAATTATAATGTAGCAGTTTTAAATGTAAATTATCATTGTATAGGAAATCGTCCTCAAACTGGAGCGGAATTTTATATAGATGAGATAGATAAAATGATACTAAAAGTCAGTTTAGACGCATTGGGGATTAATAATTTACCTATTGATGTACAAGCTTTAAAAACTTATGATGAATTTTATTGTGTTATAGATGTGATAAATAAATTTATAGAAAGGTTGAAAAAAACTCAAGAGTTAGATGAAAATTATTTATTGTATTTGAGTTTAGGATTTAAACCAACAAAAAATGAATATCAAAATTATGGTATTATGCAAACGATCGATGTATTAAACGCTTTGTTTTATACAAAAACAAAGATTTTGAAAAATAATAATTTGAAAGTAATTTTAACCGGGTCCTCACATGGAGGATATTTGGCAAATTTATGTGCAAAAATAGCTCCTTGGCTTGTTGATGTTGTGATTGATAATTCTTCTCATGTGACGCTTGATAACAACTTATGGCGTTTTGTAGGTTTTGGTAAAGAAGTTGATTATATTAAATATTGTAGTGCAGGGATTACGCATATATTTAAGAATGTTAAATTTGCAGCTTTCGAT
>NZ_JAKMQZ010000022.1:0-1180 GCF_025771825.1 Campylobacter sp. IFREMER_LSEM_CL2101
TTAAAGAAATTTGTTTTAGAGGTGGAATGAATGTTTGGTAAAAAATGGAAAAGGCGTTGGAAGAAAGAAAAAATAAATAAAAAAGTGGGGGGGGGGGAAGAAAGAATAGAGGTGTATTATAATATGTAAATATAGGTTTGATATTGAAAAGTTTAGAGGATATATACTTAGAGTTTAGCAAAAAAAGGATTAGGATATCGGTTGATAGTATGTGGTAGTATAATAGCAAGGAGAGTAAGACAAAGGCTTATTAAAGCCTTTGTGTAAAAATTATTTTTGTCCTATGTAGATGAAGTGTTGTATGCTTCCTTCGAAATTATATAAATTTATCAGCTCATAATCTCCCCAAAACAATGGTTTAAAAGGTTTAAATTTTTCTTTTAATTCTTCAATCGTATTTGTAAAATTTATATAAGTAGATTCACTATTTAATCTTGGACTAGATTTTACTTCTACTAAACCATTTTCTTTAACATCCCCTGTAACAAATTCTTGATAAGCTTTAGAGCTAATCATAGTCGCGAAAATTATTGCTCCATCATTGCATAAATCATAAAATTCTTCAATAGTTTTTTGAAAATCTTTGCTTGGCAGATAATATAAACTTTGATTTGCAAAAATAAAATCCATTTTTACATCAAATAAATTTTTAAAACTAGAGTTAGGTGTGATTACGTGAAAATTATTTTCATTTATCCTAGGATCTTTTTTCCAAGTATTTTTTAAACTAGGAACAATATCTACACCATAAGCGTTAATACCCCCCCCGTTACATCTTGAAAATATTTAGAATGCACTCCATTCCCACAACCAAAATCAAGCAAATTTCCACTTGTTTTGTTTAATTTATACTTCAAGATTCTCTCATAAAATCTTATAACATGTCCATCGGGATATTGTAAACCATATCCTTCATTGTCATATTTTTTAGTATATCCTGATAATGAATTATCCATAATTTATCCTTTAAATTTAAAATACAACTTCATTATACAATAAAATAAAAAATATTATAATGATTTTTAATTCTTCTTTTAGAAAAGTAATAAAATATATAAAAGCACAAATACTAATTAATTTTATGGCGACCCCTAGAGGATTTGAACCTCTGTTATCACACAGAGAGAGTGACGTCCTGAGCCACTAGACGAAAGGGTCAATAAGTGGTGTCCCGTGTTGG
>NZ_JAKMQZ010000023.1:0-1143 GCF_025771825.1 Campylobacter sp. IFREMER_LSEM_CL2101
TCTCCGGACTTTTCCAAGCTTGGGGTAGGAGCGTTTTTGAGTGCTTTAGGACTTGCTTGTTTTTCTTTATCTATTGGAGTGGGTTCGATTATAACTTATTCAGCGAGTTTATCAGATAAAACAAATTTTATTACAAGTACTATTAATATTATTATTATTAATATTATTATTGGCATTATGATGGGACTTATTGTATTTACTTTCATATTTGAATTTAATGGCAATCCGGCTCAACAAGGTCCAGGTTTGATTTTTGTATCTTTAATGAGTTTGTTTTCAAATATTGATCCAATCGGTTTTTTACCTTTAGGAAATATTTTAGCTGTGGCTTTTTTTATTGCATTGTTTTTTGCAGGGATTACTTCAGCAGTTTCTATGATAGAGCCTTTAACTTTTTACTTAATCAATTCTTATAATTTTACAAGAAAAAAAGCTTTAATTTTTATAGCTTTCATTGTATATTTTTTGGGAAGTTTGTGTATTTTATCAGGAATTGAGTGGAGTAAAGATTCTTTAGAATTTTTTGGAAAAAGTTTTTTTGATATATTAGATTTTATTGCTTCAAATTTAATGATGCCTTTGGGTGGATTATTTGGTGCAATTTTCGTAGGCTTTGTGCTTAAAAAAGAAGCTTTGCAAACTTTATTTTATCCTTATATGAGGGGTAAATACTTTGAGTGCTGGTATTTTTTTGTAAGGTATATCTCGCCTTTAGCGGTGATTTTAATCATGGTAAAACAATTATTTTTTTAAGGTTAAAAGATGAATGAAAAATTTTCTAAAATAGGTTTTGTATTAGCAGTAGCAGGCTCAGCTGTTGGGCTTGGAAATGCTTGGAAATTTCCAACTTTAGTGGGTAATAATGGCGGTTCAGCTTTTGTAGTGGTGTATTTGCTTTTAACCTTAGGTGTGGCTTTTGTGATATTTTTAGCCGAACTTAGCATAGGAAAACTTAGTGAAAAAGACCCTGTAAATGCTTATTATACTTTAGCACCAAAGAACAAAAAAGCTTGGTCATTTGCGGGATTTTTTATGCTTGGTGCTATTATTTTAGTGTCTTTTTATAGTGTTGTTATAGGTTGGATAGCAAAATATGCTTATTTTGGGTTTTTTGAACTACCTAAAGATACAAATGAAGCAGGT
>NZ_JAKMQZ010000024.1:0-1121 GCF_025771825.1 Campylobacter sp. IFREMER_LSEM_CL2101
AGTTTTTATTTTAATTAACAAACCACACCTGCTAAATCTACCATTTACTTACTTCAACCTCACATTCATAATCATATTAGATAAAAAGATATTATCTTTATCAAAGCTTTTTAAGTTATATTCTAGTTTTAAGTTTCTTTTTTGTATATCTTGCATTAAAGTTGAAAGATTGTATAAACTTAAACTTTCTAATATATTTATAAGTTCTATCTTGCTTAAAGTATTAAAATCATTTAACAAGCTAAGATAATTACTTATAATAGAAGAAGAATTGATATTATGAAATATAATTTTATTTTTTATATCTTCTTTAATAAAAAATTTATTATTTTTTGTATAAAAATAATCTTTAAGATGATGATTACTTAATATTTGATTGTAAAAACTTAAAAGGCTTTCTTTGCTATTTAAGTCTATAAAATTTAAAAATATATTTTCTTTTAATAATACTTCTTGTAATTGTTTTAAGTTTTTAAAAGCTTGATTTATACTAGAAGTATTTTTTAAAGCATAAATGATATTATCATCTTTAGAAATTTTTCTATTTATATTATATTGCAATAAAGGATTTTTATAAAGTGTATCACTATTGATTAAGATATTGATATGAAAAGATTCTTTACTTTTATTAGTTAATTGAAGCAAAGATATAACATCTTTTACAACTTGTAAAATATCATTTGCTACTTCACCATAGCCCCAAGTAAAGATAATATGATTATCATCTATATTTGTAGCACCAAATAATAAAGAAGGTGCAAAAATTAAAGCACTAAGGAATAAAATGTAAAATCTTTTCATCAATTGTATTAAAGAAGTTAAAGAGTTTGTTTGATATAATTATATTAAGGGTGCAACGCCAAAGGGGCGCAACCCTTTAGCGTTAATTTACCGCCCAGAAGGGAGGTGAGCATAATGCTAACAAAAATTATCCTTATAATTATACTCTTAACACTTTGCTATGTCAAGGCTTATTGAGTATCCCCTGCTTTTGCAGGGTTTAGGATAATCCCTTTGGCTTTACCAAACAAACTTTTAACTAAACTCTATCTCCTTTCTATAATTTTATTTTTCTTTTTAATTAGTAGGTTTTCTTGTTAAATTCTCAAGATTGCTTTCAA
>NZ_JAKMQZ010000025.1:0-1094 GCF_025771825.1 Campylobacter sp. IFREMER_LSEM_CL2101
GTTGTAATTAATCATAAATCTTATAATCACAAGAGCTATTATTAAGCTTATGGTTCCTATGATAATCTGTTTTATCAAGGCATTATTTACAGGATCTTTATAAATTTTTTCATCCGCTATTACACAGACATTATATCCTGTTGAAGACTCTTGACAAATTACTGCTTTACGAGGTGCATTACCATCATTAATTAGCATAGGTTTGCTAGATAGTTTTCCTTCTTTACCTTCAGGAGTTGCAAGGTAAGCTTTTACTATACTTTCACTTAAATTATCTTTTGTTAATAGTGCTTTAGAATTTTCATTAAAAAGTATAGTTCCTTCATCATCCAAAACTACAGTATAGCCACTTTGAGATCTTCCCATTGATAAAACATTATCTGAAAAAGTATTTAAATCATAATTTCCACCAACTGCACCTATAAATTTTCCATTTACAACTATAGGATATGAAAAAGATAAAGAAGGGGCTTTTAAACTAGGGGCGATATAAGGTTTTGATATCACCACTTTATCTTCTCCAGAAGCAACGCTTGTATACCAAGTTCTAGTTCTTGGATCATAGCCATCAGAAGGCATTTGATGATTTCCATTTGATCTAATCATCGCACCATTGTTAGCAAGACCAACATATAAAACATCAAAACGACTTGATTCTTTTGCGATTTTAACCATAGTATAAATTTCTTCTAAACTTGCATTAGGATTTTTTTGAATTTCAGATGCAACAGCTTTTATTGCATCACTTCTTGAAGCAGTATAATCATCAAAATTCTTTAAAACATCTTGCATGGTTTTAACTTGTATATCATTAATAAGTTTTTGCACATCATGTTTTACTTCAGCATAATTAAATGCATTTGCTATAAATAAAATAGCTATAATTGCTAAAAACACAAAAAAAGTTAATTTCCCTGTTAAACTTTTTGAAATTTTTCCCATCTAAATCATCCTTTTTTATAGATTACATAATTTAAGGGAAAAATTATCTTATATTATTTTTAATAAAAAAATATTTTATTTAAATGCAAAAAAATTATTATTTAACAAAAACTTATTTGAAAGTAAAAAAGCAATCAAAACTTACCGCAGAT
>NZ_JAKMQZ010000026.1:0-1052 GCF_025771825.1 Campylobacter sp. IFREMER_LSEM_CL2101
TCTTAATTTAAAACTCTTAATTTAAAACTCTTAATTTAAAACTCTTAATTTAAAACTTGGAACACTTATTGCTTTTAAATTGCCAAGCAATATTTTGAAAGGATTTAAAATGGGTTTTAGAATAAACACCAACATAGGTGCAATGAATGCACACGCAAATTCAACTATCACAGCAAGAGAGTTGGATAAATCTTTAGGTAGACTTAGTTCAGGTCTTAGAATCAACTCTGCAGCTGATGATGCTTCAGGGATGGCTATTGCTGATAGCTTAAGATCTCAAGCTGCAACTTTGGGTCAGGCTATAAACAATGGTAATGATGCCATAGGTATTTTACAAACAGCTGATAAGGCTATGGATGAGCAACTTAAAATCTTAGATACCATTAAGGTAAAAGCTACTCAAGCTGCTCAAGATGGTCAAAGTACTAAAACAAGAAACATGCTTCAAGCTGATATTAACCGTTTGATGGAAGAGCTTGACAATATTGCAAATACTACAGCTTTTAATGGTAAGCAACTTTTAAGCGGAAATTTTGTTAATCAAGAATTTCAAATCGGTGCTCAATCCAACCAAACTGTAAAAGCAAGTATAGGGCCAACACAAAGCTCTAAAATAGGTGTTACTAGATTTGAAACAGGTTCTCAAGCTAAGGAAAGTGGTATAGCTCAACTAACCATTAAAAACTACAATGGTGTAGATGATTTTAAATTCCAACCTGTAGTGATTTCTACTTCAGTAGGAACAGGTCTTGGAGCTTTAGCTGAAGAGATTAATAGAGTAGCAGATGTAACAGGTGTTAGAGCAAATTACATAGTTCAAACTACTGGTGTTGGTCCTATAAAAGCTGGAGAAACAAGTGATGATTTTAAAATCAATGGTGTAACTATAGGTAGAATAGAATATCAAGATAGTGATCAAAATGGAGCTTTAGTAGCAGCTATTAACTCAGTAAAAGATAGCACCGGTGTGGAAGCTTCAAGAGATGCTAATGGTAGATTAGTACTTAATTCAAGAGATGGTAGAGGTATTGAAATCACTGGTAGTATAGGTC
>NZ_JAKMQZ010000027.1:0-739 GCF_025771825.1 Campylobacter sp. IFREMER_LSEM_CL2101
GATTTCACTAAGAGAATCAAAAGGAAATATCGATACTAATGTAGCTGACGCTATGGGCTTTAATGCTTATAAAGGTGGCGGTAGAATGATAGTTACCTTCTCAGCTGTTTCTACTTATATGGAATCAGATGGTAGTGGTATGAGTGCTGGTACAGGATATTCTGTGGGTAGTGGTAAAGAAATGTCTAAAATGTATAATTCTACCGATGCATTAGCTTTTGTAACAGCGTTTTCTGTTGCCTTTGGTTTTAGTGCAGCTGGAGATGGAGCAAGTCAATTTGCTAACTTTGGACATAGTGATGCTACTGTAAAAGATATAGCTGCTAAAGATCAACAAGCTGGCGTTACTACGCTTAAAGGTGCAATGGCTGTAATGGATATAGCTGAAACTGCTATTACTAACCTAGACTCTATTAGAGCTGATCTTGGTGCGGTGCAAAATCAAATCACAGCTACACTTAATAACATCAGCGTAACTCAAGTAAATATTAAATCAGCTGAGTCAAACATTAGAGATGTAGACTTTGCAGCAGAAAGTGCAAACTTTGCTAAGCATAATATCTTAGCTCAAAGTGGTTCTTATGCTATGAGTCAAGCTAATGCTATGCAACAAAATGTAATGAGATTATTACAATAGTTAAGAAATCCAAAACACCTTGATTTTTCAAGGTGTTTTTTAAAACTCTTAATTTAAAACTCTTAATTTAAAACTCTTAATTTAAAACTCTTAATTTAAAAC
>NZ_JAKMQZ010000028.1:0-630 GCF_025771825.1 Campylobacter sp. IFREMER_LSEM_CL2101
AACCTGCAAAAGTTAAACCTTCAATAGAAGTATTTACTACTTTAGCTCCTGTTCCTACTAAGTCATCAGTCCAAATAGAACCAACTTCCATTTTACCGAAAGTTACGCTTGTAGCATAAGCTTCGTTAGTGTATTCTAAGTAAGCTTGATTTACAGCAAATGAAGTATGAGTATCTGTTCCTGTGTTACCACCAGTGATTTCGCCATTTTTGTAATTTGTTTTACCAAAACCTCTATCAGTTGCATTGTATTGGAATTGAACGAAAGCTTTGAAGTTATCATCTAAAGCTGCTTTGAAGTTTAATTGAGCTTTAAATTTATGCTCGTTATTTTTTGAGCTGTTGTAACCTTTATCTGCAATGCTATCGCCTTGAGTTAATCTATCAGATTGGAATCTGTATCTCATCATTCCTGATACATCAACATCTTTTATAGCTTCTTCAAGTGAAACAGCGTTAGCTGCTGAAAAAGCACCTGCAGCTAAAGCTGCTACTAAACTAAGTTTAACTAGTTTCATGAGAATTCTCCTTATTAAAATTAAAACTATGGCTTGAATTATAGCATAGTTTTATATAAGAATTCTTAAAGTAAATAAAAACAATATAAAATATATTAGATTATATAGTATTA
>NZ_JAKMQZ010000003.1:0-153482 GCF_025771825.1 Campylobacter sp. IFREMER_LSEM_CL2101
GTCTGCGGTAAATTGATTCCATTTTGAAATTTCTTTAAAAACTTATATAAAAAGTAAATATAAAATTATTAAAATTAAATATAAAAGATAATAATAAATACTATAAACTAAAAAATATCCATAAAATGTCTTATATTTAGAAAATGAATATCAATATTCTAGCTTATTTTATATATTTTTATTGAAATTTAAAAAATTTAGAAAAATTTATGAAACTTTTATAAAAAATTGTTATATAATACTCATTAAGTTTATAAACAAAACTTAAATAAAACCCACAAGGAGTACATCATGGGAACAAGAAAAGAACACGACTTTATTGGTGAGTTGGAAATTTCTGACGAAGTTTATTATGGAGTGCAAACTTTTAGAGCACTAGAAAACTTCCATATGAGTGGTAGAAGATTACAAGATTATCCATATTTTGTAAAAGCTTTCGCTCAAGTTAAAAAAGCAGCTGCTCTTGCTAACAAAGAAGTTGGAGTTCTTGATGCTGACAAAGCTGATGCTATTGCTAAAGCTTGCGACAGATTAATTGCTGGTGAATTTTTAGATCAATTTGTAGTAGATATGATCCAAGGTGGTGCTGGTACTAGTACAAATATGAATACTAATGAGGTTATCACTAACATTGCTCTTGAAAGCATGGGACACAAAAAAGGTGAATACCAATACCTTCATCCAAATGATCATACAAACTTAGGTCAATCTACAAATGATACTTATCCAAGTTCAATCAAAGTAGCAACCTATGCAAAACTTACTGATCTTTTAAAAGCTATGGAACTTTTAAAAACTGAATTAGAAGTTAAAGCTAAAGAATACAAAGATATCATCAAAATGGGTAGAACAGAGCTTGAAGATGCGGTTCCTACAACTTTAGGAAATACTTTCAACGCTTTTGCTAGCTATATTAAAAGTGATATTGAAAAAATCACAGCAGCTCGTGAGTCGATGAGTTATTTAAATCTTGGTGCAACAGCTATTGGTACAGGAATTAACTGCCACCCTGATTATAAATTTGTGGTTGAGAAAAAATTAAAAGAAATTACTGGTGTTGAATTTAAACCAGCTGAAGATTTTATCGCTGCTACTCAAGATACAGCTGATTTTGTACATGTAAGTGGTGCTTTAAAAACTGCAGCTGTAAGACTATCAAAAATCGCAAATGACTTAAGATTAATGAATTCAGGCCCAAGATGTGGTTTAGGCGAAATTAATCTACCAAAAATGCAACCAGGTAGCTCTATCATGCCAGGTAAAGTAAATCCAGTAATATGCGAAGCAGTAGGTGAAGCTTGCTATGAAGTTATAGGAAATGATGTTACTATCATGCTTTGCTCTGAAAGAGGAGAATTTGAACTTAATGCATTTGAACCAGGTATTGCTTATGGATTATTCAACTCTATAGTTTTACTTGAAAATGCAATGAAATCTCTAGCTGAAAAAGCTGTAAGAGGCTTAACAGCAAATCCTGAAGCATGCAAACAATCTGTACTTAACTCAATCGGTATTGTTACAGCATTTAACCCTGTTTTAGGATATGAAAAATCTGCAAGTATTGCTAAAGAAGCTTTAGAAACTGGTAAAGCAGTTGGCGATATTTGTCTTGAAAGAGGATATCTTCCAAAAGAAGAAATTGAAAGAATTTTAACACCAGAAAATATGTTAAATCCTCACATGACAGAAAAAAGAAAAGCGTAGTTTTTAGGAGTTTAAATCATGGATATTATGATTATTTTACAACTTGTTGTCTTTCTTGGGGCAATATTCATAGGTATCCGCCTTGGCGGCATAGCAATAGGCTATGCCGGAGGTTTGGGTGTTGTTATTTTAGGTCTTGTTTTAGGTATGAAGCCAGGTAATATTCCTTGGGATGTTATCTTAATCATCGCTGCAGCTATTGCTGCGATTTCTGCTATGCAACAAGCAGGTGGTTTGGATTATATGGTAAAAGTTACTGAAAGAATTTTACGTAAACATCCAAGATTTATCAATTACCTTGCACCAGCTTGCGGTTGGTTACTTACTATTTTAGCAGGTACTGGTAATGCAGTATTTTCATTAATGCCTGTTGTTATTGATGTTGCAAAATCACAAAACATTAAACCATCAGCTCCACTTTCATTAATGGTTGTTGCTTCACAAATTGGTATTACAGCTTCTCCAGTTAGTGCTGCTGTTGTTTATATGACTGGTGTATTAGAACCGCTTGGTTGGAATTATCCTGCATTAATTGGTATTTGGATTGTAACTACTTTTGCTGCTTGTATGATTACAGCTTTCATTGTAAGTTTAATCACTCCAATGGATCTTAGCAAAGACCCTGTATATCAAGAACGCTTAAAAGCTGGTCTTGTAAAAAGTGCTTCTGATGTTTTACAGAGCGAAGACAAACCAGGTGCGAAACTTTCAGTTGCTATTTTCTTATTCACAGTATTAGCAGTTGTTCTTTATGCTACAGCAATTTCTAACAATATCAAATGGATTGATCCAGTAGTTATCCCAAGAGATGCTGCGATTATGAGTTTCTTATTAACTGCTGCAACTTTAATCACAATCTTTTGTAAAGTTGAGCCTGCTAAAATTTTAGATACAAGTGTATTTAAATCAGGTATGACAGCTTGTGTGTGTGTATTTGGTGTTGCTTGGCTTGGAAATACTTTCGTTGCAGGTCATGAGGCAGGTATTAAAGAAGTAGCAGGTGAATGGGTTAAACAAACTCCAGCTATGCTTGCAGTTGCATTCTTCTTTGCTAGTATGCTTTTATACTCTCAAGCAGCTACTGCAAAAGCTATTGTTCCAGTTATCATCGCTGCATTAGGAATTTCAGCTACAAATCCTGCAGATTCTTATATGCTAGTTGCTTGTTTTGCTGCTGTTTCAGCGCTTTTCGTTCTTCCAACTTACCCTACTTTATTAGGTGCGGTTCAAATGGATGATACAGGTACAACAAGAATTGGAAAATTCATATTTAACCACGCATTCTTTATTCCAGGTGTGTTGGCTATAGTTATAGCTGTTGCTCTAGGTTTCTTAGCAGTAGGAATGCTTTAATACTCTAACTTTCCACTTTAAAAGTGGAAAGTTTTCTTCTTTATTTATTAACTAATTTTAAGTAGAATGTTTTTTTAATTTTAAAGAATCAAAATGACAAAATTAACTTTAGATAGAAAAAATATAAGAATTTTATTTATAGGTTATATTCTAGTAGCGCTTTTTGGCACCTTTATTCTAATGCTTCCTATGATGCACACTAAACCCATATCTTTTTTAGATGCATTTTTTACCAGTGCTTCAGCTGTAAGCATGACAGGGCTTATTGTATTAAATACTTCATTAGATTTTAGCTTTTATGGACAACTTGTTATTTTATTGCTTATTCAAATAGGCGGCTTGGGCTATATGAGTATAGCTATGGCTTTGTATATTTTAGTACGCAAAAAAATGAGTTTTGGAGAAAAAAATCTTTTAAGAGAATCCTTGATTTATCCTGGCGCTGACGGGCTTGTAGGATTTTTAAAAAAGGTTTTATTTTTTGTATTTGCTATTGAACTTATAGGTGCGGTATTATTATTTCTAAGGTTTAAGCTTGATATGAATTTAAGCGAGGCTCTATGGGCTAGTATTTTTCACTCTATTTCTGCTTTTAATAATGCAGGATTTAGTATATTTGAAAGTGGCTTAATGCCTTATAGAGAAGATTTTTGGATTAATTTTATTATCACCTCTTTGATTATCATTGGAGGTTTGGGTTATTTTGTATTATTAGAATTATACTTTTTTTCTAAAAAGCGTTTTGCTAGTCTAAGTCTGCATACAAAGCTTGTTTTAATTTCCACTATTATATTGATTATTTTTGCAAGCTTAGTAGTCTTTTTATTTGAATACCATAATCCAAAAAGCATAGGAGAATTTTCGCTTTTTGATAAAATTATGAGTGCTTATTTTACAGCGGTAAATTACCGAACCGCAGGGTTTAACACTCTTGATCTTAGCACCTTTAAAGATGCAAGTTTATTTTTTGGATCTTTGTTTATGATTATAGGTGGTGCGCCTGGTGGAACTGCTGGGGGTATTAAGGTAACTACTATTGCTGTATTGTTAATCTATGCTTACTGGAGTATCAAAGATAGTAATGCAAGAATTTTTAACTTTGAAATTCCTACAGAAACTATTAATAAAGCTTTCATTATAGCGGTAAGTTCTATTGTATATATCATCACTTGCGTATTGCTTTTATCTTTAATCGAAGATGATAAAAGCTTTTTGCCTTTGCTTTTTGAAACAAGTTCAGCTTTTGCTACAGTAGGAGTTTCAGTGGGCGATGGTGGGACTTTATCGCTTAGTGCGCTTTTTAATTCTGAAAGTAAGTTAATTATCATTTTACTTATGCTTAGTGGTAGAGTGGGTGTGCTTGCATTTTTATTTAGTATATTTTTTAAAGAAAAAGAAAAATATTTAAATTATCCAAAAGGAAAAATCATACTATGAAAAAAGAAACTTATGGTATTATAGGACTTGGAAGGTTTGGTTCGGTTTTAGCAAAAGAGCTTATTGATCAAGGTAAAAGAGTTATTGTTTCAGATATTGATGAAGAAGCGGTTAAGGAATTACAAGATCATGCAGATTTTGCCTATATTTTAGATTCTACTCATACTATAGCTTTAAAAGAAGCAGGTTATGCAAATGCTGATGTTGTCATACTCAGCATAGGTGAAAATTTAGAATCAAGCATACTCACTTTCATGGCTTTAAAAGAAATAGGGGTGAAAAATATCATTGCTAAAGCAAATTCTTCTACACATGGACAAATTCTTTCAAAACTTGGGGTTAATAAAGTTATCTATCCTGAAAAAGAATCTGCAAAGCGTTTGGCTAAAATTCTTATCACTAACCCAAATTTTGAAATCATAGATCTTTCAGCTAATACCATCAAAGTAGCAAAACTTTTGATAGATGAAAATTTAGCAGGAAAAACTTTACAATCCATTGGACAAAATTTAAAAGTCATCGCACACAAACAGCATGATACTTGGAGTATTATGCCAAATTTAGAAACCACTGCTTATCTAAATGATATACTAATGCTACTTGGCACTCAAGAAGAACTAAATCAATACGAATATTAAAAAATCTAAAGCTTATTTTTAAGCTTTAGCCTTATATTTAAATCACCATTAATCTCCCATTAAATATTTTATATATTATTTTACCTATTGCCTAATCTATAAAAACACATAAACTATAATTAAATATATTTTTTTAATAAGTTATTTTAAGATTATAACAACTATTATCAAATTTATATAAAAACTCTATATTTTAATTATCTAAAGAGCGTAATAAGACATTTATACCCTTTATTTATTACTATATATAAGCTTAGTATTTATTATTTATATACTAAATACAACAAATACACTTTATATGCTTATATAAATACTATTTTACCATATCTACACATATATTAAACAAAACAACAAAGCATAAATATAAAAGCTATAAAAGTCTATTTTTGCATTATTTTAAAAAAGTAAATAAAAGTAATTTTTGATGTTATATAAATAATAATAAATCTATATGTATTTTTTTAATAAAAAATAAAAGTAATTTTGATTATAGTTTATAAATAATTATTATATTTGATAGTTTTTTACATATTTTTCAATATTTTTATAACTTTTTTATTGTTTTTTTGTTTCTTGTGCTATCATATCATCACAAATAAAAAATTCAATGTAGGTTATGGGGGGGGGGATATGAAAAAAACGCTTTTACTTGTTTTACTCATTCACACTTTTCTTTTTTCTCAAATAATGATTTTAAAAAATCAAGATAAAATCACTATAGATAACAATCAGGTTCTTGCTTCCAACGAAACAAGTCAAATTAAAAATCACAATAATCTTAATCCAAGAGTTAAAAAGCTATTGGAGGAAAAACCAAATAAAGATTCTAATCTTAGTAAAGAAGATGAAGAGTTATCTAATAAGGTTATTAGTGTTATTCAAACCATAGGTAATATGTATAATGCCAAAGACGGCAAAGAAAGAGATAAGATTGCTAGAGATTTAGCAAGTAATTATTTAAGCTTACAAGCTAATACTTTAATCCAAGAATATTTACACTCTCTTAATCACTCTATCAATAGTGAGTTTAATTTAAACTATAATGATAGAGGTGGCTTAAGTGGTAATGCTAAAGCTCTTTTACCTATTATGAGTGAAGATAATCCAAAAATATCTTATTTTTTACAAAGCGGTATAGGTGGATATGATAACAATAGAATCATAGGTCATTTTGGTGGAGGTATAAGATATTATCCTAATGCACTAGCATTAGATAATTCAGGCAATATCATGCTAGGATTAAACCTAGTTTATGATCATGATTTTAGTAGAGAACATAAAAGAATGTCTTTGGGCTTTGAAAGCATGTTAGATACACTAGCTTTCCATGCCAATATTTATCAAAGATTAAGCGATTGGGTGGGAAGTTATGATTTTGATAAAGATTATATATTAGAACGCCCTGCTAATGGTTGGGATATGGGTATTAAATATGCTTTCCCTGCTATGAGTAATGTGGCTGTTTTTGCTAATATGAATAAATGGTATGGAGAAAAAGTAGCTCCATTTGGCAATGCAAGCTGCTATGAAGATTTAGAAAAAAATCCTTTAGTGTATGAAGGAGGTATTACTTATTCACCTTGTCCAGCATTAACTTTTTCACTAAGCCATAAAAGAAGTAATGAAAGTGATAAACAAGGCACAAATATAGCTATGAATTTTAACATACCTTTAGATAAAGATGGATTTAAACATGCTTTTGATCCTAAATTTGCAGGTATAAGCAATACCATTGAAGGATCTAGAACTCATTTTATAGATAGAGATTATTCTATGGTGCTTGAATATAAAGCCATTAATAATGCTTATCATGTTTCTTATTGTGGAAATTTAGGAGATAATACTCATTGTATTATGCTTAAAAATGGTTTTAACCAAGCAGTTAAAAATGTTGCCATGAGTGTAACTCCTGAACAAAAAAATGTAATCTTAAAAGATGGGAATCATTATATTACTAATGATAGCGGAAAGGTTTTTATAAAAATAATCCATGCTTACGGAGTCCATCAAACCAATTTAATTGCTAAAGCAGGAAATGCTCAAGAAAGTTTTCCTATTACCATCATAGCTCCAAAAGAAGATTTTAGAGTATTTGCTAAACCTTCTAATATACAAAGACATGAGCAATCATTAATTACATTTGCAGGAAATGATTTAGCAGGTGATTTAGCAATTCATTGGAAATTAATTGGCAAAGGAAGCTTAGAAAAAACTCCAAATTCAGATAAAACTGATAAAGATGGAATTTCAAACATCATCTATAAGCCTGATACAAGCATGAAAGATAAAGAAAAGGCTGAAATTATTGCTAATGTATTAGGAGTTACTTTAAAAACCTTTGTTCAAATAGCAGTTTATGGAGATGATGATATCATCTTAGATAAAACCACTATAGGTAATAAAGAAAAAACTCATGCAAGTTATAAAAACTTAAAAGCTAATTCTACAAAAGTTAAATGGAGTATACAAGGAAATAATGCTTTATTTATTGATAAAGACAAAACCTCCAAAGAGCTTAATTTAATAGCTGATGAAAACGGTGAGAGTAATGTAGAAATCATAGGGCTTAGTGGAAATGAAAAAGTAAAAATCATTGCTAAGAATATGAGCGATGAGTTAGTAAAAGAAAAAAGTAAAATTTTAGAAATCAAAAATTATTCAGCCACTATGGAGCTTCCTACTGGAAAAGATCCTGTGACTCATCAAGACTTTGAAAAGGGAATGATTGATTATAAAAGTGACTTTGAAGTAAAACTTAAAGGTTTAATGCCAAAAACAAAAGTTTCATGGAAGGCTAAAGATATACAAAGCAATAAAACTTTAAGAATTAGTAATGACAAAGAAAGCACAGCCGATGATAAAGGTGAGAGTAAGGTAGTATTTGAAGGAGTAAAAGATTTTAATATTAAAAGATTGCAAATCATTGCTACTTATAATCAAAGTACAGCTAGCACTCAAGAAATAAACGGAGAGATCAAACTCCACCAATACACCACAAGCATTAATTTTAGCAAAAACACTATCCATGCTTATGAAAGTGATAGCAACAAAGCTTTAAAAGATCCAAAGCCTGATCATGTTGAAGTAACTATAAAAGGTGGTAAGCCTAATGAGAAAATAGAATGGAGTTTAAGCGGTGATGCTACTTTAGCTAAAGCTGATAAAGTATTTAATGCTAGTGGTGAAGCTAAAGCAACTATTACTTCTAAAGCTCCATTTAAAGCTAATCCTACAATTAATGTTAGCACCCTAGGCCAAAACCTAAGTAAAACTATTACTTATGATGTAAAAACATATACACCTAGTGTAACTTATCCAAGCTTTAAAGCTCAAGAAAAAACTATAGATTATATAGATGATTTTAATATTAAAGTAAGTGGTTTATTACCAAATTCAGCCATTGATAAAATCAGTGGAAGTAAAGGAGTAAAAGCTAAAAAAGAAAGCTTTAATGTTAATGATAAAGGTGAAGCTACTTTAGAATTTAGTGGCATTAATGATTATAGTGTTAAAGAACTTACTATTAAGTTTAGTTATATCAAACAAGGTAGCGTTAAAGAGGAGCTTAATTTAGATAAAATCAAACTTTATCAATATAATTTACAAATACAATCAAACCGAACATGGTTTTACAATAAACTCAATGAACAATCTGAAATAAAAATTACTGGTGGACGTCCAAATTCTGAAATCACATGGAACATCCAAGGAGATGGGATAATAATCAATAAAGATAGCAAATTCAATTCTCAGGGTGAAGCTAAGGCAACTATTACTTCTAAAGATCCATTTGAAAATGAAATAACAATAAATGCTTCAACATTAGGAAAAAAAATAGATCAAAAAATTTCCTATAAATGGGAAAAATTTTTCTTGCCAAAAATTATGTTTCCTTATGGTTTATTATATCCATATGAAGTTTATTATGTGAAACATTTTCCGGTAACAATAACTCATTTAAAGCCAGGATTTATTAAAATTATACTGCCAGATGGAGTTAAAAGTGAAAAAGATCTTAGCAGATTATACACCAATGGAGAAACAACCATAAATCTATATGTTGATGACCCACATCTTAGATATTTTAGAATAGAACTTGAATGTGAATATAGAGAAAGTACAAGCGAATTAAAAAAATTTAAATCTGATGACGTTAAAGTGCTGTTCCCAGAAGTTGATTTAGATAGAAAAGAGTGGAGGGTAGGATACAATCCTATGTCTATTTTTTCACAATTTTCTTTAAAATTTAAAGATAAAGACATAAAAAATTCTCCAGATTGCAGGATAACTTCATATGAATTAAAAAAATATATGTCCAGGGTATCAAGTGGAGGTATAGGATTTAATTTCATTACCTTTGTTAATAATGACTCTGTAGGACACCATGATGAAGGTAAAATCAACTTCTCTTGTTTTGGCGGAGAACGAAATTTTGAATTTACTGTACAAGGAATATAAAATTTGCCATTTTACAATTTTATGCAATTTCTATCTCTGTTAGCTCAACTTTCAGAGGTAGAAATTAAAACTTTTATAGAATATAAAGATTTATTATTAAAAGCATTGTCATCTTTAAATGAATCAAAAACATTTGATGTAAAAGAATGTACACAACTTATTAACACTCTTGAAGAAACTTTTTTAGATAAACTCCAAATAGAAGAAAGCAAAAAGAAAGAAATTTGCAAAAATATCATCAAAATACTAAAAAATCATTGGAAAATGTTTTTTTGAAAGCTAGATGGTGTCAAGGGGGAGACTTGAACTCCCGACCTCCGGCTTATGAGACCAGCGCTCTAGCCAGCTGAGCTACCCTGACATAAAAAGAAGTTAAAATTATACTTTATTTTGCTTAACATTTCATAAAATACTTATTTTGTAAATTTTTATATATTTTTCAACTTTTTTGTGCTACAAATATAAAACTATATTAAAAAAGGATTTTAATGCAAATTAGCTCAAGTTATAGCAATGCCTTTTACACACAAAATCCTTATCAAAACAAAGACAAAGAACAAGCTAAAGAAAACATTTCAGAAAAAGAAAATCCACAGCAAATAAAAAAAAATAAAAACGATCAAGAAAAAGATGAAAAAACTCAAAAAGTCAATGGTAAAGACTTAAGCAACGAGGAAGTAAAACAAGTACGAGAGCTTGAAAAAATCGACAGAGAAGTAAGGGCTCATGAAGCAGCCCACCAAGCGGCAGGTGGAGCTTTGGCAGGGGCTGCAAGTTTTGGCTACACAAGAGGCCCTGATAATAAAATGTATGCAGTTGAAGGAGAAGTGCCTATAAGAATGCAAAAAGGCAATACTCCAGAAGAAACTATAGCAAATGCTATGCAAGTAATTGCTGCAGCTATGGCACCAGCTGATCCTAGTCCGCAAGATTATAAAGTAGCGGCTAATGCTATGCAAATGCAAAATGACGCACGCGCCGAACAAGCTAAAATAAAAGCAGAAGAGCTAAAAGCACAAAATGAAAAAAGCGAAAATGAGAATGAGGAAAAAACAAATTCAAATTCCAAAGCTATAAAATCATACACACAAAATACATCACAAGATTACATAGGAAGTCAGTATAACAAAAGCGCATAGTGGCAGAGAGGAAGGGATTCGAACCCTCGGTGAGTTGCCCCACACACGCGTTCCAGGCGTGCTCCTTCGACCGCTCGGACACCTCTCTAAAAATGAAAATTATAACTTATTTTTTTAAATTTACACTAAAAAGGGAATTTATGAAGCTTTTTTACTCTTGTTTTTATCTTTTTATTTTACTTTTTTTAAGTGCTTGTTCAAATCATGCTAATGTTAATTTATATTATGAAAAAGCCTTTATAAACAAACAATGCGATGAAAATACCCTAGCTTTAAAAAACGCGGATAAAGACACCATATATACAGGATTAAATTTAGCCTCTTTAGCAAGAGTTTGTAAAGATTATGAAAAAAGTAATGCATTTTTTGATAAAGCAGAAGAAGCTTATAAATATGATGTAGATTTACAAAATGGGCTTCAAAAAGCCACTAAAAATTTTAGTGAAATTTTACTTAATGATACCATCAATGACTATCAAGGTTATTTTTATGAAAGGACTATGCTAAATACTTACAAAGGTTTAAATTATATGAGCTTGGGTGATTTTAAAAACGCAAGAGTGGAATTTAACCGAGCTTTATACAGACAAGATAGAATGAAAGAATATTTTTATGATTATATACAAAAAGCTCAAGAAGAATACCAAAAAGAACTTCAAAAAGATAAAAAAATATATACAAGTTTTCAGCAAAATTTAAACCCTATCTATAAACAATATGACAATCTTCTTAGTGCATTTAACGCAAATAAAAACTATACTAATATCTATGCTAGCTATCTTAGTGCTTTATTTTTCTTTTTTGACAAAGATTATATTAAAGCTTATGATCTTTTAAAAGAAGTAGCCTTAAGCGATGTGAAAAACAAACAACTTCAAAAACAATTTCAAGTATTTGAAAAATTCACTCATTTAAAAACATCCTTCCCTCAGCAAAAATATATTTTTATTATCTATGAAGATGGTTTTAGTGCTACAAAAGAAGAATTTAATCTCACTTTACCATTTATTTTTAACGATAATATTGCAAATATTAGCGTAGCTTTTGCTTATTTAAAATCAAGAAATACTTCTTATAAATTCTTGCAAAGCCAAGATGAAAAAACCCAAAATTTAATTTATTTTGATGATATTATAGCAAGTGAGTTTAAAACTCTTTTGCCTTCCATGGTAATGAAAACCTTAGCCTCAAGCGCACTTAAAACTTCAATTAATTTAGTCATAGCTAATAATGATTCTAGTGGTTTTTTATCATTTATTAGCACTGTTAGTACTGCTTTAATCAACAAAGCAGATCTTAGAATGTGGCAAGCTTTACCAAAAAGTGCTAGTATTTTAATGCTAAAAAACGAAGGCTTAGTTAAAATTTATGATGATAAAGAAAAAATAATCTTTGAAGATGAGTTGGAAAAAGATAAAAATTATATTGTACTTATAAGATCTTTTGTGCCAAATTCAAATATTATTTATAAAATCAAAGAACAATAAGGAGATAAAATGAAAAAAAGTTTATTTTTTATGGTTTTTGCGCTTTTAGTTTTCAGTGCTTGCTCTTCACAACCAAAATACACTGATGGTAAAGCTTCTCAAAAAGTTCAAGGCGATGCACTTACTTTGGGACTTGATAGAGAAGACTTTGAAAAAACTGCTGAAGATATGATACAAAGCTTGCTTAGTGATCCTGCTTTTGCAAATTTAAATAGCTCTAATAGAAAAGTTGTTGCCATAGGAAAAATCATCAATGACACCCCGCAAAGAATAGACACAGACAAACTCACTTCAAAAATTACCATAGCATTAAGAAAATCTGGCAAATTTATACTAACAACCGCTGTGGCAGCAGGTGGAGCAAAAGATAGCTTATCTCATGATGTAAGAGATTTAAGAGACAATGAAGAATTTAATCAAAACTCCATAGCTAAAAAAGGCACACTTTTAGTCCCAAATTTCTCACTTTCAGGTAAAATCAGACAAGATACTGTTAAACTTTACAATGGCAAAATTCAAACCGAATATTTTTTTCATTTAATTCTTACGGATTTAACTAGTGGCTTAGCCTTTTGGGAAGATGAAAAAACCATCAATAAAACAGGCAAAGGCAAAAGTGTAACATGGTAAAAAAACTACTAATTCTTTTTTTAACCCTCGTTTGTCTTTGTCAAGCACAAAGTGCTTTAAACAAAGAAAGCTATGGTGAGGGTTTTGGAAATACAAGAAGCGAAGCAATAAAAAATGCCATCAATGAAGCTCTTGGGAAAATGGAAGGCTTAAAACAAGTCAAGCTTAAAAAATTTGAGTTTAATTTTAATGGAAATTTCAACATAGGCTATGATGAGGAAATTGATTTTGTTAGTAATGGGGTTTTTAATAGCTATGATATTAAATCTTTAACCCAAACAAATCAAAACGAATTTCACGCAAAAGTTGTAATTTATAAAAAACTCTATAGTGAAAAAAACCTTGAGGATAAAAGTTCGCTAATTATCATCAACAAAGTTAAAGATGAACTCTCAGCTAAATTTGAACAAGAACTTTTAAGCGTTTTACTCCAAAGTAAAAAATTTAGAATTTTAGATAGAGCAAATCTTGATCTTTATAATCAAGAAAAATCTTTACTTATAAAAAATGCAAGCGATGATGAACTCATTAAGCTTTATAATGTCTTGGGGGCTGATTTTTTACTCATTTTAAATCCTAAAATAGAACAAACTCAAAATGAAATTAGCACTCAAACTTATAATATTAACATTGATTATCGTTTGATAGAATTTGCCACAACTCAAATCAAAGCTTCTAATACTTTAGAGTTTAAAATGAGTTCTACAAGCAATTCAAGCAAGCAAAAAGCCCTTAGGGGTATTGCTACAAAAATTACAGAAGATATTTTTAAACATTCTAAAGACAATCAAGAAGAAGAAACAGAACAAGGTTTAGACACAAACTATCAAATCAACAACGAAGGTGGAGTTAATTTAGGTTTTTAGCCTCTAAAAACTCACACCTTTTGCAAAGCTCGGCTTTTAAAATTCCTTGCTTAAATCCTTCTTTTAATTCCATATATAAAGACGAATTTAAAAGCTCATTAAAATCTTTTTCAAAGCAATTTCCTAGTTTTATATCCCCTTTAGTATCCAAACAACAAGGCACTAAAGTTCCATCACTTAAAATAGCAATTTGCCCATTTAAAGCATGACAAAACCCCTTCTCTCTAACAACCTCATCTTTCAAAGAAGGCCATTTAAAAAGCCTGGCTTGGTGTAAGATAATATGCCTTTCTAAGCGATTTTTAGCTTTTTGCTTTTGAATTTTTATTTTAAAAATTTGCTCTAAAAAATCATAAATTTTCTCATTTTCCAAAGGTGGGTTGAAATTTTTATCTAAATTCCAAAGTCTTAGGTTGATAAAAGAATTATTTTTATTTTCTAAGTGTAAAAAAATAAGCTTCAAAATAGGCTCAAAGTATTCTTTTAAACTCATTCTACTTTGAGATAAAAAAGCACCCAATGAGATATTAATTTGGTGGATATTTTTAAAACTTAAAACAAGGTTGATTTTTTCTTCATCAAAATAAAACCCACTCGTAGTAAGCTCTATTTGCATATTAAATTTTAAAGCTATTTCTAAATATTCTTTTAAATTTAAAACCCTTAAAGGATCTCCAAGCACATGGAAAGTAAAAAGCTTGGCATGATTATGCACACTTTTGCAAATTTTTTCAAAGTTTCCAAGGCTCATTTGTTTTCTTTGGGCTTTTTGGCTAGGACAAAAATCACATTTTAGCCCACAAATATCACTTAATTCTATATAAATTTTCTCAAAATGCATAATCACTCTTTTTAAAAAGCTCAAATGCCTTTAAAGCAAGTTTTGAAAGCGTGATATACTCTAATTCTTTATAAGCAAAAGCTTTAGCTTTTAAATCTTCAAAATCATCATCTTTTAAAAAATATACCTTAGCATTGATTTTGTACTTGGTATAAGAATGCTTAAATTCTCCTATAAATTTTGCTTTTTTTTGGTTTTTGTATTCTAAAAAATTATATAAATTAAAATACAACTTTTCTTGACTCTTAATGAGTAAAAACTGCTCGTTTTTTTGTACTATAAGTATTTTTAAAATAGTATTTTCGTATTGAATTTTTTTAGTTAGGTTGAATTTTTCATATTCATTTTTTCCACTACAAAAGCTTTCTAAAGGACAAAGCTTGCATTTTGCATTTTTAGGCAAGCAAATCAAAGCCCCTATATCTAGCAAAGCTTGATTGTGATCAAATGCATTATCATAGTTTAAAAATTCTCTTGCCTTTTGTGTTAAAAGTTTAGAGTTTGGATTTTGCAAACTATAAAATCTACTCAAAACTCTTTTTATATTTGCATCCACAAAAGACTTAGCTTGCAAAAAACCAAAGCAAGCTATAGCACCAGCTGTATATTCTCCAATACCAGGAAGTTTTTGAAGCTCTTTAATATCAAATGGTAATTTTGCATTAAATTTTTGCACACAAATTTTTGCGCATTTGTGCATATTTCTCGCCCTAGTATAATACCCAAGCCCTTGCCAAGCTTTTAAAACCTCATCTTCACTTGCCATAGAAAGTGCTTTTAAAGAAGGAAATTTAGCTAAAAACTGAAAATAATAATTTTGCAAAACACTCTTTACCTGAGTTTGCTGAAGCATAATCTCACTAACATAAACAGCATAAGCAATGTCAATATTTTTTAATTTTTCTAAATCATCTGCTTTAGCGTATTTTTTCCACTCATCATGCAAAATACGCCAAGGAAGACTTTTCCTACCATTTTGATCATACCATTTCAAAATATTTTCATGAATTTTTTGCATTAAAACTTTCTTTATTTTTAAAAAAATTATACAATCTATTCTTAAAGGCTTTATGTTAAAATAAAAAAATATTTTTAAAAAGGAGTAAAAATGAAAAGTTTTTTAAAAGGTTTGGGTTTAGGATTACTTTGTTTAGTATTATTTGTACTAGGAGTGGTTTTTAACACTGAATTTTTAGGCTTAAAAAATCATAATAAACAAAATATAGAATTTTCAAGAAATATAGAAGTATCTAATGAAATTATGCCAAATATCTTCAATGCTACTTTAAATTTTAGCGCTAGTGAAGAACTTAGTAAAAAAACCATTGTTTCTAGTGAAGAAAAAAATCATATTGCTAAAACATTTAAAGAAATCTCAGATCGTATTGCTAAAGAAAATTATTGCAAAGGCGGAAGTTATACTTTAGAGCCAAATTATAATTATTACCAAGGGGTAAAAACACTTAATGGATACAGATTGCACTCTAATTTTACTTGCCAAATTCCACAAAATAAAAGTAAAGACTATGAAAATCTTATAAAAGATATAGAAAATATTAGCGCTACTAATACTTTTATCTCTTTTAATACCAAAGCCTTGCAAGCTGGTTTTGATGAGGCTATTTTAGAAGCAAATAAAGAAGATTTATATGATCTTGCATTTAAAAAAGCTTTTGAAAAGGCTCAATATTATTCTAAAACTTTAGCAAAAACTTGCGTGATAAAAAACATTCATTTTGATAGTTGCAACATCAAACACAATGCTCCAAGTTTAGCAGCTAGTGCAGATAGTGTTGTATTGCCTATTATTAAAAGTGAAAAACAAAATTTAAGAGCTAATGTGCTTTTTATTTGTCAATAAATTTCATTTTGGCTTTATTTTGAGCTTTTATAATTTCTCATCATTAATTTAAAGGAGAAACAATGAAAAAAATTATAAGTTTATTTATCGTAAGTTCTTTGGCTGCTTCATTTGCTCTAGGAGCTGATTTTTCCAAAAAAAGCAATGATGAGATTTTAAATCTTGCAAAAACAGTTAGCGCACAAGATCAAGCTGATTTGGTTATAGAAATGAAAAAAAGAATGAATGAGATGAAATACAAAGACGCAAAAGTTTTTCATCAACAATTTAAAACTAATTTACGCGAAAACATCTCTAAGCTTTCTATACAAGAAAGAAACCAAAGAAGAGCTATCGTTCAAGAAGATATGCAAAATTTAACCGATGAAATGAGTGGTAAAGAAATAAGAGAATTAAATTTACATCAACATGGTAAAAATCCACATAGAATGCACAAAATGGATCATCAAAACCATGCAAATTGTCCAATGAGATAAAATGGCAGCAAAAATTCTGCTCTTAGAAGATGATTTAAGTTTAAATGAAATTATAAATGAAGCCTTAAGCGATGAAGGCTTTAAAGTCTCTTGTGTATATGATGCACAAGAGGCACTAGAAAAAGCTTATGAAGAAAATTTTGATCTTTGGATTTTTGATGTTAAAGTCCCAAAAGGCAACGGCTTTGAAGTTTTAAAAGAATTAAGAGAAAGTGCTAAAAACACCCCTGCTATATTTTTAACTTCTTTATCTATGCTTGATGATGTAAAACAAGGATTTTTATCAGGTTGTGATGATTATATTAAAAAGCCTTTTGATATAGATGAATTAATTATCCGTGTAAAAAATATCATTAAAAGAAATTTTAGCCACCAAAAAGAAGATTTGATTTTACTTAGCTCTTCAAAAAACATTTCTTTTGATCCGCTTAATAAAACCCTTTATCAAAATAAAACAATCATCAATCTTACCAACAAAGAAAAAGAACTCTTAGCCTTACTTTTAAAAAAACGTCCACATTTTGTAAATATAGAAACCATTTTTGATGAAATTTGGAATTTAGATGAAGAACCTGTAATTATGAGCCTTAGAGTTTATATAAAAAATTTAAGAAAAATTCTTGGCAAAGATCTTATTATCAATCAAAGAAATATAGGCTATGCCATTAGGCTAGAAAATGAAAAGTGAAAATTTTAATAATACTATTTTTAAAATTCTAGCCCTTTATATCATCACAAGTGGTGTATTTTTAACGATTTTTTTTATCACTTTTTATCAAAAAGAAGCTAGCTATATACGCTTAAATCAATTAACTCATATGTATACACACCATAATTACATCTTGCAAAATATTATAGAATCAAAACATAGTCAAATTGCATTAGAAAAAATCAACTTTGCAGAAATTTCTAACAAACTCAACACTTCCTTTGCTATTATCTTGGATCAAAAAGTAATTTTTAGCAATCTTTCATTTGACGCTATTAATATTTTAAGACACTTAGAACAAAATGACTTTATCTATAGTAGAAACAAAAGGCTATTCATAGAATTTTTAAAAATTCGTAATCTAGATGCTTATATAGATAGAACTGATATGAAAAAACCTAGACATTATTTTAAATTTTTAAAACACAGAAATATTCACATCATCATGGAAACTGATGATCTTGGTTTTAAAAAAGAACAATACCGTAAAGATAATTATAACAATCTAGATATCAACGATTTTTCCCATGAACTTTGGAAATTAAAATTAAAAACTATTTTTTACACTCTTATATGCATTTTACTACTTGCTATAGTTGCTTATATACTCATTTTGCTTGTCTTTAAAAATATCAAAGAGCAATTTAAAGCACTTAATGATTTTATCAAAGATACCACGCATGAAATTAATACGCCTTTGAGCGTGATTTTAGCTAGTATTAAAAAATTTGATGATACAAATTTAAACCCAAATAATATAAAAAAACTAAATCATATCAAACTAGCAAGTAAAAATTTAAACCATATCTATCAAAATCTCATAGCCTTAAATTTTTTCTTGCAAAAAGAAAATACAAAAGAAGATATCAATCTAAAAGAGCTTTTAGAGCAAAGACTAGAATACTTTGAAACTTTAATCGCACAAAAAAATCTCATCATTGAAAAAAATCTTTTAGAGCAAGACTTTTATGCCAATAAAGAAGAAATGCAAATTTTAATCGATAATCTTTTAAGCAATGCCATAAAATACACCGATGCTCATAAAAAAATCTATATTTGCTTAAAAGAAAAAACACTTAGCATTAAAGATGAAGGTCAAGGAATGAGTGCTAAAGAAATAGCTCAAATTTTTACACGCTATAAGCGCTTTAATCAAGACCAAGGTGGCTTTGGCATAGGTTTAAACTTAGTCAAGCAAATAGCCGATAAAAACAATATCAATATTAAAGTTTTAAGCAAAGAAAATGAAGGAAGTGAGTTTATACTTTCTTGGTAAGGATAAAAATGGATATTTGTTTAGAAAAAATAAAAATGGAACAAACTTGGAAAGAATTTTTAAAAGATGAGTTTTTAAAACCTTATTTTTTAGAGATAAAAACTCATTATATCAATGCCTTAAATGAAGGAAAAACTATATATCCACCAGCAAATTTAATCTTTAATGCATTTAATCTAGCTCCCTTGCAAGATTTAAAAATCATACTTTTAGGACAAGATCCCTACCACAATCCTCATCAAGCTATGGGTTTAAGCTTTAGTGTGCCAATGGGAGTTAGAATTCCCCCATCTTTACTTAATATCTACAAAGAATTACAAGATGATTTAAATATCCCTATAGCAAAACATGGTGATCTAAGCAAATGGGCTAAACAAGGAATTTTACTTTTAAACTCTATATTAAGTGTAGAAGCAAACAAACCTGCCTCACACGCACATTTTGGTTGGCAAAAATTTACCGACGCGGTTATATCAAAACTTAGCAATGAAAAAGAAGGTTTGGTGTTTTTGCTTTGGGGAAATTATGCTAAAAACAAAAAGGTTTTAATCAGTCCTCAAAAACACTTTATCCTAGAAGCAGCACATCCTTCACCTCTAGCAAGGAATGCTTTTTTAGGGTGCAAACATTTTTCAAAAAGCAATGAAATTTTATTAAAACTTGGCAAAAGTCCTATTGATTGGAACTTAAACTCATAATTTACTTTAAATCTATATACTTTAGGAAAATTTTTATAAAGGATTAATATGAATTGCCCAGTTTGTGCAAATACAGCTTTATTAATGAGTGAAAGAAATGGAGTTGAGATTGATTATTGTCCAAAATGCCGCGGTGTTTGGCTTGATCGTGGTGAACTTGATAAAATCATAGAAAGAAGTTCTTCTCAAAACGCGCCACAACCATCTCATCAACAAAACTATAACCAACAAGCAAACTATCATCACAACAGTGGCTATAAATATAAGAAAAAAGAAAGTTGGCTTGGAGAATTATTTGACTTTTAAGCCAAAAGGCTTAAAAGTTTTACTTAAACTCTCATTTTTATTTCTATCTTCTTTTTATTTACAAAAAAACACTTTTTATTAATAATATATGTTACAATAAAATAATTTTTAACAAAAGGAGAGAAAATGAAAAAAATCATTCTAGGTTCTTTACTAGCATCAAGTTTTTTAATTGGAGCAAATTTGGAAAATTTTGATCCAAAAGCACAAAAAGATCATTTAGTTATCAAAATGGAAATTCTTGATAAAAATGCCAACAAAAACGCAGGTGAAGTTGTAGCAGTACAAACTCCTTATGGAGTAGCATTTTACCCAAATCTTCAAGGTTTAGAAAGTGGAATTCATGGTTTTCATGTTCATGCAAACGCTGATTGTGGAGCAACTGATAAAGGTTTAGGTATGAAAGCAGGTGGTCACTGGGATCCTGAAAAAACCGACGCACACTCAAGCCCATGGGATGATAAAGGCCACAGAGGTGATTTACCACCACTTTATGTAGAAAAAGACGGTAAAGCAACTAATCCTGTATTAGCGCCAAAAATCAAAACACTTAATGAACTTAAAAACCACTCTTTAATGATACATTTTGGGGGAGACAATCATAGCGATCATCCTGCAGCACTTGGCGGTGGCGGTGCTAGAATGGCTTGTGGAGTAATTAAATAAAACACATACTAAAGGCTTTTTGCCTTTAGTATTATTTAAAAAGCTTAGTAAAATCTAAATCATTCATAAAATCATGGCTTGATCCGCCAAAACTTTGGCTAGGACTATAAGTAGCAATAGCCACTGCAAGCTCACTAAGCATAGAAGCTATTTCTTCCCTTTTATCTACTATATAAGCTTTCATACCCTCATAATCACTAGTTTCTAAAATTTTTAAAGGATTATAAATTTCAAAAGCAAAAGCCTTTGAGCCTACATTTACATTATAATTATTATCAAATAAAGCATTGCCTAAAAATGAGCAATTATCTACTATTTTCAAACTTTCACTTGCAATTAATACTTTATCTTGCACATCTTCATAATTTTTATCTTCTAAAAGTTTTGAAATTTTTTTCAACGAAGAATCTAAAATTTGTAAAGCACCAACAAAATCGTTTGCATCGGTAATATCTTCACTAAATTTTTGTGTTTGGTGTTTTAAATTCGCACCATCTATACTTGAACCTACTTGTCCTAAATGTTTTTGTAAGATTTCTAATTCATCTCTCATAATACACCTTCCTTGTTATTGCTATAACAAGAAAAGCATTTTTTATTCCAAATTTTGATCTATCCAAACTCTAAAATCTTTAGCAAAAAGCAAAAAAACCTCATCATAATTTTGGATTAAAATTTGAGGATTATTATCATTTAATTCTTTTTCATAGTAAAAATACTTACTTGCTATAAGTTTTTTAGTGTTTATTTGCACTAAATTTAAATTAATGCCTAATTTTATTTTAGAATGCATCTCATCGCTAAAATCTTGCTCTAATACATCTACTTTGCTTTCTAAAACATAATCAGCACTAGCTAAACTATCTTGGTTTAAAACCGCTTTAAATGCTTCTAAATCTTGCAAATGAAATTCCAAAAAAGTTTTAATCATCAAAGCAGGATTTTCTTTCCAAAAATGATAAGCATAAGCATTAACAACATGATCTTTTTTATAAAAAATTTCATTAGTATAAGCTAAGCCCTTAGGCAAAGAAACTATAATAGTTGCGTTTTTTTTATTTTGACTTTGCTCTAGCTTTTCTAAATTAATACTAAAATATTTATTTGCAGGTAAAGTTTGACTTGGACTAATCAAAGAACAAGCACTAAAAAAAATAGCTACTAAACTAATATATAAAAATTTCATTTTATTCTCCTGGAGCATATTGAATGGCTTTATCTTTATAAATTACATCGGAAGGATTTTGCTTTAAATTTTTTAATAATTGCGTAAAATCTAAAAACAAAACTCTTAAAATATCTAAATTTTCATTCAAAAGCATTCTGCTTTTATTAAGCTCGTTAAGTTGACCATTAGCATTGTTTAAAAAATTTGAAAAATCATCTGAACTTTTACCAAGTTTAGAGCTTGTTTTATTTAAATTTTCTAAAAATGCTGGTGCATTAGCATTTAAATGTGCAAAAAGCTCTGATGAGTTTTGTAAAATTTGCTCAATATTTTTTAAATTTTTATCACTTAAAAGATTTTCTAGTTTAAGCTTTGAGACATTAATAAGCTCTAAAAGATTATTTGCTTGCTTATCTATACTCGTAAAAAAACTTTCCTTTGATTTTATAATAGGATAAACATCATCATCTGCTTTTAAAACACTAGCTTCCTCACTACCCCCTGCAAGCTGAATGAATTTAAATCCTGTTATACCTTGAATTTGCAAGCTTGCATAAGTATCTGTTTTAACCGCTAAATTAGAATCAAGCTTGACTAAAATTTTTACCCTTAATTGATTGCTTGAACTATCTATGCTGATATTTTCAACACTTCCAACATCAACTCCTAAAAATTTAACCGGAGCTTTGACACTAAGCCCTGCAACTGATTCTTCCATATAAATTTCATAATATTTAAAAGATTTCTCATCTTTTAAATTCCCATACCACACTATAAAAAACAAGCTGATAAAAAATAACACACAAACAAAAATTCCGATCAAAATATAATTTGCTTTATTTTCCATTATTGCATAAACCTCTCATAAAGTCTTGGATTTTGCTCTTGCAAGGCCTCAACATTTCCCAAAAAACCAACTTTTTTATTCTCTATAATCAAAAAGCGATTTAATACATTTTTCATACTTTCTTTATCGTGAGTAATTAAAACCACACATAATTTAAAGCTTTGTTTTAAACTCAAAAGCAACTCATCAAATTCTCTTGAGCTATAAGGATCAAGCCCTGAAGTTGGCTCATCTAAAAAAAGCAATTTAGAATCAAGCACCAAAGCTCTAGCTATGGCCACTCTTTTTTTCATACCTCCGCTTAATTCACTTGGATAAAGCTTAGCCACACTCTCATCAAGTCCCACCATCTTAAGCTTCATCATGGCTATTTCTTTGATATCGTTTTTGCTAAGTTTTGTATATTCAACTAAAGGTATGCTAATATTTTCAAGTATATTAAAAAAGCTAAATAATGCTCCATATTGAAAAACAACACCCCATTGTTTTTGCAAAAACAAAGCATCTTCATCACTTATATTTTTTAATCTCTTGCCTAAAATTTCATACTCGCCCTTATCAAAATGCTCAAGCATTAGCATTTGTCTTAAAAGTACAGATTTGCCACTACCACTACCACCTAAAATGCCAAAAATTTCATTATCTTGTACTTCAAAACTAATATCCTCATGCACGCATTTACTTCCAAAATAAGTGCTGATATTTTTAGCCTTTATAATCAAAGTCCAGCCTTTGTTAAAAATACAGAAAAAATCGCATCAAAAGCTATCACCCAAAAAATAGCATTTACCACGCTTTTTGTCGTATAAACACCTATACTTTCGGTAGTTTTTTGCACAAAAAATCCTCTAAAACAAGCAATAGAAGCAATCAAAAACCCAAAAATAGGTGCCTTTATAAGCCCTATGATGATATGTTTTAGCTCCACTGCTTCTTTAAAACGACTCATAAACTCACTCATGCTAATTTCTAAACTAAACCAAGCAACTACAATTCCACCTACAATACTTAAAATATCCGCCACTATTACCACTAAAGGCATGGCAAGCGCTAAAGCTAAAACTCTAGGTAAAATGATAAACTCACTTTCTTTAAAACCCATAGTTTTCATCGCATCAATTTCATCAGTAAGCTTCATCACTCCAATTTGAGCTGTATAAGAACTTGCGCTCCTACCAGCTATAACAATAGCACTAATTAATGGTGCAAGTTCTCTAGTAGCAGAAATTCCCATTAAATCAACAATGTAAATATTAGCTCCAAATTGTGCAAGTTGATACGCAGCTTGATAAGCAAGCACCACACCCACAAGTAATGAGGTTAGCATAATAATAGGCAAAGCATTAATAGCACTATTTTCTACATGATATAAAAATGCCTTAAAGCGAAGTTTTTTAGGATTTAAAAGTGTTTTAAAACAAGTATAAATAATAAGCCCAATGAAATTTAAAAACTGCACCAAAAGCGTAAAAGATTCAACAACCTTTTTTCCTAAATTTTCAAAAAAATCTTTGATTGTTTTTTTATTTTCATGAGTATTATTAAAACTTTTATAGTGTTTTTGACAAAGTTCAAAAAGCTTAGCATGTTCGCTTTTAAGATTTATCCTACTAAACTCAAAACCTTTTTGCTTAAGTTCATTTTCTAAAGCTAGAAAATACCTAATCCCAGCAGTATCTATAAAATCTAAATTTGCAAAATCAAAAATAATATTTTTTTGAGTAGGAAAATCTAATTTTTCTAATTTTCCTACGCTAGTTTTATCCCATATACCAAAAACACTAAAAACACATTCTTGGTTTTTAATGTCTTTGATGATTTTATTTTTCATTACATAAACTTAAAACATATGAGCTTAATTTTTCCTCACTAAATCCAAAATGCTCAAATACATCTTTATCTTTACCACTCTCACCAAAACTTTCTATACCATAAAGCTCATCACAAATTCTATAAAGCTCGTTTGAATTTGCAGCTTCCACGCCTATAACCTTACCTTGTAAAATTCTTTCTTTATAAGATTTTTCTTGAGCGATGAATAACTCATAACAAGGCATAGAAACTACATTAGCAATCACACCTTTTTCTTTTAAAGCCTTAGCTACTTTTAAACACAATGATACTTCACTACCACTTGCTAAAAGTGTAAATTGCGCATTTGCGTTTTCTTTTAATAAATAAGCCCCATTTTCCACATCTCCAAAAACAGGCTCACTTAAAGCGCTTAATTTTTGACGCGATAAAACAAAAACACTTGGCATATTAGTTTTAAGTGCAATCTGCCATGCTTTGACATTTTCAACCCCATCAGCTACTCTAAATGTTAATGAGTTTGGCATAGCTCTAAAAGTGCTAAGTTGCTCTATAGGTTGGTGTGTTGGACCATCTTCGCCAACCCCTATACTATCATGAGTAAAGATGAAAAAATGTTTAGCCCTCATCAAAGCTGCTATTCTTGCAGCAGGTTTTAAATACTCACTAAATATAAAAAAGGTAGCACAATAAGGTAAAAACAAACCATATCTAGCAAAAGCATTTGATATAGCAGCCATTGCATGCTCTCTTATGCCATAGTGGATATTTTTTCCATTTGGAAAATCGCCCATATCTTTTAGTTCAGTTTTATTTGATGGACCTAAATCTGCACTACCACCTAAAAATCCCGGTAAAGCTTTAGCGATAGCATTTAAAATCATACCATTGCTATCTCTAGTAGCTAGATCTTTTCCTTTAAAATCAGGAAATTGTATTTTTGAAAAATCAGGCTCTAAAAGCTCTTTTAATAAAGCTTGTTTTTCTGCATTTAAATTTTGCACTTTTTGATTCCATTTAGCTTGTGCTAAATCTCCAAGTTCTATTGCGGCATTAAAGCGAATTTTAACTTCTTCTGGAATTTCAAAAGTTTTTTGTGGATCAAAACCTAAAGCCTCTTTTGCCTTTTTAATAAGCTCTTCACCCAAAGGCGCTCCGTGAGAATGATGGCTTCCTTCAAGCTCTAAAGCTCCTTTAGCTATGGTAGTATGAGCAATGATTAAACAAGACTTTTTACTTTCTTTAGCTGTTTTTAATGCTAAATCAATTTGCTCAAAATCATGCCCATCTATCTCAAGCACTTCAAAATTTTGCGCTCTAAAACGCTCTTTTACATTTTCATTAAAGGCAATAGCCACATCACCTTCGATTGAAATATTATTACTATCATAAATGATGATTAAATTATCAAGTTTGTGAAGTCCTGCCAAAGAACAAGCTTCATAAGAAATTCCTTCTTGCAAATCCCCATCACCACACAAACAATATACTTTGTGATTGATAATATCCTCGCCCAAAAGCAAACTTGCTTTTTTAGCTGCCATAGCAAAACCAACCGCATTTGCAATGCCTTGTCCTAAAGGTCCTGTAGCAATTTCAACGCCTGGAGTGAAAATTTCAGGGTGACCTGGGGTTTTAGAGTGTAATTGACGGAAATTTTTTAAATCTTCTAAACTTACATCATAACCACTCAAATGCAAAAAGCTATAAAGTAAAGCACTAGCATGACCGCCTGAAAAGACTAATCTATCGCGGTTTAACCATGTAGGATCTTTTGGATTATGCACTAAATGAGTACTTAAAACACTCATAATATCTGCTAAACCCATAGGTGCACCTGGATGGCCTGAATTTGCTTTTTGTATCATATCCGCACATAAAAATCTTATAGTGTTGGCTTGTTTTTGTAACATTGTTTAACCTTTTAAATATTTATCAATCAAAATTTGAAGCTCATTAGCAAGCTTAGAGTCTAAATTTTTTATTTTTTCTTCGCATAATGCAATTTTATCATCTTTTGCCTTTTTAGCACCTTCTAAACCCAAAAGTTTTACAAAAGAATTTTTATGCAAATCATTATGAGTTGGTTTTCCTGCTTCTTGGGTATCTAAAGTCGCATCGATAATATCATCTTTGATTTGAAAAACTAATCCTATCAAAAGCCCTATTTCATAAATTTGCTCGCATTCTTTTTCATCTAACTCACAAATTTCACAACCCATTTTTAAAGCTGCCGCAATTAATCTTGCAGTTTTATGAATATGTAAAAACTCAACTTGTTCTAAATTTAAAGGTGTATCTTCAAAATAACAATCAATAGCCTGCCCAATAATCATACCATTAAGCCCTGCATTAAAAGCTAAAGTTTCTATGAGTTTTAATCTAACATTTTCTTTTAAATCAAGTCTTGAAAGTAGTAAAAAAGCTTCAGTATTTAAAGCATCGCCTACTAAAATAGCTGTGGTTTCATCATATTTTTTATGTAAGGTTTGCTTTCCTCTGCGTAAAGAAGCATTATCCATAGCGGGTAAATCATCATGTATTAAAGAGTAAGTATGGATAAATTCCAAAGCCAAAGCCGCATTTAAAGCCTTTTCAAACAAAGCAGGATTTTTAGCATTCACTATCCCCAAAAGAAGTTGGGCTCTAAAATGCTTCCCACCAGCTTCTAACATCCATTTTAAAGCCTCATTGAAAAACGGATGAAAGCTTTGAGTTTTAGGAAAATTTTGCTCTAAATGTTGTTTGAATTTTTCTAAAATCACTTATTTAGCCTTATAAAAAAGTCAAAATACCCTTTATTAAAATGCTCAAAATCATTATTTTTCGCTGAAGGGATATTACTTGCTTGTCTTGAAACTAAAACATCAAAAGTATTAGCTTGAGTTAATATGGCTTGAAGTTCATTGAAATTGTTGATTTTTTGGTTATTAATTCTTAAAATTTTATCCCCTTTTAAAAATCCAGCCATTTGCGCTTTAGAATTTGGAGTTACCTCTGTAATATTCATTTTCATATCTACGCGCAATCCTAGATTGCTATAAAAAGAAGTCGGTTTAGTTTGAACTACTTTTTTAGGTTTAGCAAATATACCCAAATCTTTATCAAAAACTGTCGTAGAAATATTGACATCTTTGTTGTCTCTTAGCATATTAAAATACAAAGTTGCACCACGATCAGCAAATAAAATTTTCTCATTCAATTTTCTTATATCATCATACACTTGCCCATCTACACTCACAAGCTCATCATTAAGCAAAAATTGTCCGTTTTTGCGTACATTTTTAACATAAATTTTACCATCACGCATATCAAAATCCACACCTATATCACCCCAATAAACATCAGGATATTTTGCAAAGTGTTTTAAATAGCGATTACCTATAAGCTTACCATCTTCTAAACTTATACCAAGCATTTTACAACATGGCGAATTAAGCTCTCCGATTTTAGAAGTAAAATCAAGCTGATCACGTTCTGTTAAACTTTGTCCAAAATACTTCAAATGCCCTATATAGCTTTTATTGCTATCTAAAATTCCCACCCAGCTATTGCGTGTTAATTCTTCTTCATTTCCCATAGGCGCAGGGATTAAACTAAAATCTGTTTTTACTAAATATAAATTTAAAAAAGGATCATACTTAGTATAACTGTTTAATTTCGCATTTTTAGTTTTAACTACTGCTAGGGTGTTTTCATTTAAAGCAAAAGCAGGTAAGCCCTCGTAAATTAACATACTAGCTTTGTTTTTTTCATAACAACCCAAAAAATCATTAAAAGTCGGTCTTGGCACAGCAAAAAGCACACAAGTTATACCCAAAATACAAAGTAAAATTCTCATAGCATTCCCATTCCGCTAAATAAATTACTAGCCATTGATTTTTTATTTTGCTCTACCATTTTCATCACATCATTCATCGCTGCTATTAATAAAATTTGCATAGATTCTTTATCTTCAAGCAAAGAATCATCAATATTTATATCGATGATTTCACCTTTTCCATTAGCACTAACTTTTACTAAACCACCGCCACTTTTTGCGCTAAATTCTTTTTTTAAAGCTTCTTGCTCTAATTCATTTGCTTTTTCTTGAGCCTTAGTTAAAAGCTCGCCCATTTTAGAAAAATCCATATTTTCAAACATTTATTTTCCTTCTTTTAATATCTCTAATACTACTTCTTTATCATTAAAAGGATATTTTACACCCTTAATCTCTTGATAAGTTTCATCGCCCTTGCCTAAAATCACTACAAAATCATTTTTAGTTTTAAGCTCTAATGCTTTTTTTATCGCTTCTTTTCTATCGCATTCTATAAAAACGCTCTCATCTTTTTCTATACCACTTAAAATATCATTAATGATATCCATAGGCTCTTCTGAGCGTGGATTATCACTTGTGATGATGAGTTTTTTGGCATAGTGTTTGGCGATTTTAGCCATTAATGGGCGCTTAGTTTTATCCCTATCTCCCCCTGCTCCAAAAACCACAATCAAATCACGATATTTTAAAGCATCTAAAACCTTTTCTATGCCATCAGGTGTATGAGCAAAATCTACAATCACATCTTTTACAACCACTTGCATTCTACCCTCAATGCCACCAAAATTACTAATGGCTTTTTCAAGCTCTTTTAAATTTGGCTTAACAAGTTCATTCACACAAGCACTTGCAGCCAAAAGATTATAAAGATTAAAAAGCCCTACTAAAGAAGAGTCAATCATAAAAGTTTCTTTGCCAAAATTTACCACAGCTTCAATGCCATTTTTTAAAGCATAAGCTTTGATATGATAATAACTTGGATTTTCTACTCCATAAGTAAAAGCACCTTTGACATTAAAATTTATAGCTTTTGCGTCTTTATTAATAAATTTCATACACTCATCAGTAAAAAAACTTTCTTTTGCCACTTGGTAGTTTTGAAAGTTTCCATGAAAATCTAAATGATCTTGAGTGATATTAGTAAAAATTTTAGCCTTAAACTCAAGCCCTTCGATACGGTTTTGTACCAAAGCATGTGAGCTTACTTCCATAATTAAAAATTCACATTTTTCCTTACTTGCTAAAGATAAAAGCTCTAAAGTTTGCAAAATAGGAGCAGTAGTTAAGCCTTTTGGAGTGATATTTTTATCATTTATAAAACTACCCCTAGTTCCCATCAAGGCACATTTATAACCTAAATCAAGCAATATAGAGTAAATAGCCCCCGCAGTAGTTGTCTTACCATTTGTGCCTGTAATGCCTATGATTTTTATATTTTCATCTATATTTAAAAGTTTCTTGCACTCAGTTATATTTATAATTTTTGCTTGTTTTTCTAAAGCTTGATGAAGAAATTTTTCATTTTGAGCAGTTTTTAAGAAAAAACAATCTTTTTCACATTCATTAGAATTATCACAAATGAAAGTATTTTCAATCTTTACTATCATAATTTAATTCCTTGATTTTCTCACTAAGTTTGATAAATCTATAATTAGAATAAAAATGCACCGAAACATCTTCCATATAGGCTACAAGCATATCTTTATAACCATGCTCTAAAAGTTTTTCTAAAAAATCCACAAAATCTTCTTTATCATTAATGATAAGTTTATTTGATATTATAACATTTTCCAAAGCTTGTTTAAACCCAACTTTTGCTTCACTAAGTAAAAAATCTTGATAACTCAAACCCTCAAAGTCTTCACTATCTTCTTCAAACTGCACACTTTGACTAAGATTAATAAGTTTTTCTAAGTCTTTATCTACTTTAGTATTTTTATAATTTTGCATAAAAAACTCAAAAAAAACAAAGGCTTCTTCAGGACTTTTTAAAGCTAAATCGCAAATATTAATAAAAGTTAAAAGTCTTTTATTTTTACGCTTTTCATAAGCAAGAGAAAAATACATCTTAGCGTTTTTAAAATCTTTTTTATAAAAGCATTCTATGGCTATTTTTTTATAATTTTGCAAATTCGCTTTCCCCACCTGCTAAATTTACTATAGTTATATCTGGGTGTATGTCGATTTTAAGCTGTTTTTCTAAGCCATATTTCAAAGTTGTTCCACTAGCTGGACAACCATGACAAGCTCCGGTTAGCTTCACATAAACCACACCATTTTTAACCCCTAAAAAATCAAGCCCACCACCATCATTTTCTAAAATATGCATAGTTTTAGCCAAGCTTGCTTTTACAGGTTCGACTAATTCCTCATCGCTAAAAGGCATATTCATAACTTTTCCTTGATTATTTTTTAGTTTAATTTTATCTTATTTGCCTTTAAAAAATGTAAATTATTGTTTATTTTAGACTTTTTGCTATACAATGGTAAAAATATTTTAGGATTTTTTATGCAAAAACGCACTCAAATAAAAGGTTTTGAAAAGCTCAAACTCATTTTTATATTAGGCTTTTTATCTGCTATAGCACCACTTTCAACTGATATGTATTTGCCTGCTTTAAATGAGGTAGAAAAAAGCTTTCAAACAAATTCTTTTTACACTCAACTTTCTCTTGCAAGTTTTTTTATAGCCTTTTCTTTGGGTCAGCTTTTTTATGGGCCATTAAGTGATGTATATGGCAGAAAAAAACCTTTATATATAGGACTTTTTCTTTTTATTTCTTCAAGTATTGCTTGTGTTTTAGTTGATTCCATTCATGCTTTTATAGCTTTGCGTTTTTTTGAAGCTTTGGGAGGTTGTGTGGGTGTAGTTGTAGCAAGAGCTATAGTAAATGATGTTTTTGAGCTTAAAGAAGCAGCAGGAGTTTATGCTTTAATGATGGTTTTTACTTCTTTAGCTCCTATGCTTTCCCCTACTTTTGGTGGGATTTTGCTTGAGTTTTTTTCTTGGCGTAGTATATTTTTGACATTATTTATCTTAGGTTTTATTTTATTTTTACTTGTTATTTTTGCCTTAAAAGAAAGTAATCACAACACTCAAGGTAAAAAATTTAATCACAAAGAAGTTGCAAAAAGTTACAAAAAAATCTTAAAAGATCGTCGTTTTGTGGTGTATTTGCTTTGTGGGAATTTAATCTTTGCAGGATTTTTTGCTTATTTAACTGGCTCATCTTTTGTTTTTACGCGTGTTTTTGAACTCAGCCCTCAACAATACGCAGCCCTTTTTGGAGCCCATGCTTTAAGTTTTGTTGTATGTGCTAATATAAACGCAAGGATAGTTCTTAAACTCTCGCCTTATTATGTTTTACCAAGAGCGCTTATGATGATTACTTTTTTAACCTTTTTACTCATTTTAGGGGCAACTTTTGATCTAGGTTTTTGGGCTTTTGAAATTCCTTTGTGTTTAATCATAGCAAGTTTGGGTTTTATCCTGCCAAATACCACCACTTTAGCTATGGCAAGATCAAAACAAAATGCAGGTAGTGCTTCAGCACTCTTAGGGGCAGCACAATTTGCTATGGCAGGAGTAATGGCATTTTTAGTAAGTCTTTTAAATGCTAATACACCTATATTTTTATCACTTATTTTAGGAACTTGTACATTTTTATCTTTGATTTCTTATCTAAGTTTAATCAATAAAAGAAAGTTAAATAAAATCAAAAAGAAGTTAAGCGTGATTTCTCACGCTTAATTAAGCAATATTTTTGAAAAGATTCACTGACTATATCGAACCTTTTTCAAAAAACTTTATATCAATAAACAATATTTATATTTTTCTTGATAATTTTAGTGTTTTTGATCATGATAGCAAACAAAAATATTTTAAATTTACAATGATTAAAACTATTAATAGATGATTAGCTTTATAAATTTTTATTTTAACTTGTCGATATGCAAATCATGCTACTCACTCCTTAAGGCAAAAAAGAAGTGAGTTAGCAATAGATTGAAGGCTTCAAGGCTATCAAGTATTACAAGGCTACCTCGATAACCTTGTAAAGCTTGATCCCAAGGTTTCTAAAACCTTGGGTTAAAATTATTGTTTTAATTGAAGCAAAGTATTTAAAAGCTGATCGCTTGTAGTAATCGTTTTTGAGTTTGCTTGATAACCCCTTTGGATTACGATAAGCTCAGTTAATGCACGACTTAAATCCACGTTTGACATTTCTATAGCTGAGCCTTTTAAGCCCCCTCTACCACCTTCACCAGCATGACCTATAGTAGGTGTTCCTGAGTTTGCTGTCGCTTTGAAAAGGTTATTACCCATTTCTTCAAGACCCATGTTATTTGGGAAAGTAGCTAGAGCAACCTTAGCTAGAGCTAGAGTTTTACCATTTGTAAATTCTCCATAGATATAACCATTTTCATCAGTTCTTAATGCGTCTGGCTTTAAGTTACCCCCTGTGTAACCGTCTGTTTCTTGTTTGGTGGTAGCTGAGTCTTTATCATAGCTTGTTAAACCATCAAAACCACCTGTTGTACCAAAGTCAAGTTTTATAACTTGATCAGGTTTTGAGCCGTTATTTCCGGTGAAATTTAATACATTTGGTGTATAGCTTTGAAGTGAGCCATCATTACCAAATCTTAAATTTCCTACTACTATGTTTCCTGGAGCACCATCGCCACTAAAATTTATCTCTGCAGGCTCAGGTACTGAGATGATGATAGACCATTCAGCCCCACCATCTGCTGTTTTACTTTGCTTAGTAAATTGCACAGTTAGCTCATGTCTAGTTCCTAATGAGTCAAAAATTTCTATACTAGCAGTATGCGCTGAAAGATACATGTCTTGAGAGTATTTTTCATTATTACCTGCATTGAAATTTCCATCTAAAGCGCTAAACATAGCTGTGAATTTATCATTTGTGGCGATTTTATTTACCTCATCTGAAAAACCCGTAACTTTAAAAGTCATATCCTTAGAATTTGTCCCTTTAGGATTGGTGATTTTAAATCTACCATCACTTTCTACTACTACTTCAACTAAAGGATTTGCATCTTCACCAACACCTTGCCCATTACCGGTTGCATTTTCTAAACTTCCATCGCCATCATAATCTACACCCCATCTTGCATCTCTTTGTAAAAGCTCCCTTAAATCTTCCGTAGTGTGAAAAACTCTTTGTCCATTTACTGTAGGCATATTTTGTGGCGGGTTGTTGCTTGGATTAGGATTTGGTCCTATATCTACACTATTTGGACTATAAATATATTCATGAGCTGTTACAACCTGAACAGAAGTTTTAGCTGTCCCATTTACTGGATCATTATCTGTTGTTCCTAGCCAAGCCCTACGTGCAGTACCTTGCAAAGTTAATACATTGTTTAAAGGGTCTGTTTGGGGATTTCCATTAGTTTGAATTTGTCCACCTGCTGTAGTATCACCATGTACAACAATATCCAAATTTTTAGATTTAGCTGTAGTTCCTGTGCTATTATCATTGGTAAAAGTGATTTGTCCATTTACCACCGAAGCTACTACACCAGTTTCAGCTGTCTTAGCATTAATAGCGTTGATAAAAGTTTCTTGACCTACACCTTCTGCTTGAATATTTACACCATTAATAGTAATATTCAATTTTGCAGCATGAGTTGTTTCACCATCTTTAAAACCCCAATATGTATATTGAGTATCTGCTTGCCATTTTGCTCTATCTTGTGGTAAATCAGCGTGCATTTTAACATTTGAAGTATGTTTGGCATCAGCATAACTTACCCATATACCTTGACCACTTCTTAAATTTAAACCCTCACCTTGAGCATTAAACACTACACCCATATCTACACCTTTTTCAGTTACTTGGGCTCCACTTTTTGAAGTAGTGTAAAACTCAGTATGGCCAGTATCATTTTCATCTATAGCCGTTCCTGTATCAGCTCTAAAACCGTGTTGAGAATCAAGAGCATAGATAGGACGCTTAGCAGAAGCATTCATACCCAAAGTATTACCACTATCTAAATTTGCTGTAAGACTTACTGAAGTACTTGGTTTAGCAGGCATACTCATACCAGGTGGGATCACGATATCTGTTACTGATTTAGAAGAGTCAATTTGACCTGTTTCTTGATTATAATTCCAACCTTGAACGGTATAGCCATTATTATCTACGAAATTTCCTACTGCGTCTGTTTTAAAGTCCCCTGCACGAGTAAAAAACTGTGTTGTGCCACCATCATTTGAAACGATGAAAAATCCGTCCCCATTAATAGCCATATCGGTGTTTTTGTCTGTAGTTTGGATATTACCTTGAGAGTGAATTCTAGTAGTAGAATTTACACCCGCACCAAGTCCAACTTGCATAGGGTTTTTACCACCTAGGTTGCCATCTGGAGCTGTAGCTATCTTAGAAGTTTGGCTCATAAGCGTTGAGAAATCCGCACGAGAATACTTAAAACCAAATGTATTAACATTTGCTATGTTGTTACCTTCTACATCCATTGCGTACTGGTGTGCTTGGAGTCCTGAAACCCCAGCCCAAAGAGATCTCATCATAATTAAATCCTTTAAAAAATATTGCTTTGTGAATATCTCACAATCTTCTATTGCTTAGCCAAGATAAAGCAATAAGTGTTCCAAAATACAAATAAAATGAAATTAAAAAGTAGAAAATAAATCAAAAATTAGGTTTTAATGTGTAAAGTTTTTTTAAAATTACTCGATATAGTCAGTGAATCTTTTCAAAAATATTGCTTAATTAAGCGTGAGAAATCACGCTTAACTTTTATTTCTTTCTTTTAATTTAGCAATCACATCATTTAAACTCAAATCCGCATCAGCTAATAACACTTCTAAATGATAAAGTAAATCAGCTGCTTCATTTATAAGCTCATCTTTGTCTTTAATAGTAGCAGCTAAAGCCGTTTCAACGCCTTCTTCGCCTACTTTTTGTGCTATGCGTTTAGTGCCTTTTGAAAAAAGCTCAGCCGTATAAGAAGAACTTGCGCAAGTGTTTTTACGCGAATTAATCAGTCTTTCAAGACGCGATAAAAATACAAAATCAGCCTTTTTAGAAAGTGTTTCAAAACAAGAAGTATCACCCGTGTGACAAGTAGCCCCGCTAGGTTTAACTAAAATCAAAATACAATCTCTATCACAATCAAGCCCCATATCTATGATATGTAAAAAATTCCCACTTTGCTCCCCTTTCATCCACAAACGCTCTTTAGTGCGTGAATAAAACACAACCTTTTGATGCTTAAAACTCTCTCTTAATGCCTCTTCATTCATAAAACCTTGCATTAAAACTTCACAAGAATGATAATCTTGAATAATCACAGGAACAAGGTTATTAACCTTTTGCCAGTTAATGCTTTTTATGAATTCTTCTTCATTTATCTTCATAGCTTTTCCTTTAAATACGAATTTGTATGCCTTGATCTTTTAAAAATAGTTTTAATTCTTTAATATCTATAAGTTTTTTATGAAACACTGAAGCTGCTAAAGCTCCATCAACACCAAGTTTAAAAACGTCTAAAAAATGCTCTTTAGCTCCTGCACCACCGCTTGCTACTAAAGGCACAGGGCAAATTTGTCTAACTTTAGCAAGTTGATCGAGATCATAACCCTTTCTCATGCCATCTTGATTCATCATATTTAGCACGATTTCACCTGCTCCTAGCTCGCATACTTGCTTTACCCACTCTAGTGTTTTTTTACCGCTATGATGAGATTTGCTCTCATCTCCGGTGTATTTATAGACTAAAAGCTCGTTGTTTTCATCTTTAAAAGTATCTATACCTACAACTACACATTGCACTCCAAAGCTTTTTGCAAGGCGTGAGATTAAATCAGGATCATTTAAAGCAGGGGAATTAATAGAAATTTTATCAGCACCATTTGCTAAAAGCTCTTTTGCGTCATCTTCACTTTTTATACCCCCTGCAACGCAAAATGGTATAGAGATATTTTGTGCTACCTTGCTTACCCAAGTTCTATCAATGCGCTCATTTTTAGCTGAAGCGGTTATATCATAAAATACAAGCTCATCAATGCCATTTTGTGAGTAAAATTTAGCAAGCTCGATGATATCGCCCATATCTTCATGGTTTTTAAACTGCACCCCTTTAACCACTCTACCATCTTTTACATCTAAACATGCAATTATGCGTTTTGCAAGCATTCTTTAGCCTCCTTTATGCTAAATTCTTTATCAAGCAAGGCTTTACCTACGATGATACCACTTACTATGCCATTTAACTTTTTAAAATCTTCTAAGCTCGCCACGCCTCCACTTGCTTGGGTTTGTAAATGTGGGAATTTCTCATGCAAAGTTTTATATAAAGTGATATTTGCTCCACTCATCGTGCCATCTTTAGAAATATCTGTGCATAAAATATGCTTTACATCTTTATAAAAATTTAAAAGCTCAAATAATTTTTCATCGCTTGTTTTACTCCATGCATCAACAGCCACAAAAAACTCATCTTTAACGCAAATACTATCAAGCGCTAAGACTATATTTTCTACGCCAAATTCGCTCAAAAGCTCTTGTGTAAAGGCTTTATTTTTAACCGCTAAAGAGCCTATAACTACGCGTTTAACACCGCTATCAAACAAAGCTTTAACCTCATCTTTAGTGCGAATTCCCCCACCTACTTGAAGATTTACTTTGATTTTAGAAGCTAGATTTTCTATGAGTTTTAGTTGTCTTTTACTAGGATCTTTTGCACCGCTTAAATCCACCAAATGAAGCCAAGCAATGCCTTGAGCCTCATACTCTTGAAATTTAGCTAAAGGATCAAAACTGTATTCTTGCTTTTTAGTATAATCTCCTTTATAAAGCCTTACTACTTTGCCATCTATTAAGTCTAATGCTGGAATGATTTGAGTTTGCATTTTTACCTACATATTTATGAAATTTTTTAATAATACTTCACCCGCTTCGCCACTTCTTTCAGGGTGAAACTGCACGCCATAAAAATTGTCTTTGTTTAAACTTGCACTAAATTTAGTAGAATACTCACACTCTGCGATGGTGTATTCATTTAACCCCACACAATAACTATGCACAAAATAAAAATAAGCCCCATCTAAACCTTTAAAAAGCTCATGTGAGCTAAAGACTTGATTCCACCCCATATGCGGGAAAGTAAAATTTACTTTTTCTTGGAATTTTTGTGTATCAAAAGGCATAATGCCAAGTGTTTTTTGGTGTAATTCTTCTGAAAATTTACCCAGAATTTGCATACCAAGACAAATACCTAAAAGTGGTTTTGTGGTAGTTTGGATAAAATTTTCTAAATTAAGTGCTTGTAGATTAGCCATTGCTTTAGCTGCTGTGCCAACACCAGGAAGCAAAAGCTTATCTGCTTGTGAGAGTTCTTTTAAATCGTGTGTGATGATACTTTTTTGCCCTAAACGCTCGAGTGCAAAAGCAAGTGAAGCTAAATTCGCACAACCTGTATCTATAATAGCTAGTTTCATATCATTCTCTCTTGAAATAAATTTGCTTTTGTTAAAACTTTCAAGTCGTTAATCTTGTTTTTAATCATTTGAAAATTTTTCTCTAACTCTATTTTACGATTTACAGAAATTTTAATAAATTCATCTTCTTTTTCAAAACCTATAAATTTTCTATTTAATAAATTAGCTGCAATCCCTGTAGTCGAACTTCCACTAAACGGATCGCAAATTAACGAATTTTCATTACTTGCCATTAAAATTAATCTAACAAGTAAGGGTAGTGGCTTTTGGGTGGGGTGTTTGCCATTATTTTTTTCCCACGGAGCTATAGCGCTAAATTGCCACACATCTCGCATTTGCTTATTTTCATTTAATTTTTTCATCAACCCATAATTAAATATATGTTTATGTTTAGGACTTTTTCTAGCCCATATAATTTGTTCTGTAGAATGAGTTAAGTATCTACAGGAAAAATTAGGCGGTGGGTTAGTTTTTTGCCAAGTAATAATATTTAAAATTTTAAAATCAAGTTTTTGTAAAATTCTGCCAAGAGAGAAAATATTATGATAAGTTCCGCTTATTAAAATACTTCCAGTATCTTTAAGTGCTATTTTTGCATTTGAAAGCCATTTTAAGTTAAACTCATCTATTTTTTCAATATCATCACCTTTATCCCATTGCCCCTTATTTACACTTACTATTTTACCACTTTGGATACTCAAACCATCATTAGATAAAAAATAAGGGGGATCTGCAAAGATTAGATCAATTTGATTTTTAAATTGAGGTAATAATTTATTACAATCATCTTGATAAAGCTGAAAAAGTTTATCTTTACTTGTAAAAATAGACTTAGACATTTTTTACCTTTAAGATAAAATCATTAATATTGGAAAGATTATAAATTTCTACTTTTTCATAAGCTTCTTCAAGTTTATTTTTTGCATCTAGCCAACCATATCCATCTGTAATCCATATAAATTCATATTGAGGAAATTGATCGAATTTTGGAGCTAATTCTTGATAGGCTCTAGCGACTTCATTTAATTTACTCCCTCCACTAGTATAAAAATTACACTCTATACAGTAAATTTTATCTGAAGTAAAAATCACAAAATCAAATTTTTTAACATCTAAGCCAAATATTTTTTCTATCTCTTTTAAATCTTCTATTTTAACCTGTTTTTTAAAATTTAATTTAAAGTTTGTAAAAATATTACTTATTAAATTTTCCATAGCATTACCGCTACGATTTTTTCTAGCATTAGTATCAAGTCCTACTTCTACTCCAAAAACAAAATCATTTAAATCTTTAATTTTTTTATTAAAAAATATTACAAACAGTCCACTTTCATAAATAAACTCATAAATTTTATGTGGCGTTTTTAAATAAGAATTCATGTTACATATTTGGCCAAAGCTGTTAAATAATTTTTCATTATCAGCATCTCTAACTGCAATTAATAAAGGTAAAACACTAAAAGCTTTTGGATATTCTTTGAAAAGTATTTCAATTTTTCCTTTAAGTTCATTATCTCCAACACCTAATAATAAATTTAAATGATTTAAAGCGATTTCAATTTCATCTTTATTTTTCAAACATTTTTCCCAATCTACATAAAAATCTAAATGTCTATTTGTAGCTTGCAAACTATTTATAAATTTTTCAAAACTAAGTTTATTTTTCATATCACTCCTTTAGAGCTTGCTAGGTTTTCATTTTCTATTTTTATAGCCATTTTTAAAGCTCTTGCAAAGGCTTTAAAAAGTCCTTCGGCTTTGTGATGATCGTTTTTGCCTTTAACTTTTAAATGCAAACTCGCACCCATAGCATAGCTTAGTGAGTAGAAAAAATGCTCTATCATTTCTGTGCTTAATTCTCCAAGCTTTTCTTTTTTAAACTTAGCCTTATAAACTAAATGCGGTCTATTGCAAAAGTCAATCGCACAACTTGCCAAGCACTCATCCATAGGCAAAACAAAGCCATATCTTGCAATGCCTATTTTTTGATCTAGTGCGCTTTTAATAGCCTCGCCCAAAGCAAGTGCAACATCTTCTACGCTGTGATGTTCATCAACTTCTAAATCTCCTTTGCATTTTATCTCTAAAGATATATTTGCATGCGTAGCAATCTGCTCTAACATATGATCAAAAAATGCGATATTTGTTTTTATATCAGCTTTTGCTTTTTCATTAAAAGCTATTTTAACTTGAATTTGAGTTTCTTTGGTATTACGCTCTATACAAGCACTGCGGTAATTTTGCAAGATAAAATCAGCGATTTGTTCCCAGTTAAAATCGTTTTTATCATATTTTAAACCTTGAATTCCAAGATTTTGTGCCAAAAGCATATCGCTGTCTCTATCGCCTATAACAAAACTTTTGGTTTTATCATAAAGTCTATTTTTGATATAGTTTTCAAGCATGGCAGTTTTTGGCTTCCTGCAGGCGCAATTTTCATACTCAAAATGCGGGCATATAAAAATATCTTCAAATTCTATGCCACAACTTTGAAAAACACTTAGCATTTTTTCATGAGCTTTGTCAAAATTTTCCTTAGGAAAAGAATTTGTGCCTAGGCCATCTTGATTACTCACCATAACAAATTTAAAACCAAAATTTTTTAACTTTAAAAGTGCATTGATAGCACCTTTTTCAAACTCAAGTTTTTCTAAAGAATCGATTTGAAAATCATCTTTTGGCTCATCAATGAGCGTGCCATCTCTATCAATAAATAAAATTTTTGCACTCATTTTAGACTTTCTAATCTTAAACTCACGGCATTTTTATGCCCATCAAGCCCTTCAGCTGCTGCTAAAATTTCTACCACAGACCCAAGTTTTTTAAAGCCTTCTTTGCTAAGTTCTTGTACAGTCATTCTTTTCATAAAATCAGCAAGCCCTAAAGAAGAATAAGACTTAGTAAAACCATAAGTTGGTAATACATGATTTGTCCCACTTGCATAATCTCCCATAGATTCTGGAGAATACTCACCTAAAAATACCGAACCTGCATGCATAATATCATCAAGCAAGCTAGATGGATTTTGTGTATGAATGATCAAATGCTCGGGTGCATAGTCATTTGAAATACTTATGGCATGTTTTATATCTTTTGCAAGAATGATTTTAGAGTGTGCTAAAGATTTTGAAGCAATTTCTTTACGCGAGAGTTTTTCAAGCTGTAAAGCAACTTCACTATCTACTTCTTTGGCTAATTTTTCACTTGTGCAAACTAAAATCGCTTGAGAATCTGCTCCATGCTCAGCTTGTGAGAGTAAATCCGAAGCTATAAATTTAGCATTAGCAAACTCATCTGCTAAAACTAACACTTCAGAAGGCCCTGCTTGCATATCAATAGCTACTCCATGATTATTAACTTGCTTTTTGGCTTCAGTTACAAAGGCATTTCCTGGGCCAAAAATTTTATCTACTTTTTGCACACTTTGCGTTCCATAAGCAAGCGCTGCTATGGCTCCTGCTCCACCTATTTGATACACTGCATCAACTTCGCAAAGTTTTGCTACAAAAGCAATGGCAGGGTGTAGTGGTGCTGGGGAAGCTAAGGCTATGAATTTACATTTTGCAATTTTAGCAGGGATAGCTAGCATGAGTGCAGTTGAAAAAAGTGGTGCTAAGCCTCCTGGTATATAAAGCCCTACTTTTTCAATGGCTCTTGTTAGCACCTTGCAAGTTACCCCTTCAAAGGTTTGAACTTCTATAGTTTGGCTTTCTTGAGCTTTGTGGAATTTATAGATATTTTCATAAGCTATTTTAATAGCTTGTTTTAACTCATCATCAATTTGCTCTGCTAAATTACCAAGCTCTTCATCGCTTAGTTTAATGGAATTTAACTCTACTTTATCAAATTTTACAGCCATTTGTTTTAAAGCTTCATCGCCATTTATTTTGACATCTTCAATGATTTGTTCTACTATGGTTTTAACCTGTGCATTAGCGCTTATAGCAGGACGCTTGAGTGCTAATTCTTGTTCGCTTTGGTTTAATTTTTCAAAATCAAGTATTTGCATTTTTATCCTTTAAGAGAGCATTTTTTCAATAGGTAAAACTAAAATCGCACTTGCACCTTCTTTTTTTAAAGCTTCCATAGTTTCCCAAAATAAATTTTCTTGACTTACCATATGTAGCGCCACTCTAGCTTTATCATTTTCTAAAGGTAAAATCGTAGGTTTTTCAACACCTGGTAATAAAGCTGTGATTTTTTCTAGCTTTTCAATAGGAGCATGCAACATGATGTATTTTGACTCTCTTGCTTGCATAACTCCATGAATTCTAATGAGTAATTTATCGATTAATTCTTGTTTATGTGAAGCTAAACTTTCTTTTCTTTGGATAATACAAGCTTTTGATTTATAAATTACCATAACTTCTTTAAGTCCATTTGCTTTTAAAGTAGCACCACTTGAAACTAAATCACAAATTCCATCAGCTAAATTTGCACTTGGTGCTACTTCAACTGAGCCTGTTAGCATACAAGTTTTATAAGGAATGTTATTTTCTTCCATAAAACGCTTTAAAAGCTGTGGATAAGAAGTTGCTATGCGTAAATTTTTAAAACTTTCTATACCTTTATACTCGCTATTTTCTGGCAATGCTAAAGACAAACGACACCCACCAAAATCAAGCTTTTTAAGCATTATAAAATCTGCATTTTCGTTTTTTGATTTTCTTTCTAACTCATTTTCTTCTAAAACATTTTCTCCGACTATGCCAAGATCTACTACCCCATCAAAAATTAATCCTGGTATATCATCATCTCTTACTCTAAGTAAATCAATAGGTAAATTTGTAGAAAAAGCAATCAAGCTTTGATCATGTATGCGAAGTTTTACGCCTATAGACTCAAGCAAGGCGATAGAATCTTTGCTTAAACGACCTGATTTTTGTATAGCTATGCGTAATCTTGAATTTTCTTGCATTTTTTTCCTTTTTTGTAGTTAAAAAGATTAATAGTAGCAAAAAATGGATAAAAATACAAAAAATAGTAAGTAAATAAATAAAAATAAGAAGTTTTTAGCCTTTAAAAAGGCTAAAAATTAAGCTACGAATTCGATGAAAGCCATTTCTGCAGCATCGCCACGGCGAATTCTTGTTTTAATAATTCTTGTATAACCACCGTTTCTATCTGCAAATTTAGGTGCGATTTCTGTTACAAGTTTATTTGTAGCTTCTTTATCTTGCAAGCTAGCAAAAACTGCTCTGTGAGCATTGAAATCACCTTTTCTTGCACGAGTGATCAATCTTTCAACATAACCTCTTAATTCTTTTGCTTTAGGTAATGTTGTTTCTATTTTACCTGCTTTAATAATAGCAATGGTAAGGTTTTTTAATAAGGCTGCACGATGAGTAGAAGTGCGACCTAACTTTCTATATCCATGTCTATGTCTCATTGATTATCCTTCATTTTGTGCTTTTAATTCTGTAATTTTTCTTTTTAGCGTTTCTTTTGCACTATCACTGAGTTTTGAATTTCCTATAGGGAAACCTATAGATTCCATTACGCTTTTAATCTCATCTAAAGATTTTTTACCTAGATTTTTTAAATCTGCAAGTTCGCTAACACTCATTAAAGCAAGCTCACCGATATAAACCACATTTGCTTTTTCTAGGCAATTAAAGCTTCTTGCACTTAAATTTAACTCAGTTATATTTTGAAGTAATTTTACATGTTCTACTTCATTATTTGGTGTTTGACTTCTTACAACGCTTTGTGCATTAGTGATTTTATCAAACACTGATAATTGTTTATACATTGCTTCTAAAGCATTTTTAAAAGCATCACTTGGTGAAATTTGACCATCGGTTGTGATTGTAAAAACAACTTTTTCATAATCTGGATTATCTTCAAAAAGCACTTTTTCTATATCGTAAACCGCATGTTTTACCGGAGTAAAGAATGCATCAAGTGCTATAAATTCAGGATCTAAGAAATTTTGAATTTCTTCAGAAGGCACATAACCTATACCTTTTTCAATGATTAAAGTAAATTCTAAATCCGCATCTTCATTAATCGTTGCAAGATAGCTATCTGCATTCACAACTTCAACAACTTCATTGTCTAAGTCTTTTCCGCAAATTTCTTTTGGTCCTTTAAAACTAAAAGTTACGATTTCTTTTTCAGAATCTGTTTTTAGTTTAAATCTTAATTTTTTTAGATTGATAATAAACAATGCTACATCTTCAAGCATACCACGCATACTATCAAATTCATGTGCTACGCCTTTGATTTTAACTCCTGTTGGAGCAAAACCTACTGTGCTTGAATAAAGCAAACGACGCAAAGGATGCGCCAAAGTAATAGCATAGCCGATTTCAAAAGGCCATGCGCTTACTTTTGCTACTGTATCACTGATATTTTCAATACTAAACTCTGTTGGTGTATAAGCAGAAGTTGTAATATGTCTCATATCAAAAACCTTTATTATTTAGAGTACAACTCAACGATATATCTTTCCTCAACTGGAATGATAACTTCTTCTCTTTCAGGTTTTCTTGTAAAAATTCCAAATCTTTTATCTTTTTCTACATCAACCCAAGCAACTATACCAGTTTGAGCAGTAAGTTCGATCGCTCTTGAAATTTGAGGATTGTTTTTGCTTTTTTCAATCACTTCAATTTTTTGACCTGCTTCTACTCTATAACTAGGAATATCCACTCTTTTACCATTTACTAAAATGTGTCCATGAGTTACAAGTTGTCTAGCAAAACGACGTGTTGTAGCAAAACCCATTCTATAAACAACATTATCAAGTCTTTGTTCTAAAAGCTGAATTAAAAGCGCACCGGTGTTGCCATCTTTTCTAGCAGCTTCACTAAATAATCTTCTAAATTGTTTTTCGCTAACTCCATACATAAATTTAGCTTTTTGTTTTTCTCTTAATTGAAGTCCGTATTCGCTGATTTTAGCTTTTCTTTGTCCATGCTGACCTGGTGCGTAAGGGCGTTTATCTAAAGCACTTTTACCTGCTAATCTTCTTTCGCCTTTCATTGCCAAGCTTACGCCAAGTCGTCTTTCTAATTTTTCTACTGGTCCTCTATATCTTGCCATTATAATTCTCCTAAATCTTATATCTTATTCTTAGACACGACGACGTTTTGGTGGTCTACAACCATTATGAGCTAATGGGGTAATATCTTTTAAGAAAGTTACTTTAATACCTTCCATAGCGCCTACACTCTTAACCGCTGTCTCACGACCACTTCCTGGTCCTTGTACTTTAATACCTACTTCTTTAATACCATGTTCTTTTGCTTTATTTAAAGCATCTTCTACTGCTTGTTGTGCTGCATAAGGAGTTGATTTTTTAGAACCTTTAAATCCTAAACCACCTGCACTACTCCAAGCGATAGCATTTCCCATTTCATCAGTTACAGTAACCATAGTATTATTAAATGTTGCACTGATATAAACTATACCTTTAGCTATATTTTTTTTAACTACTTTTTTCTTAACTACTTTTCTTTTTGCCATTTTCTATCCTTATGATTTTGCACCAACGGTTTTTCTCTTACCTTTTCTAGTTCTGGCATTTGTTTTTGTTTTTTGACCACGAACCGGTAAGCCTTTTCTATGTCTTAAGCCTCTAAAGCTTCCTAGATCCATTAATGCTTTGATATCCATAGCAACTTGTTTTCTAAGATCACCCTCAACCATATAGTTTTCTTGAATTTCTTTACGGATAGCTGCCGCTTCATCTTCACTTAGTTCATGAACTCTTTTATCATAAGAAATTCCTGTTTTATCTAAGATTTTTCTTGAAGTATGCAAACCTATACCATAAATATAAGTCAAACCATATTCAATTCTTTTTTTCTTTGGTAAATCCACACCTGCAATACGAGCCATAAATTATCCTTGTCTTTGTTTGTGTTTTGGATTTTCGCAAATAATGCGAACTACGCCTTTACGACGAACTACTTTGCATTTGTCACACATCTTTTTAACAGATGGTCTAACTTTCATGCTTTACTCCTGTTATTGTAAATTCCACTTTTTTACAACTGCACCAGGTTTTTAGAGCAACCAACTATTTTCAAAATAAGTGGTGATTTTGAAAATACTTCTTCATACAGTTTTATTGCAATTTCTGCAAAAGTGCTAATTATACTTTACTTTTGCTTTTAAACAACTTAGACTTATTTGTATCTAAATGTAATACGACCCTTATCAAGACTATAAGGCGTTAGCTCTACTTTAACTCTATCGCCAGGCATAATTCTAATATAATGCATACGCATTTTACCTGCAATATGACAAAGTATTACATGTTTATTATCTAATTCAACTTTAAAAGTTGCATTAGGTAAAGCTTCGATTACATTACCATCAATTTCGATAATATCATCTTTTGCCAATGCTTTCTCCTTTCTACAAAATACAAAACTATTATTTTAACACAATTTTTCTTTTTAAATTTTTAATATTTTTTAACAAACTATGATATTTTTTTACTATAATTATAAAATTACTACAAAAAAGAAAGTATTTAGATGCCAAAAAGTTTAAAAAGAAGTGATTATAAAACACTTTCCTTATCTTCTTTAGGTGGGGCCTTAGAATTTTATGACTTTGTGATTTTTGTCTTTTTTGCTAATTATATTTCAAGAAATTTTTTTCCAAGTGATTTAAGTGATTTTTGGAAACTTTTAAATACTTATGGAGCTTTTGCGGCAGGATATTTAGCTAGACCACTTGGTGGCATAGTTATGGCTCATTTTGGCGATAAATTTGGTCGTAAGAAAATGTTTATGCTAAGTATATTACTCATGGTGCTTCCAACTTTTTCTTTAGCTTTTATACCTACTTTTGAAAGTATAGGTTATTTAGCTCCTATTTTTTTACTACTTGTTAGAATAGCTCAAGGTATAGCCATAGGCGGAGAATTACCTGGTGCTTGGGTTTTTGTAAAAGAACATGCACCCGATGGAAAAGATAGTTTTTATATTAGTGCTATTAATGCTTCTATGGCTTTTGGTATTCTTTTAGGATGTGTTGTTGCGCTAGTAATTAATCATTGTTTTGATCAAGAATCAATTTATGATTATGCTTGGCGTATTCCATTTGCCATAGGTGGGATTTTTGGTATTATTTCTATCTATCTTAGAAAATTTCTAGAAGAAACACCGATTTTTCAAAAAATGCACCAAGAAAATAATTTAGAAAAATTTCCGCTAAAAACACTTTTTAAAGAAAAAAATATTTTTTTAGATATCATCGCTTCTATGCTTTTAACATGGATGCTTACAGCTTGTGTGATCATACTTATTTTACTTATGCCAAATTTTATACCTGAAGTTTTAGTTCTTGATAAAACAGACGCTATTTTAATACAAATGATTGCAATAGTGATTTTATCTTGCGGAACCTTGCTTGCTGGAATTTGGGTAGATAAATTTGGTTTTTTAATGACTAGTTTGGTATTTACTATAGGATTTAGTCTTTCTTGCTTTTTTTATTTTTATTTTTTCTATGCACAAATTTTACATTTAAGTATATATTTTTATTTTATCGCATGTTTTTTTGGTGGAATTAACGCTCTAGCACCTATTTTAATGTGTAAAATTTTTAAACCAAGTATTCGTTTTAGTGGGATTTCTTTTTCTTATAATATAGCTTATGCTATAGCAGGTGGCTTTACACCTCAACTTGTGTTTGCATTGCACTCTTTAGCTATAAGACCTGAGAATCCTTTTATTTATGGAATTTTTATTTATATTTTATTTCTTTCATTAATAACGTTGCTAGCTACTGTATTTACTTATAAGAGATTAAGATTTTGATGTTATAATTAAGAAAAATTATTAATTAAAAATTTATAAAAATAAAGGAAAATGATTATGAAAATTTTTATTATTTTAATATTTTCTTTACTACCGCTTTTAGCACTTGAAATGATCACACCCATACCAGAAAGCATACCTTATGATAAAGAAAAAGCTATTTTAGGGAAAAAACTCTATATGGATACAAGTTTATCAAAAGATAAAAAAGTATCTTGCAATAGCTGTCATGATATTACAAATTTTGGAGTAGATAATAAAACCTTTTCAACAGGTATTAATGGTATAGTAGATGAGCCATTTCATACACCTACAAATTTCAATGCTGTTTTTAATCTAGCACAATTTTGGAGAGGCAATGCAAAAGATTTGCAAGATCAAGCCAAACATCCTTTGCTAAACCCTAAGGAAATGGGATTAAAAGACGCAAATGAAGTGGTGCAAATAGTAAAAGCTAACGCAGTTTATGAAAAAGAATTTAAAAAACTTTATGGAGAAATAACCTTTGATAATATAGCGCATGCTTTAGCTGAGTTTCAAAAAACCTTACTTACGCCAAATTCCCCATTTGATCGCTACTTAAAGGGCGATAAAAACGCTATAAGCGAACAAGCAAAAAGAGGTTATAATGCTTTTTTATCAAATGGTTGTATAGCGTGTCATCAAGGGCAAAACATAGGTGGTAATATGTATCAAAAAATGGGAGTATTTGTGCCTTATGATAATGGAACAAATTGGAAAGGACGCTATGAGATCACTCAAGATCCTCACGATCAATTTGTAGTAAAAGTACCAAGTCTTAGAAATATAGCTAAAACTGCTCCTTATTTTCATGATGGCTCCATGCCAACACTTGATGCTTGTGTGCAATTTATGGCGTATTATCAACTTGGTAAATTTTTAGAACAAGATGTGGTTGATGATATAGTTGCTTTTTTAAATTCTTTAACAGGAGAATACCATGACCCGCTCAAATAAAAAATCTTTTTCTTTTTTAAAACAATTTATTACTTTATCTATAGTGGTTTTGGTATTACTTTTAACCTTAACTTTGTTTATTTTTAATACCTATAACACCACAAAAAGAAATTCACTCATCATGGGTTCTTTTCAAAAATTAGAAATTCTAGATACCAAAATAGATGAGATTTTTAAAAATAAACTTAACTTGCAAAATTACGATACTAGTGTTGCTTTGGTGCAAGATTTTGAAAATACTTTAGCAATTTTAAAAGCCAATAAAATAGACACCAAAAAAATACAAACCATTTTTGAGAAAAAAAATGCTCAATTACAGCATTTTAAATCAGCTAATTCTATTGCTATAAATTCAAAACTTTATCTTTATGAAATTCAACAAGAAATCATCAAACAAACAAACCAAATAGCACTCAATACTCAAGAAGCTAAACAAATAGAGTATGTCGGAGATATATTAAGCATTATAGGAACGATGGATATATTAGAACCTTTAGCACAAAATCGTCTCCAAAGTTTAGTAGCAAATTTAAATATAAAAGATTCACAGCTTCCACAAGAATTATTTGAACTTTTTAGCACACACTGTAAGATGATACTTAGTCAGATTAAAATTTTAAAAGATAATTCTCAAAGTTTTCTTGATCAAGAATTACAAAAAGAAATTCTAGCACATCAAAATTTAATCGCACAAGAAATTAATCTTAATAACAAATATAATCTTTACACTGCTATAGGAATTTTCTTATTTACTTTAGCTGTATTAATTTTTTTCATACTTTTAACATTAAAAAAAGTAATCATACCTATATCTTTACTTGAAAAACTAAGTGCAAACTTAGCTGGCGAGCATGCGAATTTAAGCGCAAGATTAGATATTGATAAAAAAAGTGAATTAGCTACAAGTGCTGGTTATATAAACTCTTTTATACAAATAGTACAAAATTCAGTTTTAGAAGCTATACAAACTGCAAATTCAAGCCATAAAAGCTCGCAAAAACTTTCTCAAAATGCTGAAGTTTTACAGCAAAGCTCACTTTTACAGCATGAGCAAATTTCTAATGTACATGAAATAAGCTCTATCTTAGAAAGTCATATAGACTTAACCCAAAATTTAGCTAAAAATACCATAAATGATATGTATGATATGCAAGAAGTGATGGGAGAGGTTGAAACAACACTTAAAGAATTAGTAGAGCTTATATTATTAAGTGGCGAAAAAGAGCAAAGTGTTTTAAGTGCTATGGATATGCTAGTACAAAGTGCTGATAGTATAGTAGAAGTTACTACAACCATAAAAGATATAGCCGATCAAACTAACTTACTAGCACTAAATGCAGCTATTGAAGCAGCGCGTGCAGGTGAGCATGGACGTGGCTTTGCTGTGGTTGCAGATGAAGTTAGAAATCTAGCTGATAAAACTACAAAGTCTTTGGTTGCCATAGAAACAACCGTAAGAACTATAGTACAACAAATCAATGACAATAAAAGCTTGATGGATGGAATTCATCAATCCATGAATGATACTTCTAACAAAGCTAATATATTACAAGGTGAGGTTGGAACTTCTATAGAAAAATTAAAAACAAGTATTCATTCTACTAAAATCATGGAAGAAAAAAGTGATGAATCAAAAGCTAAAATGAATGAGCTAGAACAAAATATAGAAAAAGTAACCGAACTTGCAAATTGTGTTAAAAATTATTCCCTTGATTTAACACAAATTTCACAAGATGTTTTAGAAAATGCTTCTAAACTTTCAGAAAAACTAAAAACATTTGAGTAAGAAAGATTAAACTTTCTTACTTAGATAAAATATCTGCCTTACCATTTATAATAGCAACACAATGCTCATAATGAGCAGCATTTAAACCATCTTTGCTTCCTGCTTCCCAATTACCTTTTAAATGCACTGGTGTGCCATCTTTTTGACATACCATAGGCTCTATGCAAAACACCATACCATTTTTGATTTTAGGGCCACTTTTTGCACTAGCTCCTGGTTCTAAATAATTTGGAATTTCAGGCTCACCGTGTGGCTTTTTACCTATACCATGGCCACAATAACCTTTCAAAGGTACAAAACCTCTTTTAGTAATAAACTCACCAAGCTCATAAGAAAGCTCTTTAAAACGCATACCCTCTTTGATAATATCTATAGCATAATACAAAGCATCTTTAGCACAAGCAATTAACGCCTCATCAGTAGCTGAAATTTTACCTATAGGTATAGTCCTTGCTGCATCTCCATAATATCCATCTATGCAAGTACCCACATCAAGCCCTAAAATATCGCCTTCTTTTAAAATACGCTCATCGCCTACACCATGAATGCAAGCTTGATTAAGCGAGATACAAATACTACCTGGAAAACCATACAAACCTTTAAAAGATGGTTTTGCACCATGATCAAGTATAAATTCTTCTGCTTTAATATCAATTTCTTTTAAACTCATACCCGGAACTATGATAGTTTCTAGATAATCAAGCGTTCTAGCTACAAGCTCATTTGCTTTGCGTAGTTTTTCTATTTCTGCTGGTTTTTTGATTTCTATCATTTATATTTTCCTTAAAATTTTTAAAAATTTAGCATTTATGCGCTTTTAAAAGCTTTAAGGAAAAAACCTTAAGTTCTAAAACTTAAGGTTTTAACATACACTTGTAAGATTAGTAGCTAAGCCACCTAAAGAAGTTTCTTTGTATTTTGAGTTCATATCCTTGCCGGTTTCATACATGGTTTTTATAACCTCATCAAGACTTACTTTTGGAGTAGATTTTCTACTCATTGCCATTCTAGCAGCTGAAATAGCTTTAATTGCTCCAAAGGCATTTCTTTCTATACAAGGAATTTGCACTAAACCACTTACTGGATCACAAGTTAAACCTAAATGATGTTCCATTGCAATTTCAGCAGCGTTGCAAGCTATCTTTGCATCAAAACCCATCACAGTAGCCATAGCTCCTGCTGCCATAGAACTTGCACTACCAATTTCAGCTTGACAGCCAGCTTCAGCGCCACTTATGCTTGCATTTTTCTTATAAAAAGAGCCTATTAACATAGCAGTTAGTAAAAAATTAATAGCCTTTTCATCATTAAAACCAACCGTATGATTTTTAAGATAAAGCATTACAGCAGGCACAACAGCGCAAGCTCCATTAGTTGGAGCAGTTACCACTCTAGCTCCGCTTGCATTTTCCTCTGCAATAGCAATAGCATATAAAGAAATAAAATCAATAATCCCCAAAGGATCGCTTGTCATAGCCAAACGCTCATTAAGCCCTTTAGCACGGCGTTTTAAGTGTAAATTTCCTGGAAGGAAATCTGAGCTTGGGTGAATACCATTATAATAAACCTCTTGCATTACTTCCCAAATTTCTAAACAATAAGCTCTAATTTCTTCTTTAGTATGAAATTGAAGCTCATATTCATAAGAAAGTTTTGCTAGATCCCATGATTTTTCTTCACAAATTTTTAAAGCATCGCTTGCATTGTTAATATCAAGTTCTAATTTAGTGTGTTTTTGCTCACAAGCTCCATCTTTGTGTTTTTGAAGCTCAACTTCACTCATAACAAAACCACCACCTACTGAATAATAAATTTCTTCAGCAATGATTTCTCCATTTTCATCATAAGCACTTACTTTTAACCCATTTTCATGTAAAGGTAAAAAGTCTTTTTCAAAAATCAAATCTTTATCATAGTCAAAATTTAATTCTTTTTGAGCATTTAAAACCAAAATTTTATCTTGTAAAATTTTATTAAACACACGATCTTGCAAAGCAGCGTTAAGCTCTTTTGCCTTTAATCCACTCAAACCCCATATAATAGCCTTATCACTTAAATGGCCTTTACCAGTAAGCGATAAAGAACCATAAAGTTTGATTTGAATTTTTGTAATTTGTGTGATTTTATCTTTGATTTTTTCACAAAACATATTCCCTGCTAGCATTGGTCCTAAGGTATGAGAAGATGAAGGACCAACACCAACTTTAAATATACTTAAATTACTACTCATTCATTAACACCTTAAAAAGTATAGATTACAGTGATGATTGTCAAAATACCTGTGATAAATACAAACGCATCTAAAGCTTTGTTTTGGAATTTTTTCATTTTAGAAACAGTGTAAATTGCAATCATAGGCATTAAGAATAAAATCGCTGCGATAATCGGTCCACCTAAGCTTTCAATAAAGCCTAAAATACTTGGATTTACATAAGCAGTGATTAACATAATAATATACATTACCAAAGTTGAATAAACTGCGATTTTTTTCAAATCAGGATTTTCATTGCCTGCTAATTTGCAGCATTTTCTAACTATACCATAAGCACCTTCTCTAGCACCAAAATAATGCCCAAAGAATGAACTAGAAATTGCTAAAAACGCAATTAATGGACCACCATAAGAAATAAATGGATTATCAAGTTTGTTAGCAAAATAAGAAAGTACAGGTATGTTTTGTGCTCTTGCTTCAGCAAGTTCTGCAGGAGTTAAAGAAAGCACACAAGATACCACAAAAAACATAACAAAAGCAAGTAACATTACAGAAGTTCTAAATAATACTTGATTTGCTTTTTGTACTGAATTTTCAGGATATTGTCTTTTTACACTTAAAGAAAAAGTAGAAATCGCTGGTGAGTGATTAAATGAAAACACTAAAACCGGTAAAGTTAGCCATACTATAGTAATAAATTCTTTTGTTCCTGGAATAGCGCTAAAACTTTCAAATGACCATTGTGGGATAAGATATAAAGAAAATAAAAATAAAATAGCACACAAAGGATATACAAGCCACTCACATACTTTAGTGATTAACTCTTCACTAAAAAGCATAATAAGCATAAAAATACTTACCAAAACAAAAGCAAAAAGCGCTCTATAAAAAGGAAGTAAATTAGCTATAGTTTTTCCTTGCTCATTAACACTTGTTTGATACATAGCACTAATTGCACTTGCAAAAGAACCATTTGGATCTAAAAGTGGTAAGAATTGATTATAAATAAAACTCTCAAAAGTATTAGTTATACCTACACAATATGCTAAACAAATTGGGAAAATTGCAAAGAAATAAAGCACAGAAATAAAAATACTTACTTTTCTACCAAAATACTCTTCAGCCGCATGAGTAATGTCTTTATCATTACCATTTGCTTGGCATACAAAACGACTTAAAGCTCTATGGCTTAAATATACCATTGGAAAAATAATCAAAGCCATTACAACAACTGGCCAAAAACCACCAACACCTGCCTTAATAGGTAAAAATAAAATCCCCGCACCAACTGCAGTCCCAAAAAGAGAAAGCATCCAACGCGTATCAAAAGAATTCCACTTAAGATTATCCACATTTTCTCCTTGTAAAAAATAATAAAAAAAGCTTTTACCTAAAAAACTTTTTGTATTATTTTACAAATATGCTCTAGAATAATTTGGCACAATTTTTTCTCTTTCATTTAAAGCAGCTGCGGCTTCATTTGCAAAATTTGGATTTCTTAGTAATTTCCTACCATAACAAACCAAATCACACACCTCGCCCAAAAGCAAAGCCTCGCCTTCGCTAGCGCTATTTATAAGACCCACACAAGATATAGGAATTTTAACAACTTCTTTTAAGGCCTTAGCATAAGGAGCTTGATAAAGTGGTGCTATGTTTGGCACTAAAGAAGGTTTATTGATATTTCCTCCTGCTGAAACATCTAGCATATCAATGCCTAATTTTTCTAAAATCAAGGTAAGTTTTTTACTATCTTCTAAATTCCAACCGCCCTCTTGCCATTCTGTAGCTGAAATTCTTACAAATAAAGCAATATCAACTTCTTTTTTTATACGCTTAATGATATCACACAAAAGACGCGTTCTATTTTCAAAACTGCCACCATATTCATCATCTCTTTGATTTGATAAAGGCGATAAAAACGAACTAAGCAAATACCCATGAGCACTATGAAGCTCTACTGCGTCATAACCTGCTTCTTTAGCTCTTTTAGCACTTTGAATAAATTCTTGCTCTATTTGTAAAATTTCATCTTTGCTTAAAACATGAAGTTTGGAAAATTTTTCACTAAAAGCTATATTACTTGGAGCTTTTAATATAGCTTCTTTACATGAGTTTTTACGGCCACTGTGGTTTAACTGAATGGCAATTTTAGCACCAAAATGATGGCAAAGCTCAACAAGTTCTTTGTGTCCTTGAATTTGAAAATCTCCCCAAAGACCTATATCATTATCAGCAATTTTTGCATTTTCATTAATTGCACAAGCTTGAACTATGATAAGCCCAACACCACCCAAAGCTCTAGCTCCATAATGTATCAAGTGAAATTGATTAATCTTACCATCTAAAACTTGCGTTTCATACATATCCATAGGGGGCATTACAATGCGATTTTTTACATAAAAATTTCCAATCTTTAACCCACTTAAAAGTAAAGACATAATACCCCTTGAAATATTTTTATATTACTATAATAGAAAAAAATTAATTTTTCTTAAAACATATAGCAATTTTAACTAATATTATTATTTTTAATAAATAATTATTAAAAAAATATTTTTTGACTATATTTTTTTATCTTAATAATAATATTTCAAATATTAAAACATTCTATTATTTTTAAAAGAAAGTAAAATTCAAAATACAAAAGTGTAAAAATCACACAATTTAATCAAATAAACTTTTCTCAAAACACTTTAACATAAAGCTTTTGCGGTGTAAGGGCGAATAACCAAATGCTTTAATCTTTTCTATATGAGCTTTTGTACCATAACCTTTGTGTTTATCAAAATCATAATGATTATATAATTTAGAAAAATAACACATTTTTTGATCACGACTTACCTTGGCTAATATACTAGCTGCTGAAACTTCTTGTACTTTCATATCAGCTTTAATCATGGTTTTTATGCCTAAAACTCCATAATTTAAATTTCCATCATACAAAATCTCATCTTGGTTAAAATGCTTTTTTATGATTTTTAAAGCTAGTTGCAAACACTGACTAAGCCCTAAAGTATCAATCTGCAAAGGCGAAAAAGCAAGGATTAAAAAATTTGAGTTAGAAAGAATTTGCTCATATAGTTCTTCTCTTTTTTTTGCACTTAATTTTTTAGAATCAGCCAAACCATCAATATTTTTTAAAAGCTTACAAGCTCCTATGTGCATATCTCCAGCCAAAGCCCCGCGCCCAGCCTCATCTACTCCAACTAAAGCCATTATTTTTCCTTTATAATGCTATATTTTTCTACTAAATTTTCTAAAGAATAATTCATATTAGCAGGAGAACTTGAAGGAAGTTCAAAAAATTCTTGCTCAGGATAAAATTTAGCAAAATATTTACTTGCAACTTTACCTAAAACACAAATTTTTTCTATATTTGCTTTATCTAAAATAATATTTATATCATTTGCTTTAGCATAAGAAATAGTTTTATCATCTGAATTTTTTATCTTACAACTTGCTATAACATCCCAAAGTGCTATATGATTTGCTTTTAAAAAAGCTTTTTGATCTTGTACTGTTTTTAACTCACACTCAAATAATATTTCAAAAATGCGCCAAAAACGATTTTTGCTATGTTGATAATAAAAATTTTCTTCTCTTGACTTGATAGATGGAAAAGAACCTAGTATTAAAACTTTTGAGTTTTCATCAAAAAAAGGTTTGAAAGGATGAGTTAGAATTTGCATATTAAACCTTGATAAAAATAAAATATTTTATCATTTTTATCAAGGTTTTTAAAATCATCCTAAAAATTCGCGTTTGAAGTATTCTTTTGGAGCTTTACATAAAGGACAGGCATTTGGTGCTTTTTTACCACGGTGTATATGCCCACAAACTTCACAAACCCACAATTCTTCTACTTCTGAATTAAAGAAATCTTCTTCTTCAAGCATTTTTTTAAGCGCTAGATATTCTCTTTCATGCTCAATTTCTACTTTGCCTATAGCTGTAAATAATCTTGCTATATTTCTTTTGCCCTCATCTTCTGCGATTTTTGCAAAATTTGGATACATAGTAGTATGCTCATAGTTTTCGCCCTCTGCTGCGCAGATTAAATTTTTAGCAGTTTCTTCTAAAGCTTTACCATCTACTAATTCATGATAAGCTTTAAATTCAGCTCTTGCATGCCATTTTTCATTTTCTGCAGCTTCTCTAAAATGTTTTGCAATAGCATGCCAACCTTCTTCTTGAGCAATATCTGCAAATAAATCATATTTATTTCTTGCCATAGATTCACCCGCAAAAGCTTTCATTAAATTTACAGCTGTTAAATCTTTAGTAATACACTCCATTTCTTGACCACAGCAGCTAAGCTTTCCACCACCTACATTTTGCACTTCTACTTCATTGCCGCATTTTTGGCATTTATAACTTTCATATTGTTTCATTTAATATCCTTGTGATTAATTTAAGTAAGATTTTGATTGAAAAATCCACCCAAATGTTATTTTAGCATTTGGGTGTTTAAGATTTTAGTATTTTAAGAAATATTCTTGGATTTTCTTAGGATCGCTTGTTTTAGTTAGAGCAAGCATTAATAACACTCTAGCTTTTTGAGGACTCATATCACCTGTATCAATGAAACCAAGTTTTGCATCAGCATCACTTACTGCAACTCTACCAGCTACCACACGTGAGCTTACCGCTACATTAAGACCTTTTTTAAGCAATTCTTTTAACACATCTTTTTGATAATCATGGATACTACCAGCACCTGTTCCAGCTACAACTATACCTTTAGTTCCATTTTCAAACAAAGCTTTTGCTGCAACACCGCTACCATCATTTGCATAACTATAAAGAATATCTACTTTTGGTAATTCTTTTAGTTTACTAACATCAAATGGAGATTTTTTAGTGTGTAATTTTGTATTAGTATTATAGAAAAATGCTTTTCCATCTACTATATAACCCATATCACCCATATCTGGTGAGCTAAATGCATTTACATTTAAACTATGAGTTTTCATAACGCCTCTAGCACTTTGAATTCTATCATTCATAGCTACCATTACGCCTTTATTTTTTGCTTGAGGATTTGCTGCTAATGCTACAGCGTTGTAAAGATTTTTAGGACCATCTGCGCTAATTGCAGTTGATGGGCGCATTGCACCAACCAAAACAACAGGTTTGTCGCTTTTTACGGTTAAATTTAGGAAATATGCAGTTTCTTCCATGGTATCAGTACCATGGGTAATTACAACTCCATCTACATCAGATTTTAAAAGTCTATTAACTTCTTTAGCAAGTTTTAGCCAAATTTCATTTGTCATATCTTTGCTATCAATATTAGCAATTTGATCTCCGCTAATTACCGCTAAATCTTGAATTTGAGGTACTGCTTTAATCAAAGTATCAACCCCCAAAACACCAGCTGTATAGCCTGTAGTAGCTACTGAACTATCAATCGAACCTGCAATAGTTCCACCTGTAGCTAAAATTGCAACTTTTGGTTTTGCTTCCAAAATTCCTGCTCCTAAACTTAGTGCCATAGCTGCACACATTAACATTTTTTTCATGTTAGTCCTTTCATTAGAAATGATAAAGATTATAATGCAACTATGTTTAAATAAAAATAAATTATAAATATAAAAAATATTTTAGTAAATAGCTATTAATTTAAAGCCATAAATTTGCAATTTTTTTTAGTTTTTCTACATCACTTGAAGCGTAAAATTCGATATTAGCTTCTTCTTGGATTGATGTTAAGTTAAATTCTTGCTGTAATTGCAAAGCTATAGCTTCACCTGAATGAATAAGTTTTGTGTTTTTGCCAAAATATTCTGATAAAGAATGGGCGATTAAAGGAAAATGCGTGCATGCTAAGATTAGAGCATTAGGATGAAATTTGAGCTTATTAAAATAATACTCAAAAGCGGCTTTTAAAAAATCTCCTTGAAAAATCCCTTCTTCAACCATAGGTACAAAAAGTCCCGTTGCTTTTTCTTCCACTTTTAAAAAGCCTTCTTTGATTAAAGCTTGCTTATAAGCATGAGAATCCACAGTAGCTTGTGTTGCAATGACCAATATATTAGAGTTTTTATCTTCTAAAGAGTTTTTAACCGCTAAAACCCCTGCTTCTATAACTCCAAGAACCGGAAATGACGCATTTGCTTTTAGAATTTCTAAAGCATGCGCACTAACTGTATTGCACGCAATAATAAGCATATCGACTTTTTTTTCTTTGAAAAATTCTAAAGCTTCTAGGGAAAATTTAATGATAGTTTCTTTATCTTTAACCCCATAAGGCACTCTTGCAGTATCCCCATAGTAAATATATTCTTTAAAAAGTTTTGCTTGAAGTAAAGATTTTAAAACACTAAGCCCACCTACACCGCTATCAAAAACGCCTAGTCTCATCAAAATCCTTTAAAAAGGAAGAAAGTAGAAAATCTACTTTCTTATAAGCCTACTGCACTTAAAGTTTGGTATTTATTCATATAAATTTGAGCTTCAATTTTTCTCATTGTATCAAGTGCTACTTGAACTACGATCAAAACAGAAGTTCCACCAAAATAAAAAGGCACACCAAACAACTTCACAATAAGCCATGGTAATGTAGCTACAAGCCCTAAATAAATAGAACCTGACAAGGTAAGTCTTGACGCTACTTCATTAAGATAATTTGCAGTTCCTTCACCTGGTCTAATACCTGGTATGAAACCACCTTGTCTTTTAAGATTTTCAGCTATATCTTTTGCGTTAAATACAATTGATGCATAAAAATACGCAAAGAAAATAACAAGTAAGAATGTTAAAAAATGAAAGAAAAATCCGTTTGGATTTAAAAAGTCATAAATTTTTAACACATATTCATTTGTACTTGTTTGTAAAATAGTACTTGGAAACATCAAAATCGCACTTGCAAAAATAGGAGGAATAACACCACTTAAGTTAATCTTAATAGGTATATAATTCATAATGCGTTTGTTTTGATTTTGCATGATTACTTTTCTTGAGTAAGAAATAGGAATTCTTCTTTCTCCAAGTTCTACTACTATAATAGCCCAAATAGTAAGTAAAATTACAACTAAAATGGCAATGATAGTCAAGAAATTCATCTCACCTGTATTTACCAAATTTACTGTTCCACTAATTGCACCTGGAATTGTAGAAACAATACCACCAAAGATGATTAAAGAAATACCATTTCCTATACCGCGTTGAGTGATTTGCTCACCTATCCACATCAAAAGCATGGTACCTGCAAGCATAGAAACAGCAGAAAGTGCGATAAAAGTATTCATATCAATCATAATGGCTGATTGACCTGCTTTTCCATGAAGACTTTGTAAGCCTATAGAAACGCCTATACTTTGTATCAAAGTGATAGCTATAGTAGCATAACGGATAATTTGCATATATTTTTGCATACCATCGCGTTCTTTTTTCATTTTTCCTATATTAGGAAAAGTTGCCGCTAAAAGCTCCATAATAATCGAAGCAGTAATATAAGGCATAATGCCTAGAGAGATGATGCTAAGTCTTTCAGCAGCACCCCCACTAAACATATTAAACAAGCCTAATGCATTAGATGCATTAGAATCAAAAAATTCCTTGATAACACTGACATTAACCCCCGGAACTGGAACATAAGCTAATATTCTATAAGCGAATAAAAAAGCTAATGTTATGAGAATTTTATTTGTCAATGTTTTATTCATTATTTTTGTCCGCTAAAAGTAATCTTCTCGTCTTTAATTTTACTAGCAAGATCTTTAGCGCTTGCCCCAATAAGCTTAACTTTATTTACATTTTTTGAAAGCTTATGAATGCTATTGATTGTTTCAAATGTAATTTCGCTAAGCTCTTTGATTGCTGTGATTTTTTCAACATTAATCACATAAGGTTTTTCAAATTTAGAAGTAAAGCCTACTTTTGGTAAACGTCTTTGAAGTGGTTGCTGACCCCCTTCAAAACCTCTTTTTTCATTATAACCTTTTCTAGCAGTTTGGCCTTTTCCACCTTTAGTAGAAGTTTTACCCATACCACTACCTTGACCACGGCCTATTCTTTTGGTTTTATGTGTTGAACCTGGTGCTTTTGTTAAATTCATTGATTATCCTTTAAGCATTGTAAGTGCTTTAATAGTAGCACGCACAACATTTGCTGAATTATTTGAACCTAAAGACTTAGTTAAAATGTCTTTAATACCTGCAAGTTCCACGATAGGACGTGTTGAACCACCTGCAATAACCCCTGTACCTTCGCTTGCTGGTTTAAGTAAAATTCTACTTGCGTTGTATTTTACTTCTACATCATGAGGGATAGTTGAACCTTTTGTTTTAACTTCAACAATGTTTTTAAAAGCATCATCAACTGCTTTTCTTATAGCATCTGGAACTTCTTTAGCTTTTCCATAGCCCACACCAACTAAACCTTTTCTATTTCCAACGATAACTAAAGCAGTAAATCTAAATCTTCTACCACCTTTAACAACCTTAGTAACCCTGCCGATATCGACGATTACTTCTTCAAATTCTTCTCTATTATATTTTTCCATCGATCTTCCTTTTGGGTTATAGTTTGATTCCGTTTTCTCTTAGTGCTTCAGCTAAAGCTGCAATCACACCATGGTATAAATAACCATTTCTATCAAACACTGCTTCTTCTATGTTTTTAGCTTTTAAAACTTTTGCAAATTCAGCTGCTATTTTTTTAGCGCCTTCTTTATTTGCTTTAACACCAATTTTTCTTCCATCTACTGCTGCTAAAGTTACTGCTTTAACATCATCGATAGCTTGGATATATAAAGTTCTGTTTGATTTGAAAACAGAAACTCTTGGAAGAGCTTGTGTTCCTGAAATTTTTGCTCTAATTCTTTTTTTTCTTTTAATTCTTAAAGATATTTTTCTTTTTAATACATTTGCTCTCATATTCTATCCTTACTTCTTAGATGTCTTACCAGCTTTGCGGATAATACGCTCATCTGAATATTTAACACCTTTTCCTTTGTAAGGCTCAGGTGGTCTAAATTCACGAATTTGAGCAGCAACTTGACCTACCACTTGTTTATCACTACCTTTGATAATAACATTGTTTTTATCAACAGTAATTTCTATGCCTTCTGGAATAGCATAGTTGATAGGATGAGAAAAACCTAAAGCAAGTTCAAGAACTTTACCTTTTAACGCAGCTTTATAACCAACACCGTTGATTTCTAAAGTTTTGCTAAAACCATCAGTTAAACCGATGATGATGTTTTGAGCTAAAGCTCTATAAGTTCCCCAATAAGCTCTACTTTGTCTATCTTCACCTTTAGGAGAGAAAAGAATTTGTCCTTCTTTAATCTCAACATTAACATTTGCTTTTGTATCAAGCTCTTTTGCTAAATTTCCTTTTTTAAATTTTAGCAAGTTACCTTCTAATTTTACTTCTACTCCACTTGGAATAGCAACTGGTTGTTTACCTATACGAGACATTCATTTTTCCTTTTTACTTGTCTACGATATGACTACTTTATAAGAATGGATACCGAATACCATAAAAAGTAGAAACTCTTACCAAATAGTACATAAAACTTCGCCGCCAACGCCTGCTTTGTAAGCTTCGTCGTTAGCTAAAACACCTTTTGAAGTGCTTACCACGATAGTACCATAACCGTTTTTAAATCTTTTGATCTCATCTTTACCTTTATAAACACGACGACCAGGTTTAGAAATACGCTTAACTTCGTTAATTACGCTTTTACCTTTTTCATCGTATTTTAAAACTACATTGATGAATTTCTTTTTATCCTCTTCAATAACATTAAAGCTTTCAATATAGCCTTTAGCTTGGAAAATTCCAAGTAAAGCTTCGATAACTTTAGAATGCAAAAGTTGAGTAGTTTCTAATCTTCTCATCCCTGCATTTCTAATTCTTGTTAGTGAATCTGAAATTAAATCATTTATCATGGTTCTTTCCTCTTACCAACTTGCTTTTTTAAGACCAGGAATTAAACCTTCATTTGCCATTTTTCTTAAGCAAACTCTACAAATTCCAAAATCTCTATAAACTGAATGTGGTCTTCCACAAATTTGGCATCTAGTATACCCTCTAACGCTAAATTTAGGTTTGCGGGCAGCTTTTGCAATCATTGATTTTTTAGCCATATTACTTTCCTTTTGCAAATGGCACGCCAAATAATTCTAATAATTTTTGTGCCTCTTTATCTGATTTTGCTGTTGTAACGATAGAAATGTTCATACCATGAGTTCTTAAGATTTTATCATATTCAACTTCTGGGAACATTAACTGCTCATCTAAACCAAAGTTATAGTTTCCTCTTCCATCAAAACCATCTCTTGGAAGACCTCTAAAGTCTTTAACACGAGGAAGAGCTATAGTAATAAGCTTATCTAAGAAAGCATACATATTGTCTTTTCTTAATGTTACCATTACACCTACTGGGAAGCCTTCTCTTACTTTAAAACCAGCAACTGATTTTTTAGCTTTTGTGATAACTGCTTTTTGTCCGGCGATCAATGAAATAGTATCTGCAACATTTTGTAATACTTTTTGATCTTTTGCTAATTCCCCAGCACCTACGCTGATTACAACTTTTTCAATAAAAGGAATAAGCATAGGATTTTTGATATCAAATTCTTTTACTAAAGCAGGTTTGATATTTTGAGTATATTTTTCTTTCAATCTCATCATCTTATTCTCCTGCCTTTGCTACATTTGAAATATCCATTGGCATTTCTTTATTGATAAAACCGCCATTTGGATTTTTATCACTTGGCTTAACAGCTTTTTTAGCGATTTTACAACCCTCAACAATTACTTTATTTGTTTTAGGGAATACTGCTAAAACTTTACCTGTTTTGCCTTTGTCATCACCTGCGATAACTTTTACCATATCATTCTTTTTAATTTTTAATTTCATTACAACACCTCCGGTGCTAGTGAAACAATTTTCATAAAGCCACCATATCTTACTTCACGACCTACTGGTCCAAAAATACGCGTTCCGATAGGCTCTCTTTTAGCATCAAGAATAACTGCTGCATTTTCATCAAAACGAATTAAAGAACCATTATCTCTATGAATTTCTTTTTTAGTTCTAACGATAACTGCTTTTACTACTTGACCTTTTTTAACTTTACCATTTGGTAGAGCTTTTTTTACAGATGCAACGATTACATCACCAACAGTAGCGTATCTTCTTTTACTACCACCTAAAACCTTAATACACATTAATTCTTTTGCACCGCTATTATCAGCAACTGCAAGCCTAGTAAAACTTTGAATCATTACTCAACTCCTGCTGATACTATAGTTTTTAAGCGAAATGATTTTCTCTTAGAAAGTGGTCTACATTCAATAGCAACTACAGTATTTCCCACTTTAAGTTCATTTCTTTCATCATGAATTAAATATTTTTTAAAGCGTTTTACGATTTTTCTGTATTTTGGGTGAACCACTTTTCTTTCAACCAAAATTGTTGCTGTTTTATCTCCAGCAATTTGAACAACAACGCCTTGAATTTCTCTTTTAAATGCCATTTTCTATCCTTATTTTAAAGCGCTAATTGCAGTATTGATTCTAGCGATGTCTTTTTTAACTTCGCTAATCTCTTTAGGATTAGTTAGCTGCATTGTTTTTAGCTTTTGTCTTAAAGTAAATAAAAGCACCTTTTTTTCTTTTAGCATTGTTGCAAGCTCACCTGCTGTTTTATCTTTAATCTCAGTATATTTCATTTTGGCTCTCTCTTGTAACAAACTTAGTTTTAAATGGCAATTTGTGCATCGCTAAAGTTAAAGCTTGTCTTGCCATTTCTTCATTAACCCCTGCCATTTCATAAATGATACGACCTGGTTTAATGTTCATTACCCATTCCTCAACTGCACCTTTACCTTTACCCATACGAGTTTCTAAAGGTTTTTTAGTTAGAGGTTTATCTGGGAAAACTCTAATCCAAGTTTTACCTTGTCTTTTTACAAAACGAGTTAAAGCAATACGAGCTGCTTCGATTTGACGTGAATTAATACGGCCAGCTTCAGTTGCTTTTAGGGCAAAATCACCAAAAGTAAATTCAGTCCCTCTGTTGGCATAACCTCTGTTACGCCCTTTCATCATTTTACGATATTTAGTTCTTTTTGGCATTAACATGATTATTTACCTCTTCTTGCTCTTCTAGTTTTTTTAGCTGGAGCGTTTTCTTCGGTTTTTTCAGGTTGAACACCCTTTTGTAAAACTTCACCTTTGAAGATCCATACTTTAATACCTATGTTCCCATAAGTAGTATGTGCTTCTGCAAAACCATAATCAATTTTTGCTCTTAAAGTGTGAAGTGGAACACGACCTTCTAGATACCATTCAGTTCTTGCCATTTCAGCACCACCTAAACGGCCTGAAACTGAAACTTTAATCCCTTTAGCACCTGCTTTTTGCGCTCCTTGAATTACTTTTTTCATTGCTCTTCTAAAAGCAATTCTTTTTTCAAGTTGAGTAGCAACACTTTCAGCTGCAAGCTGAGCTGAAGCACCTGCTTTTCTTTCTTCTTTAATATTGATATTAACTTCTTTTTTGATTAAATCTTGAAGTTCTTTTCTTAAAATATCAACATCACTACCTTTTTTACCAATAATAATCCCTGGTCTTGCAGCTACAACAGTTACTCTTAATTTTTTCGCTGTTCTTTCTACAAGAATTTGGCTAATTCCTGCATAATAAAGTTTTCTTTTTAAGAAAGTTCTGATTTTATAATCTTCACCAATATTTTCTGCTAAATTAGCTTTTGTAGGAAACCATCTTGATTCCCAATTTCTATTAATTCCTAGTCTTAAACCAATCGGATTTACTTTTTGTCCCATATTAGCTTTCCTTTTTCACTGATGCTTTTTTAGCTTTTGTAGTTTTTTCAGCACTTGCTTCTACTTTACTAACTTCTACCAAAATGTGTGAAGTTGGCTTTCTAATACGACTAGCACTTCCTCTAGCTCTTGGTCTAAATCTTTTTAAAACCGCACCAGCATCAACACGACAACTTGAAACAACAACTTCATTTGCTTCAAATCCGCCATTTGCTACAGCACTTGAAATAGCATTTGCTATAAATTTAGCACCTTTATTTGGCATAAATTTCAAACTAGCTAATGCAAGCTCTGCATTCATACCTTGAACTTCTCTAGCAATCAATCTCGCTTTAGTTGGAGATAATCTTATGAATTTAATTAACGCTCTACTCATAAATCTCCCTTACTTACCTATTTTTTTCTGAACAGAGCCTTTGTGACCCTTGAATGTTCTAGTAGGTGCAAATTCACCTAATTTGTAACCGATATGATTTTCAGTAACATATACTGGGATAAAGCTTTTTCCATTATGAACATTAAAAGTTAAACCTATCATATCAGGTATAATAGTGCTGCGTCTTGACCAAGTTTTAATTGGCTTACCATCGTTAGCTTTTTTAGCAGCGATGACTTTTTTCATTACATGGTCATCAACAAAAGGACCTTTTTTTAGTGACCTAGCCATCTTACTTTCCTTTTCTTCTTGAAATTATTAGCTTATCGCTAGCTTTTTTACGGCGAGTTTTAGCACCTTTAGTTGGTTTACCCCATGGAGTAACTGGATGACGGCCTGAATTTTTCTTACCTTCACCCCCACCGTGTGGGTGATCAACTGGGTTCATCGCAGAGCCTCTTGTTTGAGGACGAATACCTCTATGGCGATTTCTACCTGCTTTACCGATAGTCACATTTGACCATTCTTCATTACCAACTTCACCGATACTTGCCATACATTCAGCTAAAACTTGTCTCATTTCACCACTTGCAAGTCTTAAGATAACGTATTTTTCTTCTTTACCCATTAATTGAGCATAAGCACCTGCTGAACGGATCATTTGACCGCCTTTGCCTGGTTTTAACTCGATATTGTGTACGATAGTACCCACTGGGATGTTTCTTAATTTCATTGCATTACCTGGTTTAATGTCAAGTCCGCTTTCAGCAGCACAAACAACATCACCAACACTTAAACCTTTTGGTTGTAAGATGTATCTTTTTTCACCATCTCTATAAGAGATTAATGCAATACGACAATTTCTGTATGGATCGTACTCGATTGCTTCAACTTTACCTTCAATACCAAATTTTCTTCTTTTAAAATCTATAATTCTGTAAAGTTTTTTAGCACCTGCTTCTTTATGACGGCTTGTGATTCTACCATTATTGTTACGACCTGCATGAGCTGGAAGTTTTACAAGTAATGAACGTACACTAGCTTTTGCTGTGATATCATCAGAGCTTACACCTGTGATGTATCTTCTACTTGGAGTATATGGTTTATAAGTTTTAATTGCCATCTTATGCCTCCGAACTTTCTAAGCTCACACCTTCTGGTAGCTTAACATAGAATTTTTTAAAGCTATTTCTTTGACCTTCACGACCTCTAAAACGCTTTACTTTTCCATCCATTTTTAAAGAATTAATTCTTACTGGAGTTACACCAAAATATTCTCTTAAAACTTCTTTTAGACCATTTTTAGTCATTTTTGGAGAAGTTTGAATAACTACAACACCTTGCTCTTGAAGGTTTAAGCTTTTTTCAGTGTAAAGTATTGTTTTTATATCAGTAATATCTGCCATTTTAACCCTCTTTTACGATAGATTCAAGCGCTGCTTTTTCAATGATAACAGCATTAAATACAGATACTAAATAAGCATTTACTTCGCTAATATCAACTACATAGCAATTTGCTAAGTTTCTAAAAGCAAGAAGTGTTTTTTCATCTAGTAAATCTTTTACAATTAAAGCATCTTTTAAACCAAGCTTTTTAATAACTGCATTTGCATCTTTTGTTTTACCGCTTTCAATGCTTAAACTATCTACTGAGAATAATGCATTGTTTTGTGCTTTATCAGCCAATGCTCTTTCAAGCGCTAAGCGTTTTTGTTTTTTATTAACTTTTTGGAAATAGTTACGATTGTTTGTAGGACCAAATGCTACAGCACCACCAACCCAAACATTCGTTCTTGTTGAACCTGCTCTTGCACCACCACGACCTTTTTGTCTCCATGGTTTTTTACCACCACCGCTTACATCGCTTCTACCTTTAGTATGAGCTGTGTTTGCTCTAAGGCTAGCAAGATAAGATTTTACATATAAATAAAGGTTGTGCGGATTAACTTCTGCATATTTTGCTGGAAGATCGAGTTCACTAGCTTTTTCAAATTTATCATTTAAAACAGTTACTTTACTCATTTTGCAATCCTTATTTTACCCATAGCACCATTAAATCCTGGTACCGCACCTTTTACTACTAAGATGCCATTTTCTTCATCAAATGAAACTACTTCGTTTTTAACAGTAACTTTTACATTGCCATAATGACCTGCCATTTTCATACCTGGTTGAACACGACCTGGCCATTCGCGGTTACCGATTGATCCGTGACGTCTGTGGAATCTTGAACCGTGACTTGCAGGACCTCCGGCAAATCCGTGTCTTTTAACAACCCCACTATAACCTCTACCTTTAGAATTAAAGCTTACTTTTAAAATAGAAGCTTCTTTTAAAGGATTAAGATCAATATCGCCTGCTTCTGTGTTTGCTACTTCTAAAGAAGCAAATCTATTATATTCAGCTGAAAGATTGTATTTTTTTTGCTGACCTGCAATGCATTTATTATTTGCTTTGCCTTTTACATAAGCAACCAAAGCTTTTCCATTTTCTACTTCACATACTTTAGTTTGAACAAGTTTAAGTAAGGTTACAGGAATGCTTGGTGTGCTGATTGTTCTACTCATACCAATTTTTTCTACAATGTATTCCATATTCTATCCTTATTTACCCATAGCTCTTACTTCAACATTGACCTCTGGAGCCAAGTCAAGCTTAGTGAGTGAATCTACTGTATCTGGAGTAGCTGCTACAATATCAAGCATACGAGCATGAATTCTCATCTCAAATTGTTCGCGTGAATCTTTGTTGATGTGTGGAGATTTCAAAACTGTGTATCTTTTGATTTTTGTAGGCATTGGCACTGGACCTCTGATGTCAGCACCTGTTCTTTTAACAGCTTCTACAATTGCTGCAACTGTGCGATCTAGAACTCTGTGGTCATAAGCTTTTAGCTTAAGCCTGATTCTTTCCATATTTTTTCCTTTGTAAAGAACTCGTTAGACCCATAAGAATCTAACCACCATATAAAATGATGTTGAGATTATATAAAAACATACTTTGCTATGTCAAGAAATTTATACATTTTTTTTAATTATTTTCCTTTTTAAAAGGATAAAAATTAAATTTTATAAAATTTATCAGATTTTTTATGCATTAAGAAAATCTAAGAAAAAATATAGTATGATTTCAAAATCTAAAGGGGCATTAGCTCAGTTGGGAGAGCACAACGCTGGCAGCGTTGGGGTCAGCGGTTCGAACCCGCTATGCTCCACCATTAATTACAAAGAAATTTATGAAATCACTACAATTTTTTTACGATAATTACCCAAAATTTCAAAAATTTGATGAAAGAAAAATTCAAATCCAAACCCATAAAAACATCATCATAAAAGGTGGTTTTGCAAGCGGTAAGAAAAATTTGATCTTAAATTTTTTATCTTTGTATAAAGCAGAAAATATACTTTTTATTGATTGTGATGATTTAAAATTTCAAGCAAGCGCTTTGGTGAATTTAAATTCGTTTTTAACTTATAATCCACAAATTAAATTTCTAGCTTTGTGTAATTTTGCTCATGATTTTGACTTTGCTAGTTTAAAACATCTTAATTTACAAATCATAATAAGTGTTTGTGATAGTAATTTTTGCTTAGATCAGTTTGAAGAACTTCATTTAGACTATTTAGATTTTGAAGAATTTTTAAGCTTAAATAAAAAATATGCTGATACCAAAACCATGGTAAGTTATTTTTTACACACAGGGCGCAATGTGACTTTAAATCACAACTTTAACACAAACTCATCGTACTTAAAAAGCTTTTATACCCCATTAGAGCTTACCATACTCAAACAAATTGCCTTGGAACTTGGGAATGAATTTAGCGTTAATGAGTTATTAAAAACTCTAAAAAATAGTATAAAAATTTCCAAAGATACCTTATATAAAAGCATAGAAAAACTAGAATCAAACTACACTTTGTATTTTGTAAAAAATCTTGAAAAAAATTTAAAAAAAGTATATTTTTGGGACTTTTCATTAAAAAATTCTCTAAGCATACAAAAAGACTTTAGTGCTTTGTTTGAAAATTTGATTTTAAGCGAGTTGTTTAAATTTAAACGAGAAATTTTTTATACTAAACATTTTGATTTTTACTTACCAAGTCTTAAAAATGCATTTTTATGCTCACCCTTTAAAGATAAAGATTTACTTAGCTTAAAAGTCAAAAAAATCCTTAGTAAAAACCAACTTGCGCTTTCGACTATTTATATCATCACACTTTCACAAAGAGATGAGTTTTTCATAGAAGGGGTGCGTGTGATGATTTTACCTTTTGATGAGTGGGCTTTGGGTAATTAATCTAACTCGTCAAGATTATGTTGCTCGATGATAGATAAAATAAGCTTAGTATAATTACTTTTAATCTCTGAGTATTTTTCTAAATGACTTGCTGCTTCTTTACCATCAAGTTTTTTATTTTCACTTATAGTATCCCACCGCCAAGCTCTAAATTCTTTATAAGCATCGTGGCGATTTAAATTAAGCAAATACGAATCCACACTTTCTTGCAAACTATCAAATATACGAATTTTGTGAGTTTTACCCTCGCCTCTTTCTTTTGGAATTAAACCTTTTTCACCCCACGTCCATTCTCCAAATAAATTATTTGCTTCTTTAGCAAAACGACTTGTACCAGTTGCGCTTTCAATAATAGCTTGGGCTATGGCTAAAGACTTTGGCACCTTTTGAATACGCATTTGGTATTCTTTATGATCGTATAAATTTTTAATGCGGTATTTTTCTTTTAAAGACCATAGTTTTTGCACAGCATTAGTATTTAATTTTCTAAAATTATTCTTTATAGCTTCTTTAAAGAATAATTCTATAAATTCTTTTTCCTTTTCTATCTCTTTAAAAGAAACATCTAATAAAGCATTGATTTTTTTGATAAAAACTTCACGCTTTTCTTTTATGCTTAAAGCATAATATTGCTCATCAAAACCTGCTATAAATTCAGCTTTTAAAAATAAAACACAACTAAGTAAAATTATAATCAGCTTCAAAACAGCACTTCACCTTTCCTCTAAAAAATATTTGATCCTCTTCTAATCTAAAATGCAAGCTTTCATTACTTTTTGGCTTTATCAAAATATCATCTTTTACTTTTTGATTTAAATACGCCAAGTAAAAACAAGCCCCCATGCCCGTACCACAAGCTAAAGTCTCATCTTCTACTCCACGTTCATAAGTTCTAACTCTTATAAACTCATCATCTTCCACTTTAGCAAAATTAACATTTGCATTATATTTTTTACGCACTTCTTTGCATAAATTGACATCAAATTCATTTAAATCATCAACAAAGGTTACTATATGTGGAACTCCAGTATTACAGCCTTGCCAAATTCTACCCTTATATTCAAAGGCTTCTTTGATATCCTTTACCCCACTAAGCTTGATTTCAACCATATCATCATCAACAAAAGATTTTATAAGCCCTGCACCAGTTAAGAAATTTAAATATTGAGATTTTTTTAAATAATGATGAGCAAAATGTGCTGCTGCACGCGAGCCATTACCACACATACTTGCTTTACTCCCATCACAATTATAAAATTCCCATTCAAAATCATATCTATCATGAGGTACTACCACTATAAGTCCATCAGCACCTATGCCCTCATAACGATTACAAAGAATTCTAGCTAATTCACTGCGATCTTTCTTTTCGCTATCTGCAAACACCACAAAATCATTCCCGCTAGCACAGTACTTGTAAAATTTCATTTTTCAACCTTTAAAGTGTGTTTTAAAAAATTTAGCACATTTTTCTCAAAATTTTCATAACCTGAAGTATTTTTTATCACAAAATCTGCTTTTTTTAGTTTTTCTTCTATATCAAGTTGCAAATTAACTCTTTTTAAGGCTTCATTTTCGTCCAAATTATCTCTTTGCATTAATCTTTGAAGCAAAAGTTCTTTTGGAGTATAAATCAATATACTTTTTCCTAAATTTTGATAGTGATTGTTTTCAAAAAATAAAGGCAGTTCTATAAAAAAAGCTTTGTTGTTTTTATCTAAAATTTGAGCTTTTTGTAAAATAGTTTCTTTGATTTTAGGATGTAAAAAATCTTCTAACTTTTTTTTGGCATTTAAATCATTAAATACAATAGCGCCAAGTTTTTTTCTATCTATTTTTCCTGCTATGATTAAATCATCATCATTAAAAAGCTTAGCTATAAAATTTGCATTTTCATTTAAAAGCTCATGAGCTATCACATCTGCGCTTAAAGTATCAAAACCCAAATTTTGAACTATTCTTATAAAGCTTGACTTTCCACCCGCTATACTTGAAGTTACAAAATAAGCATTTTGCATAATTTAGCCTTAAAACATTTTTAGTTAAAATACCTTTTAAATTCTTAAAGGAAGATAAATGAATATAAGCTATGAAGATGCGGGCGTAAGTATAGATAATGGCAATGCTTTTGTAGAAGCGATCAAGCCTTTAGTAAAAGAAACTTTTAATGAAAATGTTTTAGGTGGCATAGGCTCTTTTTCAGGTGCTTTTGCTATGCCAAGTGGTTTTAAAAATCCTGTTATGCTAGCAGCAACTGATGGAGTAGGTACGAAGTTGCGCCTTGCTATTGATAGTCAAAAATTTGATACCATAGGCGAGGACTTAGTAGCAATGTGTGTAAATGATTTAATTTGCAATTTTGCTACGCCTTTGTTTTTTCTAGACTATTATGCAACTGCAAAGTTAGATGTAGAAGTTGCTAAAAAAGTTGTAGCAGGGATTGCTAATGGTTGTAAAAAAGCAAATTGTGCCTTAATAGGCGGAGAAACTGCTGAAATGCCTGGAATGTATCATAGTAATGATTTTGACTTAGCAGGTTTTTCAGTGGGTATGGCTGAAAAAGATGAGATAGATAGAAGAAATTTTGTAAAAAATGGAGATATTTTACTAGCCCTACCTAGTAGCGGGCTTCATTCTAATGGATATTCTTTAGCTAGAAAAGTATTATTTGAAGTACAAAAGCTTAAATTTGATGATAAAATAGAGGGTAAAAATTTAATCGATATTTTACTTGAACCTACAAGAATTTATGTAAAAGACTTTTTAAAATTAAAACCATTCATTAATGCACTAGCCCATATAACAGGCGGTGGCTTAGTGGAAAATTTACCAAGAGTTTTCCCAAGAGGAATAGGCGCAATCATCAGAAAACATCATCTAAAAACTCCTGAAATTTTTTACCAAATAGGCCAAAGTGTAGAAGAAGCTGAAATGTATAGAAGCTTTAATATGGGCGTGGGCTTAGTTATGGTGGTAGATCCATCTAATGTAGGAAAAGTTTTAGAAAACTCAGACGCTTATGTAATAGGCGAAGTTGTATTAAATGAAGGGGTTGTTTTAGAATAAAATCTCTTAGAAACTCTAAGAGATTTTATTTTAGTTTAGTGGATGAAGTTCGTTTGCATAAAAGCTTACTGAGTTCATACCTTCTTTAATAGCCCATTCATAGGCTTTTGCTACAAATTCCCAGTTAATGTGTGCGTAGAATTTTTCTAAATACGCAGGGCGTGCATTGCGGTGATCTACATAGTAAGCATGTTCCCATACATCAACTACTAAAAGCGGAACTTTACCTTCAGTGATAGGTGTAGCAGCATTGCTTGTAGCTACTAATTCTAATTTTTGATTTTGAGTGTTATAAACTAACCAAAACCAACCAGAACCAAATACTCCTGTAGCTCCTTTAATAAATTCTTCTTTTAAATTTTCCATAGAACCAAAGTCTTTTTCAACCGCTGCTTTAAACTCAGCGCTCAAAGAACAGCCACAGCCACAGCATGTTTTTGGCTTAATGCAATCAAAATAAAAGTCATGATTATACACTTGAGCAGCGTTGTTAAAAACTCCACCATTTGAATTTTGTATAATATAAACTAAATCTTTTCCTGCAAATTCAGTATCTTTGATAAGATTGTTTAGGTTATTTACATAAGTTTGGTGGTGTTTGCCATGATGAAATGCAAAAGTTTCTGCACTTAAAAAGTCTCCAAAAGCGTCTGCTTCATAAGGTAGTTTTCTTAATTCAAACATATTGTTCTCCTTTTTTAATTTTTATAACATTCTAACATAGTTAAATTAAAAAAGACTAAATGAGTCTTTATTTTTCAAAAAGTATTACTTTGCCTTGCTCTAAGCTTTTTGCTACATCGATAATGCGTTGATTTTTACTACCTTTAAATTTTAAAGATAAATCTTTTTGCTCTAAAATAAACTTCCCATCTATCAAAACATCAGCCAAGATAAGCAATTCTTTCATAGCTTGCTCTTGTAATAGCTCTTCATAAGTAAAACCTGTATATATAGTAAGATCAAGCCCTAAAGCCTTAATGTGTTTTGCTAGAATACTTAAATTTTTTGCTTGCATAAAAGGCTCTCCGCCACTAAAAGTAACACCTTGGAGTAAAGGATTTTTGCAAATCTCATCATACAAACTTGCTAAATCTTGAAAATACCCTTTGTTAAAATCATGTGTTTGTGGATTATGACAACCTTTGCAATGATGAGGGCAGCCTTGAGTAAAAATCACATAACGCAATCCATAGCCATCGACTATGGATTCTTTTATAACACCAGCTAATCTAAGAAAAATCGTGTTTAATTCTTGCATGAACTTCAGCTTTTTTAGCGTCATTAAAACGATCAAGCGTTCCTACTAAATAACCTGTGATTCTTCTTATGCGTTCGAATTTAATATCATCTTCTTTTCTATGACACTTTGGACAAAACTCATCTATCACACCACTATAACCACACACTGGATCCCTATCTAGAGGGAAATTAATCGAACCATAGCCTATATTGCTTTCTTTCATACATTTTATAATGCGTTCAAAACTTTCTAAATTCTTACTCACATCGCCGTTTAATTCTACATAAGTAATATGCCCGCCATTATTTAGCTCATGATATGGGGCTTCTATTTGAATTTTTTCATATATACTAATAGGAAAATCTACAGGAATATGAAAAGAATTAGTATAAAAATCTTTATCGGTTATGCCTTTTAAAATGCCGTATTTTTTTTGATCTAGTTTTAAAAATCTTCCACTTAAACCCTCAGCTGGAGTAGCTATGAGTGAAAAATTAAGCTTATCTTTGAGTGCTTTTTCATCGACAAATTCACGCATAAAACGCACGATTTGTAAGCCAATATCCCTTGCTTCTTGACTTTGTCCATGATGAGAACCTACTAAAGCCATTAAACTCTCACAAAGTCCTATATAACCTATAGCCAAAGTCCCGTGTGCTATGATTTTTTCTACGCTATCATTTTCTTTTAAAGTATCTGAATCTATCCAAATCCCCTCGCCCATTAAAAATGGAAAATTTTTAACCTTTTTTAGACTTTGAATTTTATATCTATGAAGTAATTGCTCATACACAAGCTCTAATTTTTCTTTTAAAAGTGAGTAAAAAAGCTCTAAATTTCCTTTGGCTTTTATGGCTAAACGCACAAGATTTATACTTGTAAAGCTTAAATTTCCCCTGCCGCTTGTGATTTCTTTGCTCTCATCATAAACATTTGCCATAACCCTAGTTCTACAACCCATATAAGCTACTTCGCTGTTATAATCATCCTTTTTATAATATTTTGCATTAAAACTTGCATCTAAAAAGCTAAAATTTGGAAAAAGTCTTTTAGAAGCACATTCTATAGCAAGTTTAAAAAGCTTGTAGTTTGGGTCTTTTTCATTATAATTAACACCCTCTTTTACTTTAAAAATTTGCACAGGGAAAATCGGTGTTTCGCCATTTCCTAAGCCTTTCATCGTGGCTTTTAGTAAATTTTCTATTACCATTTGCCCTTCAAAGGATATATCGGTGCCATAATTTAACGTACTAAAAGGCACTTGGGCTCCTGCTCTTGAGTTCATAGTATTAAGATTATGCACCAAAGCTTCCATAGCTTGAAAAGTCGCATCTTGAGTTTGCTTTAATGCTCTTTTATAAGCATAAGCATTTGCTTGTTTTAAAAAATTCTCATCGCTATTTAATTCAAGCCTTAAAAGCTCTTTGAAGCATTCTTTTTCGCTTGAAGCTTGAAATTTTGTGTTATCAAAGCAACTCTCATCTAAGTTGTGCTCTAATTTTATTTCAAAAAAAGCATTTATAGCCTTTTTATACTCTTTTTGAAAAGTCTTTGCCACACCCTTTGCCATAGCAAAATCAAAATTTGGTATAGATTGACCTCCATGCATTTCATTTTGATTAGCCTGCAAGGCAATGCAAGCTAAAGAAACATAAGATCTAATATCATTTGGCTCACGCAAGCTTCCATGTCCTGTGCTAAAACCATTTTCAAAAAGCTTCAATAAGTCTATTTGACAGCAAGTTTGTGTTAGCATATAAAAATCTTTATCGTGTATGTGTATATCGCCGTTTTTGTGTGCATTTGCGATATGTTTTGGCAAAATACACTCATCTACATAGTATTTTGCACCTTCTGAGCCATATTTTAACATCATACCCATAGCACTATCTGAATTAATATTTGCATTTTCTCTTTTCAAATCAGCTTCTTTGGAATCTTTAAAAGTTAAATCATCATACAAACTTAGCAAATCATAGCTACCATTGCGAATTTGTGTTCTTTTTTGACGGTATAAAATATAAGATTTTGCGGTATTAACTAAGGCATTTTTGATTAAAACTTCTTCAACTTTATCTTGAATTTGCTCTACTTGTGTGTGCTTTTCATCAAGCAAAGCTACAACCTCATCACAAAGCTTATCTAAAAAATCATTATTTAATTTTTCATCTGTGGAATTTATATTGGCTTTGAAAATAGCATTTTTGATTTTAAAAATATCAAATGCAACTTGGCTTTTATCTCTTTTTATAATAAATTTTATTCTCATGGAAATTTTCCTAAAAAATAATCTCTAAGCACTATAAAATAGCACTTTTAAAAGATAAGTTTAGTACAAAAACTTGATGAGAAACTTAAAAAGATAAAAGAAAAATTCACACAAAAAATGTGTGAATTTTATTTATTCTAGCTCTATACCTTTTACGGTATAAATTTTATCAAGACCACGATTTCCAAACATTTTTTGAGTATTGCAATCTTTTTGGATATTCCATTCATCTAGCTCGTGATGAAAATTTTTACAATTATGGAAAAGATATGCCATGGTAATTACATTTTGCACATCCCAATTTGCAACGCTATGCTCATATGCATGGCAGTTTTCAAAACAATGAGCCATTCTAGTAGCATTTGAAGTCTTCCAATGCAATAAAGAATGATTAAAACTAACACAATTAAAAAACATATAAGACATATCTTTTAAACTTTGTGTGTTCCATTTTGATAAGTCTTGATTGAAATTTTTGCAATTAAAAAACATACTTGCCATATTTTCAACCTTAGAAACATTCCAACGCGACAAATCCGCATTAAAACTTTCACAACAATAAAACATATAAGACATATCTTTAGCATTTGACACATCCCAACGCTCAATGCCTAAAAAATCTAGTCTTTTAGAATAATAAAACACATAAGAAAAATCATCAATCAAAGATACATCAATATCTCTTAAAGAAATTCTTTCATTATGCACCAAATTCATCAACTCGTTTTTGTTTTTAGGTCTATACATTTTGTCCTCCTTTTTGTACATTTTAAAAAACAATTGTGAAGTCAATGTAAATTTAAAAATAATTAATGAAAATTTTGAGAATATTAATAACAATTAATTTAAAATTAACTTAATTTAAACAAAAGAAAATAAATAAGAAATATTGATTTAAAATAATGTAACTTTTTGTAAAATATGACAACGATTATCAAAAAATGGGATAAAATAAGAAGTGGTGACCCATACGAGACTCGAACTCGTGTTACCGCCGTGAAAGGGCGATGTCCTAACCGCTAGACGAATGGGCCATTTGCAGTTTAAAGATGAAATTATAACAATTTTTACTTAATAATTATTTAAGGCATTAAAAAATACCTTAAATATCAATTTCTATCCCTACAGGAGCATGATCTGAACCAAAAATATCATCTCTTATAAAGGCATTTTTGAGCTTATCTTTTAAGCCATTAGAAATGAAAAAATAATCAATCCTCCAGCCTACATTTCTTTCTCTTGCTTTCATTCTATAACTCCACCACGAATACTTTTCTTTAATATCGCCATTGATATGTCTAAAAGTATCTATAAAGCCTAATTTTAACAAATCATCTATCCAAGCACGCTCAATCGGCAAAAAGCCCGAAGTTTTTTCATTAGCTTTTGGATGAGTTAAATCTATCTCACGGTGAGCAGTATTTACATCTCCACATATTATGATTTCTTTTCCTTCTTTTAAAAGCTTGTCTAAATACACTAAAAAATCATTATAAAATTTCATTTTAAAGTTTAAACGCTCTTCATCTTTTTGACCATTTGGAAAGTAGATATTAAACAAAACTACATTTTTAAAGCTATGTTCTAAAACCCTACCCTCATCATCATCAAAAAATTCACATTTTTTTACCTCACAATCAAAATTACACAAGCTCATTACACCTGAATACCCTGCTCTTTTAGCACTATTTGAATACATATGTTTAAAAGGATATTCATAAATTCTTTTTGGAAATTTATCCTCGTGTGCTTTGATTTCTTGAAAACCTATAAAATCGATTTCTTCTTTTTCAATCCAATCAAGTGCATTTTTATCACAAATTGCCCTTAGGCCATTTACATTCCATGATAACAATTTCATAAAATCCCTTTACTAATCTTCTTTTGTTGCTATTTTATATGTGATTTATTAATTTTATTCAAATAGACTAAGTTTTTATTTTATTCCAAAGGAAAAAAATGCATTTAAAACTTTCATGGACAAAATTTACCTTGCTTAATACGGCTTTCATCATGGCGTTTAATTTCCCATTGTTTGAATTTGTATATGAAAAGATAGATCAAAATACTATGCTTTTTAGTGTGTTTTTTGGAATTTATTTTTTCTTGGTTTTGAGTGTTTTATCTTTGGTATATTTTCCCTACATTAACAAAATTTTAAGCATATTTTTACTTAGTACTTGTGCTATTTGTAGTTATTTTGTTAGTAATTATGGGGTTTTAATCGATGATCATATGATACAAAATGTTGTTGAAACAGACAATAGAGAATTTTTTTCTTATTTTAATTTTTCCTTTGCTTTGTATATTTTAGCCTTTGTGATTTTTCCTAGTTTGCTTGTGATTTTTACTAAGATTGATTATCAAAAGTATTTTTTCAAAAAAAGTGTATTATTTTTGACTTCTTTGGTATTTTGCTTTGCTTTAGTAGCTCTTAGTTCAAAAACACTTTTGCCTTTTTTAAGATCACACAATATCGTTAGAATGTATAATCTACCTTTTTACCCAATATACTCAAGCATAGAATTTACAAAGAAAAAGCTAGCAGGTAAAAAAGAACTAACTATCATTTCAGATGATGCAAGCTTAAAAGATACCAATGCAACTAAGCTTATGATTTTAGTCATAGGTGAAACCGCTAGAGCGAGTAATTATTCTTTAGGTGGATATAGTACAAATGATACAAATTTTTATACTAAAAATGAGTCAAATTTAGTGTATTTTAGCGATATAAGCTCTTGTGGGACTGCTACTGCAAGAAGTTTGCCTTGTATGTTTTCAAGACACAAAAGAGTAAATTTTGAAGATGGATTATATGAAGAAAATGTTTTAGATATCTTGCAAAAGGTTGGAGTGCAAAGTGTTTGGTTTGGTAATAACTCAGGGGGCTGTAAAGGAAATTGCGATCGTATAAAACACAAATTAATTCTAAAAGATTATGATGAGAGTTTACTTGAACTTGTAAAACAAGAGCTTGAAAATATAAATTCAAACAAAATCATCGTTGTGCATTTACAAGGCTCACATGGGCCAACTTACTATAAACGCTATCCAAATGCATTTAAAAAATTTATGCCAACATGTGATACAAATGAGCTAAATACCTGCTCACACGAACAAATCATAAACACCTATGATAATACTTTACTTTATACAGACTTTATTATAAAAAGCCTTATAGATATGCTTAAGCAAAATCCTACCAAAGAAGCTTCTTTGCTTTATTTATCAGATCATGGGGAGAGTTTAGGTGAAAATGGAATTTATCTTCATGGTATGCCTTATTTAATAGCACCAAAAGATCAAAAACACATACCGATGATATTTTGGAGTAAAGATAGCAAATTAAGCCAAGATTTACAAAGCAAAAAAGACTATAAACTTTCTCAAGATAATCTTTTTTCAAGTTTGCTGGGGTATTTTGGTGTAAATAGCAAAGAATATGAAGCAAATTATGATATATTTAGCAAAAAATTAAAGGAAAATCCTTAATGAAGCCAAAGTATTCTTTATTTAAAAATGCAAGCTATGCCTTTAGTGGAATTAAATTTTTACTCCAAGATGAAATGGCTTTTAGGATAGAATTTACCATTATTTTACCTTTGATTTTTGCAAGCTTATTTTTACCTGTGAGTTTTTTAGAGCATTTTGTGCTTGTGTTTGTTTTGGTGCTAATTTTGATCGTAGAAGCGCTAAATTCAGCCATAGAAGCTTGTGTGGATCTTTGCACGAGCGAATTTCACATCTTAGCTAAAAAAGCAAAAGATTGCGCGAGTGCTGGGGTGTTTTTTAGCGTGGTTTTAGCTATAATTACTTGGAGTTTTATTCTTTTTGATTTGGTTAGAGAATGGATGATAAAGTAAAAACACTATGCGTGAAAATATTTGGTAAAAAACGCTTTGAAATTTTAGAATTTTTAGCCCTTCATGCTAATGAAGATGGCTTTGTCTTTGTCAATATAGAAGAGCTTTCTAAAAGGTTAAATATCAGCAAACCAACCATCATTTCTACTTTTAAATTTTTAGAAGAAAAAGCTTTACTTGAAAAACTTAAAAACGGCTTATATAAACTCAAATAGGAGATAAAATGACACTTAAAAACCCTTTGGATATGCATTTGCATTTACGCGATGAAAGTATGCTTGAACTTGTAGCTCCATTTAGTGCAAAAGACTTTAAAGCAGGGGTTATCATGCCAAATTTAATCACCCCGCTTACCGAAACAAACGCTTTAAAAGCTTATAAAGAACGCATATTAAAAGCGTGTAAAAATGAAGATTTTACGCCTTTGATGACTTTATTTTTTAAAGACTATGATGAGAAATTTTTAGAAAAAGCTAAAGATGAGCTTTTTGCTATCAAGCTTTATCCTGCAGGTATCACTACCAACTCAGATAATGGAATTTCAAGCTTTGATATAGAAAAGTTAAAACCTACATTAAATGCTATGAGTGAGCTTGGACTGCCTTTGCTAGTGCATGGAGAAACAAATGATTTTGTCATGGATAGAGAAGCAAATTTTGCTAAAATCTATGAAAAATTAGCTAAAAACTTTCCAAAATTAAAAATCGTAATGGAACATATTACCACTAAAGTTTTGTGTGATTTATTAAAAGATTATGAAAATTTATACGCAACTATCACTTTGCATCATTTAATGATAACGCTTGATGATGTAGTGGGTGGAAAAATGGATCCACATTTATTTTGCAAACCTATTGCAAAACGCTATGAAGACAAAGACGCTTTATGTGAGCTTGCTTTTAGTGGTTATGAAAAGGCTATGTTTGGAAGCGATAGCGCACCTCATCCTTTGCATACTAAAGAATGTTGTGGGTGTGCAGCTGGAGTATTTAGCGCACCGGTGATTTTACCTGTGTTGGCTGAACTTTTTGAAAAACATTCAAATGAAGCAAATTTACAAAAATTTATTTCAGATAATGCTTGTAAAATCCATAATCTTAAATTTGAAAAAGATAAAATCATCGCTTTAGAAAAACAAGAATGGCAAGTAGCGCAAAAATACGGCGATGTAGTGCCATTTATGGCAGGAAAAACTTTAAATTTCAAGGTTATTTAACCTTGAAATTTAATCAATAATCAAAAGTTTTATCTTAGCTTCTATAATCTCTTCTACCTCATCTTTTACAAAGCTTTCTAACTCTTGTTTGTTTGCATTAACACCATTCATACTCAAATGCCACAAAGCATTTTCTATCGCACTTTCTTTATCTCTTTTTACCACTCTAGTTTCATTAAAAACTTCACTTTCATAAGGGATATTTTGCGCATTTAAAAAACCTTGCAAATCCTCTTCATAAAAACCTTTAAAATGCGTGTTAAAACGCTCAAATATAGGATCTAAAAAGCTACTTTTACGCCTACTTGCCCAGCCTAAATACACTTTTTTAGAAGCTAAGTTTAAAAAAGCTTTATAGTCTTTTTCATTTTGTAAAGCAGGAGACATACTTAAAAAGGCTAAGTCAAATTTTGTATTATTGTTTTTATAAAAGTTTTCAAAGTCTAAATTTAAAGTTTTTACATTTGATATAGCATGAGTTTTTGCATCTTCTTGTAAAATTTCAAGCATAGCACTAGAGCTATCTATACCTAAAACACTTTTTGCTTTTTGTGCTAAATGCAAAGTCCAAACACCACTCCCACAACCTATATCTACCACGCTTTTATCTTGTAAAGATCCAAGTTTTGCGAAAGTAGCTTTTTGAATTTCGTTTAAACTAGGATTATACCTTGCATAGCTTTTTGCTTTTTTATTCCATAAATTCATCTTCACTCCTTATTTTTTCTAATATAGTATAATATTTTTTTGTTTTTAGAAAGGAAAATTATGCGAGTAGTGTTTTTGTGTTTGATTTCATTTTTAAGTATATATGCCAAAGATTTGATAAGTGTTAGTATAGCCCCACAAGCTTACTTTGTAAAGCAAATTGCTAAAGACACTTTAGATATTAATATAGTCATACCACCTAATGCAAATGAGCATACTTTCGAATTTAAACCAAGTGGTATTTTAAAACTTGAAAAAAGCGATATTTACTTCACAGCAAATTTAGAATTTGAAAAAATTTGGATTTTAAAACTTAAAGATAATCTCAAAAATACCAAAATCATCTCTACTCAAAATGGCATTGATTTTATACCTTTACAAGAGCATGCTCACGAAGGACACCATCATCATGGAGATGACCCTCACACATGGCTTGATCCACTTTTAGCAAAAACTCATGCTAAAAATATCACTCTAGCACTTATAGAACAATACCCACAAAATAAAGCATTTTATGAGCAAAATTTAGAAAATTTCTTAAAAGAAATGGATACATTAAATTTACAAATACAAGCTTTATTTAAAAATGCAAAAAACAAGCACTTTTTAGTCTATCATCCATCTTGGGGGTATTTTGCAAAAAGATATCATCTAAGTCAAATTCCTGTAGAAATAGAAGGCAAAGAACCTAAGCCAAAAGACTTGGCCAAGCTTGCAAAACTCATACAAAAAGAGCAAATAAAAGCTATTTTCGTGCCAAAAGGTGCTAATAACAATACTATTAAAGCTATGGCGAGCAATTATAATCTTAAAATCATAGAACTTGATCATTTGCCAAGTGATTATAAAAATGAGCTTTTAAAAGATGCAAAAAATATAGCAAGCGTTTTACAATGATAAAAATCAATATTAAAAATTTAAACTTTTCATATAATCAAGATGAGGTTTTAAAAAATATCAACCTAAACTATGAAAGCAAAGACTTTTTAGCCATAGTAGGGCCAAATGGTGGGGGTAAATCTACACTTTTAAAACTCATACTAGGCTTGCTAAATAGCCATAAAAATATAAACTTTGAAAACTTGAGTTTAAAAGATATAGGTTATGTCCCACAAAATACTTTAGCTAATCCAAACTTTCCAGTGCGCGTGCTAGAAGTGGTGATGATGGGAAGGGTGGATAAAAAATTCTTTGGTTTTTATACCAAAAAAGATCAAGAGCAAGCCTTGCTAGCCTTAGAAAAAGTAGGTATGAGAAATTTTTGGGATAAAAAAATCAACGAACTAAGCGGAGGTCAAAGACAAAGAGTTTATATAGCAAGAGCCCTAGCAAGTGAATGCAAGCTTTTGATCCTTGATGAGCCTACTGCAAGTATAGATACCAAAGGCTCGGTGCAGATTTTTGAGCTTTTGAAAAAATTACACGAAAGTGGGGTTGGTGTGATAGTAATATGCCATGATTTAAATGTAAGCTTAGCTTATGCAAATAAAATCGCATATTTAAATAAAGAATTATTCTTGCATGAAAACACCCCTGAAAAAAAGGCACATTTACTAGCACATTTAAGCCAAAATCACACGCATTTTTGTGATGTGGAGCTTAGCTTGGAGCAGTGTTGCTGTGAAGGAAAAAACCATGCTTGAACTTTTATCTAGCTCTTTTATACAAAATGCTTTTTTGGCTGCATTTTTAACTAGCATTGCTTGTGGGATTATGGGGACTTTGATCATGATCAACCGCTTAAGCTCTATGGCAGGAGGCATTACGCATGGGGCTTTTGGGGGTATAGGTATAGCATTTTATTTTGGTTTGCCAGTACTTGTTAGTACAAGTTTATTTACTCTTTTTTTAGCCTTGCTTGTAGCGTTTTTAGTGCAAAAATATCCTTTTAGAAGTGACAATATAGTCGGGGTTATATGGGCTTTTGGAATGGCTGTTGGTATCATACTCATAGACTTAACCCCTGGGTATAATGGAGATTTAATGGGGTATTTATTTGGTAGTATTTTGTCTGTACCTACACAAGATATAGTTTTATTTGCAGTGATTGATGTGATTTTTATCATTTTAGTATTGCTTTTTTATCGTCAATTTGAAATTCTAAGCTTTGATAAAGAATTTGCAAGCTTAAGAGGGGTTAAAACCAATCTTTTTCACTATCTTTTAATCGCGATGATGGCTTTTTGTATCGTTATAAGTATCAAAGTAGTAGGGCTTATACTTGTGATAGCTTTGCTTAGCATACCTGCATTTATCGCCGAGAGTTTTTCTAAAAAGCTTGGTCAAATGATGATTATCTCTACGCTTTTGAGCATAAGTTTTTGTGTGATAGGGCTTTTTGTGAGTTTTTATTATAATCTTGCAAGCGGAGCTTGTATCATAGCTAGCGCTTGTATAGCTTTTGTGCTTTATCTTTGTTTTAGTGCTTTTTTAAAGAAAAGCTGAAATTTACTTTTATCTTAAAATACTATTTTCATGCACTCTTAAAAAACTAGCAAATTTTGGCTTGCCATTTTTGGTTAAGCCATTGTATTTAAAAGTGATGGTAACACCAACTGGCGGAGGGTTTAAGCGATCGCTTTCTTTAAAACCTGAACCTATTTTAAAACTTACTTTTTTACCCTCAATCACTGCTTCACAAAGCAAAGATCCCATTTTACCTTCAAATTTTCCCTTACCTTCAAAATGCTTTTTTACAACACATTCTGTATCATCAAAAGGTTTTAGTTTAAAAGTATTGTTTGATCTTTTCTTTTCATAAGGTGCGTTGTTTAATCTTATGATCACACCCTCGCCTTTATGCGAAATGATATCTTGATAAAACTGCTTTAAATGATTTTTATCTTTAATGCGAATTTGTGGGATGATTTTTATAAAATCATTTGGATTTTTAGCCAAATACTTTTTTAAAATCTCTAATCTTGCTTCTAAGATACAAGGATCAAGTTTAAATTCCTCACAAGCATTTGGCACATCAAAGACATTATAACTTACTTTTTGCCAAAGCTTTTCATCGGGATTTTCTTGGCGTATTAAAGATGAAATTTCTTCAAAAGAAGCTCTTTTTATCCAAAGTTCTCCATCTAACTCAAATTTAGGAAAGTTTTTTGTGAAAAATAAAGGGAGTTTTATAGCATTTCCTGCTCTTGTTTGCATAGACTTACCACTCCAAAGTCCTCTTACGCCATCGAGTTTTTCGCTCATGAGATAATGGTTTAAATTTATATCTTTAAATGCTTTTTCATCATAAACTTTAAAAAGTAAAATATCTTTTGCAAAAAGAGAATTTAAAAAGAGAGTAAAGAGAAAAACAAGGCTTATAAAAAGCCTTGCAGTAAGATTAAAGTGCTTTTTTAGCAGCATCTGCTATTTTAGCAAAAGCAGCTGCGTCGTTCATCGCTAAATCAGCTAAGATTTTTCTATCAAGCTCAATGCCTGCTTTTTTAAGACCATTTATAAATCTTGAATAACTAATATCATTTAGTCTGCAAGCTGCATTGATACGTACTATCCAAAGACGACGGAAATCACGTTTTTTGCGGCGTCTATCACGATACGCATAAACCAAACTTCTTTCTAATTGTTCTTTAGCTTTTCTAAAGTGTTTGCGGCGACCACTATAAAAACCACGCGCAAGCTTTAAAACTTTTTTATGTCTGCGGCGTCTTACAACACCTGTTTTTACTCTTGCCATATTTATCCTTTCACAAATTGGCGTTCGTTAAACGAATCTTGCCCTTTAAATAAGGGGAGCTTGAATGACTTTCGTCAAAAACTAAATTTAAGCGAGCTTAAATTCCTAACATTTTTTCAACCGCTTTAACATTGGTTGAGTGAACATACTTAGAAGTGCGAAGATCACGCATTCTTTTAGCAGGTTTTTTAGTCAAAATGTGGCTTCTATAAGCAGCACCTCTTTTGATTTTATTTTTACCTACTTTGAAGCGTTTAACAGCACTTTTAACGCTTTTCATTTTTGGCATGTGTATCCTTTGGATCAATTTTTTCATAAAAGAAAGCTATCATTTTACTATAACTATGCTTTAGAAAAATTAAATTCTAATTCTTCTTTTTTAACACATAAAGTTGTTCTTGTATATGCATAGAACGTTTAGAAAGGTTTCTACTGGCTCTAAAGGCATTGTATTTTTGCTCAAGCACAAAGCATTCTCCAAGACTTTGAAGTCTTTTTGTGAAATTTTCTTTTTTTACAAAACCCTCGCAATTATAAGAAAGCAATACAATCTTAGCTTTTAAATCATTTATCAAATCAAACAAAGCATCTTCAGCTTTTTTTTCTTTGTTAAAAGCACTGCGGTTCCAGTCTTTTGGTATGCCAGAAACCTTTGAAATTTCCTTTGGCTTTTTATAATTAGCGATTAAATTTAACATAAAATAATTTGATCCATAAGGGTGTTGATTATAAGGTGGGTCTAAATACGCTACATCAAAGCTATCAAGCTCTTTAGCTAAAATATTTGCATCTTTTTGAAAAACCTCATACTCACAAGTAAAATTTGAAAAAATAGGCATTTTTAAAGCTATATCACCCTTTATACGACTAAGCGCATTTGCTCCATTTCCTCCAAATTTTCCCACTCCATTTTTATCTTTATAAAAGCCTTTAAAAACCCCGCTTGTGTTTGCATGCACGCTTGCTTCATAGATAAGTGGTGCGATGAAGTATTTTTGTATATTACTTGGCAGGCTTGAAATTTTTTCTCGCATAGAGTCTAAATACATCGCATTTTTAAGCGTGTAAAAAACTCTTTCATCTTTTTGGATATGCTCATCATCATTTGGCGCATAAAGCTTACTTATAAAGCCTTTTTTGAGTTTTAAATCAGAAATTAAAAAAGCGTAATGTTTTTGTAATTCTTGTAAAAATTGTGCATTTTGATTGCTTAAATAACACTCATTAATGATTTTAGAATAATCTTCCAAATCATTTGCCATGATAAAACTCGCATAAGGCCTCACAAAACGCGAAACTACCCCAGAGCCACTAAATACATCACAAAAACTAAATTTGTCTTTTTTAAGCTCATTTTGTGCGAATTTAAAGCCTTGATTTAAAAACTCAAGCAAGGATCTTTTATTACCAAGATAAGTTATGATTTGTTCTTTTAAAAAACGTGGGTTTTCTTTTTTATTATTCATTAAAAAATATAATACCTTAAAGATGTCTCAGCTATTTCTTTCATAATTTCAAACATTTCACCAATCTCCCATTTTTCTTCTCTAAAATACATACTAACAGGAGAAAAATAATTATGATCACTATTCCCATCGGCTTTAAAAATATAAGTTTTATTCAAATAATAAAATTCATTTAATACATTTAATTTTGCTAATACACTTTTTTGATCTGAAGCAAAATCACAACCCCATCCAAAACATACAAAAGGAGTTATTTTTTCATGATTTAACATGGCTTTGATACCTGTTAAATTTTTTCCCAATCTCTCTATTGCATTTCCTGTAGCTTGTCTATTTTTTCCTTCTTGTAACCTAATATCATTTGTCCCTTGTCGTTTTGCTTCAGCGATCAATAATACTTTTTTATATCCTGAAGGATTATTTAAAAACAAAACTCCTCCATCAGGTTTTATAAAATTATTTTCATATTCCATATCAAACTGAGCACGGATATTTGTTTCCTTTATACTATTAATCATAAAAGAAATATCGAGTTTATTTTCTATAGTAAGATAATATTGCTCTTTAGAAAAATTATCAATACCTCCAAATCTATTTTCTAAGTATAATTTAGTTTGTCTCATAGCCTCATCTATATTCAAATCATCATTTTTTGAATAAGTATTTTTTGGCATATGCTGACTTATGCTACTCCTTAAAGCTTCTCTTGGCATTTTATTTTTTCTTTTTAGGAGTTACTAGCATATTTACATAGCGTCCTTCGAGTAAAGGCTCTTTGTCTCTATCTGCTATATCTTCAACCATTTGCCAAATTTTTTCAAGCAACGCCACCCCTGCTTCAGGAGAGCCCATCTCACGACCTTTTAAAAACACTCTAAATTTAACATGCTTGCCTTGCTCTAAAAACTCACTTGCATGTTTGACCTTATAATTAATGTCATTTTGAGCGATTTTCACAGAAAGTTTGATTTCTTTTATATCAATAACTTTTTGTTTTTTCTTTGCTTCTTTTTGTTTCTTTTCTTGTTGATAACGGAATTTTCCATAATCCATTATCTTACATACAGGTGGTTTGGCTTCAGGGGCTATCATCACCAAATCAAGCCCTAGTCTATTTGCTATATCTAGCGCTTCATCACTACTAATAATGCCATAAACCTTGCCATCATCACCTATACATCTGATCTCATCTGCTTGAATTTCTTCATTTAGCAATACTTCTTTTTCTTTACTCAAAAGCGTACCTCACTTAATTTCTCCTTTGTTAGGGTTATAAATTCATCTAAAGTCATTGTTTTTTGCTCTTTTGCTCTTCTGTCTCTTAAAGCCACACTTTTGTTTGCTACTTCTTCATCACCTAAAACAAGTATCATAGGCACATGTGCTTTTTCAGCGGTGCGGATTTTTTTATTTAAGCTTTCATTTTTATTATACACTTCACTATCAATGCCAAGTTCTAAAAGTTTTCTTGCTATTTCTTTTGCATAATCATGATGATTTTGTGAAATAGGCACTATAGCTACTTGAGTTGGTGCTATGAAAAATGGCAACTCCCCTGCACAATGCTCTACTAAAATTCCTATAAATCTTTCAAAAGAACCCAAAATAGCACGGTGAAGCATTACAGGTTGTTTTTTCTCATTATCTGCGTCTGTGTATTCGAGTTTAAAACGGCTTGGTAAGTTAAAATCTACTTGTATAGTTCCACACTGCCATTTTCTTTTTAGCGCATCAGTGATTTTAATATCGATTTTTGGGCCATAGAAAGCTCCACCGCCCTCATCAATGCCATATTTTAAACCTTGCTCATCTAAAGCTTCTTTTAAAGCCTTTGTAGCTATATCCCAAATTTCATCATCGCCTATTGCTTTTGCTGGACGTGTTGAAATTTCCATTTCATAATCAAACTCAAAAGCCTTCATCAAAGTATCAACAAAACTTAAAATTTCTAAAACTTGCTCTTTTATCTGACTTGGCATACAAAAAATATGTGCATCATCTTGAGTGAATTCTCTTACCCTAAAAAGCCCGTGTAAAACTCCACTTTTTTCATGGCGGTGCACCACGCCGTATTCAAAAAATTTCAAAGGTAAATCACGATAACTTCTAACATCGCTTTGATAAATTTTAATATGCCCTACACAATTCATCGGCTTAATGCCATATTCTTGCTCATCAATTTGCGTAAAATACATATTTTCTTTATAGTTTGCATAATGCCCGCTAATTTTCCACGCATCAGCTTTTAAAAGCTCAGGTCCACGCACAGGCTCATAACCTCTTAATCTATGTGCTTTATATAATAAATGTTCTAATTTACTTCTTAATTTTGCACCATTGCTAAGCCATATAGGAAGCCCACCGCCTATTTCATCATCAAAGGCAAAAAGCTTCATTTCATTACCAAGTTTTCTATGATCTCTTTTTTTAGCTTCTTCAATAATTTTTAAGTATTCATTTAAACTTTCTTTATCTGCAAAGGCAGTACCATAAATTCTTGTGAGCATTTCTCTTTTTTCATCACCACCCAAATACGCTCCCGCTACACGAGTAAGCTTGAAAAATCTTAAATACCTAGTATTTGGTACATGAGGCCCACGGCATAAATCTTCAAATTCACCTTGCTTATAAATACTTACTTTTCCATCAGGAATTCTCAGCAAAACTTCTTGTTTTAAATCATCATTAGCTAATTTTTCTTTAACCTCAGTCTTTGAAAGTTCGTATTTTGTGATGTCTAGCTTTGCTTCAGCTAGTTCTTTCATTTTCTTTTCGATTTTGCTTAAATCTTCTTCTGAAATCTTGCTATCAACTCTAAAATCATAATAAAATCCATCTTCTATCACAGGCCCTACGAAAAATTTAGCCTCTGGATATAAACTTTTAATCGCTTGAGCCATTAAATGTGCACAAGAGTGGCGGATAACTTCTAAACTTTCTTTAGAGTTATCAAAATAAATCGGAGTTAAATTTGTATCATTGTTAAAACTTTGAGTATCTACCAAAGTTTCATTATTCGCATATGCAATTATATCTTTTGTCATTTCTACCCTTAACACTCACTAACCTTGTGAGCTTAAATTAAAATATAAGACTAATTTTAGCTATGAAAAACTTAAACTTTTTTTAAATAAAGGATATTTTTATATTTCAAACACCCGTTCTTGATATATCTAAAGCACCACTCATAAAAAGGTATAAAAATACAAAACCTAAAATTATCCTATAAATTCCAAAAGGTATGAAGTTTATCTTGCTGATTAATTTTAAAAATATTTTAATTACCACAAAAGCCACTATAAAAGCTGTTACAAAACCTATGGCTAAAGGAATGAAATTATTCATATTGCTTAGAACTTGTGGTTCTTTATAAATGCTATAAGCTGTTGCGATAATCATAGTAGGAATTGCAAGCAAAAATGAAAATTCAGAAGCCACTTTGCGATCAAGCCCAAGCAATAAGCCACCTATGATACTTGCTCCACTTCTTGAAGTACCTGGTATGATAGCAAGAGCTTGGGTTAAACCTATCAAAAAAGCTTGTTTATAACCTACCTCATCTAAAGAGTGGATTGTGTAGTCTTTTTTTCTATGTTTAAGTTCTATAATGATAAAAATAATCCCACCAATGATTAACATAGTAGCCACGGTATAGCCATTAAATATTTCTTTTAAAAACTTATATGCTATAAAACCCACTCCACCTGCAGGCAAAAAGCCCACAGCAAGTTTTAACCAAATATCAAGTTTTTGAGTTAGTTTATCTTTGAAAATAAAAATCACCGCTAGTATAGAACCAAGCTGAATGATGATGAAAAAACTTCTCCAAAAATCATCTATATTTAAACCTAAAATTTCAGCACCCAAGATCATATGCCCTGTAGATGAAACAGGTAAAAATTCTGTCAAACCTTCGATAATCCCTAAAATCAAAGCATAATAATAATCTAAATTCATTTTTTAAGTACTCTTCTTGCAAAAATTAGCATAATCGCTACAAAAACTACAAAACCTATAATCCCATCATCTTTAAATGAAGTTGCAATAGCAAGCGGATCTTCAGCCCCACCTCTACTAATAGAAAGCACAGTTAAACCAGCTATTAACACTCCAAACAAACTCTCACCTACTATCAAACCAGAGGCAAATAAGGTTCCTTTTTGCTCATGCTCTTGAATGAGTTCTTTTTTATGTGCATTTTTAGCATATCTTTGCTCTAAACGCTTTTTGATTAAATATGCCAATAAGCCACCTACAAATAAAGGCATGTTAACAGCAGGTGGTAAATATATACCTATACCCACAGCTAAAGGCGGTAAAGACATATTTTTCTTTCTTAATAAACGATCGACGATAATTATACCAACGCCCACAAAAGCTCCCGCTATAATATAACTCCAATCGATATTAGCGTTAAAAATGCCTTGTGCTATAGTGCTCATTAAATTTGCTTGCGGTGCAGCAAGCGCATTTGCCTCATCCATTCCTTCTCTTGGCATTGCACCCACAAAACCATAAGCTTGATATAATAAATTTAATACAGGAGCGATAGCCAAAGCTCCAAATACACAACCTATAATCAAAGAAATTTGTTGTTTCCAAGGAGTTGCACCCACTAAATAGCCAGTTTTTAAATCTTGTAAATTATCATTAGAAATAGCAGCAGTTGCTAAAATAACACTAGTAGTGAATATAGCAAAAGCAATAGCAAATTTAGACATCAAAGGATCGCTAAATAAATCTACTTGATAACCCAAAAGTAAAATAATCAAAGAAGAAATCATAATCCCAATAAGTCCTATACCCGAAATAGGAGAAGATGATGAACCCACCAAACCTGCCATATATCCACAAGCAGAAGCTACAAAAAAGCCTATAAAAATAGCTACTAAAGTTCCCACTAAAGCAAAAAGAATTTGATAACCACTTGCTAAATTTGAATCAGCCACAAAAGCATAAAATGAAATAAACAAACCTATACACATAAGTACAAATAAACCTAGCATAGCTTTTAAAGATAAATCCATATCTTTAGGATCTTGTGAGAGGTTTAATGAGGTTTTTTTAAGCATATTTTTCATGCCATCATATACAGGTTTTGCAAGTTCTATTAAAGTCCATAATGCCGCTATAGCAATAGCTCCTGTGCCTATTAAACGCACCTTTTGAGCCCAAATTTGATTAGCTATATCAAGTGCACTTAAACTCGCATCAAAACTTTCTTTAGCAGAAAAATATGGTACAAAAACCATCCAAGCAAGTACCATACCCACAAGCAATGCAACACCTCCGGCTATACCTACTAAGTATCCAGCACCCAAAAGCGCCACTGAATAACCCATAGAAAAGCCAAAAGTCATTTTTTGCCAAATGAATGCAAAACTACTTCCACTTGAAAGTAGTTTAAAACCGCTTGAAAAAAGACTTATTACAGAAGCAAAAACCACGCCAAGTGTGATTTCTTTTAAGCCTACTTTTCCTTTTTTATCAGCTTGATCTTTATTAGCTACTTTTAAAATTTCAGCAGCAGCTCTTCCTTCAGGATAAGCTAATTTACTCTCTACCACCATAGCTCTACGCAAAGGTATAGTAAAAAGCACGCCCAATCCACCTCCACAAAGACAAAGCATAAAAGTAAGCCAAAGTGGAAATTCAAACCAATATCCACACATAAAAAGACCTGGTATAACAAAAATCACAGCCGAAAGCGTACCTGCAGCTGAAACTTGAGTTTGAACCATATTATTTTCTAAAATATTAGAGTCTTTAAAGATTTTTAAAACAGCCATTGCAATCACAACAGCAGGAATAGAAGTAGAAAAAGTAAGACCAACTTTAAGCCCCAAATATACATTTGAGGCGGTAAAAATAATCGTTAAAATACTTCCTAGTATTATACCCCTAAGCGTAAGCTCCGGTAGTGAGTTTTTTGTATGCATTTTGTTTCTCCATTTTTATTGACAACCTTCACATTCTATAGTTCTATCAACTACATCATCATTTACTTTTTGACTATCAGGGCTTTCGCTTCTTAGATAATAAGTTGATTTAACACCTAATTCCCAAGCAAGTTGATAAATTTCATTTAAATATCCACCGCTTGCTTTATCTAAAGAAACAAAGATATTTAATGATTGACCTTGATCAATCCATTTACCACGAATCGCTGCTGCTTTTACTAAGATTTTTTGATCAAGCTCATAAGCAGGGGTATAATACTGCCAAGTATTAGCACTTAAATTTGGCACTACAGTTGGTATCATACCGCTTAAGTTTTGCTCAAACCATTTTCTTTTATATACAGGCTCAATTGTTTGAGTAGTACCCACTAAAATAGAAATAGAAGAAGTTGGTGCTATAGCCATTAAATAACCATTTCTTATGCCATCTCTTTTTAGTTTTTCTCTTAATTTTTCCCAATCACACTCGCTTTGATCAAACAAACCTTCACTTGCGGTAAGTTTTTTAGCATTTTCATTTGCTACATCAATTGGCACTATACCTTTACTCCAGTTTGATCCTTCAAAATCAGGATAGCTTCCTTTTTCTAAGGCTAAATTTGAGCTAGCTAAAATCGCCTCATAGCTAATCATCTCCATAATACGATCAATTTTTTCAAAATGTTCATTAGAACCCCAATAAATTTGAGCTTCAGCCACCATTTGCGCTTCACCCATCACACCAAGTCCTATAGCGCGTGATTTTAGGTTGGTATTTTTAACCTTTACATGGGGATAAAAATTTAAATCAATCACATTATCAAGCATTCTTATTGCTGTTGGCACTACTCTTTGAATGTCTTCTTTGGTATTGATTTTACTTAAATTTATACTTGCAAGATTACAAACTGCTGTTTTTCCTTCGTTTTTGTATTTTTCTACTATATAAACTTTTTTACCATTAATACTATCTAAAGTAGAAATTTTCTTAGCAAGCTTTTTATATCCTCCATCTATTGTAAGCTCTTCATCCTCATCTAAATGAAGCTCTGTTTTATCATCAAATACAATTTTGATTTGATAATAATTTGGATCTGTATTTTGAAAAATTTCTGTACATAAATTTGAACTTCTTATAATTCCTGCGTGGGAATTTGGATTTGTTTTGTTTGCACTATCTTTAAAACATAAAAATGGCATACCTGTTTCAAAATAAGATAAAAGTATTTTTTTCCAAAGCTCTTTTGCATCTATAATTTCTTTAGCTATGCTTTCATCTTTTTCAAATTCTTCATATTTTTTCTCAAATTCTTCACCGCATAAATCGCATAAACTTGCTGTATCAGCAGGATCAAAAAGCGTCCATTTGCCATTTGCTCTTACTCTTTTCATGAACAAATCATTAATCCACAAAGCAGGGAAAAGCTCATGTGCTCTTCTTCTTTCTTCACCTGAATTTTTACGCAAATCTAAAAAGTCATTAATATCCATATGCCAAGGTTCAATATAAACCGCAATCGCCCCTTTTCTAGTACCAAGTTGATCAACAGCAACTGCTATATCATTAGTGATTTTTAAAAATGGTATGATCCCACCTGCTGCATTTTTATGCCCATCTATACTTCCACCCATAGCGCGCACCTTAGACCAATCCCAGCCTATACCACCGCCAAATTTAGATAAAAGCGCCATTTCTTGATAAGAATCAAAAATTCCTTCTATATTATCAGGCGTGCTTCCTATATAACATGAGCTTAATTGGTGTCTTGTAGTTCTTGCATTTGAAAGGGTTGGAGTTGCAAGCATTACTTCAAAAGTTGAGATCAAATCATAAAATTTCTTAGCCCAAGTTTGAGAATCTAGCTCATTTTGTGCTAAAAACATCGCAATAGCCATAAACATTTGCTGTGGTAATTCTATAGGCATACCTTTAGAATCTTTAATCAAATATCTATCATATAAAGTTTTTATACCAAGATAAGTAAATTGCAAATCGCGTTCTGGCTTGATATAAGCATTAAGATCATCTAAATCATATTTTTCTTTTAAGCCGATTAAAATCCTACCTTCTTTTTCACCTTTTTCAAGATATTCTCTTAAATGTTTATATCCATTATAACCACTTACTTTTTTATATAAATCATATAAAAATAATCTTGCAGCAACAAAGGTCCAATTAGGTCTATCAATATCTATTTTATCTACTGCTGTTTTTATAAGAGTTTGTTGGATTTCTTCTGTTGTTATACCATCACGAAATTGAATTTTTGCATCTACTTCAAGCTCGCTTTGGCTAACATTTTCTAAATTTGCCACCGCGTCGGTGGTATATTTTTTAATTTTAGAAACATCTAACTCTTCAGTTCTTCCATTTCTTTTTAATACTTTCACTCACAACCCCTAATTTATTATTTAAATGTTCTTTCAAAAATTTTATCTACATTTTTTGTATAGTAGTTATAATCAAAACAATTTCTAATATCTGCTTCACTTAAAGATTTTTTCAAATCCTCATCAGCTAATAAAGCTAGCAAAAACAAACTCTCGCCTTTTTCATTTAACGCAGGCTTACCATTTTGCAAATCAGCCCAAACTTTCATAGCATTTCTTTGAACGATTTTATAAGCTTCTTCTCTGCTTATACCTTTAAATGGAAGCTCAAGCAACACTCTTTGAGAGAACACAAGCCCCCCAGTTAAATTTAAATTTTTCATCATATTTTCTGGATACACCAAAAGCTTTTCTATCACACCACATAATCTTGAAAGCATAAAATCAGTCGTGATAAAAGCATCAGGTAATACAAATCTTTCTACGCTAGAATGTGATATATCTCTTTCATGCCACAATGCTACATTTTCCAAAGCAGGTGTTACATAAGCTCTTATCATCCTGCAAAGACCGGTAATATTTTCACTCAAAACAGGATTTCTTTTATGAGGCATAGCTGAACTTCCTTTTTGTCCTTGAGAAAAATATTCTTCAGCTTCATATACTTCTGTTCTTTGAAAATGGCGGATAGCAACAGCAATTTGCTCACAACTTGAAGCTAAAATAGCTAAAGCCGAGATAACTTGTGCGTAACGATCTCTTTGTATAACTTGGTTTGAAACTGGTGCTGGCTTAAGATCTAAGTTTTTACAAACCTCTTCTTCAAATTCAAGCGGAGCATGAGCAAAATTTCCCATAGCACCGCTGATTTTTCCATAGCTAATCACTTCTTTTGCATGAATAATTAAATCTTTTGCATGAACTAGCGAATCATACCAAATAGCCAAAACTAAGCCAAAAGTTATAGGTTCCCCATGAATTCCATGACTTCTTCCTACCATTAAGGTATTTTTATGCTCATATGCTCTTGTTTTAATCGCTGCTAAAACTTGATCTAAATCTTGCAAGATTAGTTCTAAACTATCTTTAATCTGCAAAGCAACTGCAGTATCAATACAATCTGAACTTGTCATTGCATAATGTACAAAACGACTTTCCTCGCCCAAACTTTCACTTACACTAGTTAAAAAAGCGATAACATCATGTTTGGTAGTTTTTTCTATCTCATCTATTCTTGCTATATCAAATTTTGCATTTTTTATAATTTTTTCACAATCATCATCTTTAATAAGACCAAGTTTATTCCACGCTTTCACAGCAGCTAATTCTACTTTTAACCATGCGTCATATTTTGCTTGCATGTCCCATTTTTTAGCCATGATTTCTCTACTATATCTTTCAACCATTTTCAAGACCTTTTTTTATATAATTTTTTATGAAAAAATAGCTTGAATTTTATTATAAATTACCTAAGAAAGTTATTAAATGGCATATATAAAAAAGAAACTAGCAAATAATGGAAAAAAGGCATTTAGACTGCTTATGGATGAGTTAAAAATTTCTATGCGTGAAGCACAAAAACTCATTGATAAAAAAAGACTATTTTGTAATGGAATTTTGGTAGAAGAAAAAAACAAATTTTTAGATGGCTTAGTGGAATTAATCGTATATGAAAATAATCCCAAAGGATTAGAAATAGTTTTTGAAAATGAAGATTTTGCTGTAGTAGAAAAACCAAGCGGGGTGCTAACTCATCCTAATGGACGCAATTGTACTTATAGTCTTTGTGATGAAATTTGGCATTTATGGGGTGAAAAAGCTTGCGTGGCTCATAGATTAGATAAAGAAACAAGCGGGCTTTTACTCATAGCTAAACATAAAAATGCACAAATTGAGTTAAAAACCATGTTTGAAAAAAGATTAGTGCAAAAAAGCTATCTTGCTCTAGTAAAAGGAAAAACTAAAAAAGAATTTATAGTAGATAAAAGTATGGATTTAGCTAAAGACTATGATGCAGTAAAAACTAGAATGCATATTTGTGAAAATGGTAAAGAAGCTTTAACGCAATTTTATACTTTAGAATATTTTGAAAATTTAGATGCCAGTTTAGTTTTAGCTAAACCTCTAACAGGCAGACAACACCAAATAAGACTACATTTGTTTCATGTGAAACATAAAATTTTAGGTGAACCTTTATATGGTTTAGAAAAAACACAAATAGAGCAAATATTAGATGGAAAAATGAGTGATATCGAAAGAACTCAAATCACAGGTGCTAAAAGACTGCTTTTGCACTCTTTTAGCTTAGAATTTACATATAAAAATCAAAAATTTTTGATACAATCTCAAAAAGATATAAAAGATGAGTTTTTGAAAAATTTATATTAATCTTTTTCTAACTTTAAAACTTTATCAGTTTGGATTGCAACTGCAATTTGCTTGGCTGGCTTACCATAATCCCTACAATAATCACAAGATTTATAAAAATCTTGAGAATAAAATTCAAAAAATCTTTCTTTAGAATCCTCTAAATTTAAAAAATCGCCATTAAATTCTTCAAGTCCTTTTAAGCGTGATAAAGAACTTGATATAGGGCAAACAAAAATAGCTCCTTTAGGTGCTAATTGTTTATTTTCTAAGCCCTCAGATGTCATCAAACTTACACATGGCATTTGACAATTACGATAGTTTTTGATTATATCTTCTTTACTTCTACCACGTTTATAAATTTTTTCAGGATCACTCCAAGTAGAATTTTCACCACTAGAGTCCATAGAAAATGGAATTTTATTTTCTTTTAATTTTCTTAAAATGCTTTCTTGCTTTAGTGGAATTTTTAAATTTGGTGATCTCTTGTAATCTGAAATCGTAATTTTTCTAACCTTATTAGATTTTTTTAACTTTTTCATCAATTCATCTTTAAAATCAATGGTTGCATTAGTAACTAAAGAAAAAGTTAGTATTTTCTTTTGAGTATCTAAATAATCAACCAATTGCGGTAAATCTTTAAATAACAAAGGCTCTCCACCTATGATTCTAACCCTTGCGATAGAGTCTACCTTAGATAAAAGTAACTCTAATGATTCTATAATACCCTCTAAAGTACAAGTATATTGATTTGATGGTGAAAAATACTGCATTAAATTATTACATGATTCACAGCGCAAAGTACATCTTGTAGTTAAAACTAATTCTAAATAAGGAATATCCACCTTACCTTCTAAAACCCTCTTTTCGAAGTATTTTTTCAAATAAAATTTTTTCATCAAAGCAGCATAAGGAACTTTAAAAATTCTAGCAATTCCTCTTTTACCATTTAAATGAGAAAAATACCAAGAAATATTTGGTTTTATATATCTATTTTGAAATAATTGGTTTTCTAATAATTGTTTTTTATCTACCATTGTTTTTCCCTTCATTCTTTAATACATAAATAATTCCACCAAGTCCTATGATCACCACTATGCTTATAAAAATAAGCTGTGCTATATCTAAAAAAGTCATTGTTTATTCTGCCTTTCTTTAAGCTGTCCGCATGCAGCTGAAATATCAAGTCCTTTACTTTCTCTTATCGTACAAGTAACACCTTTGGCACTTAAATAATCTTGGAATTTAACCGCATTTTCAACACTTGGTCTTTTATATAAACTTCCTTCATGTGGATTAAAAAGTATTAAATTTACTTTAGCTTTTATACCATTTAAGAGCTTGACTAGTTCTTTTGCATGTTCTATTTTATCATTTATCCCATCAATTAAAAGGTATTCAAGCATCACTCTTTTACGCTGATCTATAGGAAAATTTCTCACCGCTTCCATAATGCTTGCTATATTATAAGCTTTATTAATAGGCATTAATTCACTTCTAAGCTCATCATTTACAGCATGAAGCGAAATAGCCAAAAGCACGCCTAAATTCATTTCTCCAAGCTCTTTAATCTGTTTTGCCAAACCACTTGTACTTATAGTTTGTCTTCTAGGGCTTATCGCTAAGGCATCATTATCGGCTAAAATTTTAACTGCCTTAGAAACATTTTTAAGATTATCCAAAGGCTCTCCCATGCCCATATAAACTATATTAACCCTTCTTTCATAAGGTATGTTGTTGTGTTTTTTAATCCATAAAATTTGTCCTACTATTTCTCCTGCAGTCAAATTTCTTTTCAAACCGCCTTTAGCAGTCAGACAAAAACTGCATCCGCTTTTACACCCCACTTGAGAGGAAACACAAATGGTATATCTTGCATGTTTGATGATTTTTCCATTTTCATCTACAAGTTCTTCTTTCATTGGTAGCAAAACAGCTTCGATTTTTTTACCGTCTAAAAGTTCAAAAAGATATTTTATACTCCCGTCTTTGCTTTTTTCATCTTTCACACATTTTAAAGGTGAAAAATGAAAATTTTCTTGCAAGTGTACTCTAAAATCTTTTGGCAAAGATGACATTTGTAAAAAATCGTCTGCATATTTTTTATATACCCATTCAAAAATTTGCTTTGCTCTAAATTTTGGCTGGACTAAATTTTCTAATTCTTCTTTAGTAAAATCTAATATATTTTTTAATTCACTCAATTTTTTTCCTATATAAGTTTTTTATCTAACAAAAAATCTTTTAATAATTCTTTTGCCTTTTGATGGTTTTTTAAAAAATCCTCATGTGCAAATTCATTACAAAAATTTGTCGCACATAAATAACAAATTCCTTCTATCCCTTGCATTTTTGCACAAGAAAGCACTGCATATGCTTCCATATTTTCTATATGTACGCCTTTTTTAAAAAATTCTTGGGCGATATTTTCATCTTTACAAATATAATTTGAAGAATTAATCATAGTTTCATGTGAAACATTTAATCTAATCTCATTTGCTATAGGCGTATAAAAACTATCAAACAAATCTGCGTATTCTAAATTCGCTGCGTTAGAACTTTCATAAATATCTAAAATTTTTCCTTCTTGGTAAATTCCACATGTACCTATAAAAATCACTCTATCTACTTTTACTTGACTTAAAATTTTACCTAAAGAAAAAGCAGAATTAATCAAGCCTATGCCTATACTTTGTGCAAATTTAAAATCCTCATTTCCTCCTGCACATACTATAAGATTTTTCAAAAATTAACCTTTATAAAAAATAATTCAAATTTTATCTAATTAGCGCTTAAAATAATGCTATAATTAATATTTTTTAGATAGAATAAATTTATGATAAAAGCAAAAAAACATTTTGGGCAAAATTTTTTATGTGATAAAAGCGTGGTAGATAAAATCATCCAAGCCATACCCAAAGATACTAAAAATATAGTTGAGATTGGGCCTGGCTTAGGTGATTTAACGCAAGAACTTTTGAAAATCCCACAAGCTCATATTAGAGCTTATGAGATTGATAAAGATTTGATTCCTATTTTAAATAAAAAATTTCAAAATGAGATTGAAGGTGGAAATTTTGAGCTTATCCATCAAAATGCAAGCGATGCTTTTGATCAAGGAAGTTTAAGCGATAAAGAGTACTTTTTGGTAGCAAATTTACCATATTATATTGCTACAAATTTGATTTTAAAAGCCCTAGAAGATCAAAATTGTCTTGGGCTTATAGTAATGGTGCAAAAAGAAGTAGCACAGAAATTTTGTGCAAATGAAAAAGAAAGTAATTTTTCGGCTTTAGGGGTGCTTTGTGCATTGATATGCCAAAGACAAATGCTTTTTGATATACAACCACAAAGTTTTAATCCTCCACCAAAAGTTACTTCAGCTGTAATGAAGTTAATAAAAACTACTCATTATCAGCAAAAATGTGAAAATATAGAAGCTTTTAAAGAATTTCTTAGAGCTTGTTTTCAAAATCCTAGAAAACAACTCTTATCTAATTTTAAAAATAAAAAAGAAAAAATTTTAAAAGCATTTGAAGCACTAGATATCTCTTCTACCTCAAGAGCTCATGAAATTAGCGTTGATTCATACCTTAAAATTTATGACTATTTAAAGGATGACTATGAGCGAAGAAAACAAAACTCAAGAGCAAAATAAAACTAAAAGATTTAATAAATTCAGAAATAAAAGAAAAAAAGATTCACAAAATCAAGAGCAAAATAGTGAAATTAAAAATGAAGCAAAAGTAGAAAATACTCAAACTGAAGCTAGCGAAGAAAAAAAGAAAAAGAAAAAAAATAGAAATTTACCTTCTAAATTAAGTGGCAATGAAGAATGGCAAATAGAACTTGCTAAAAGCATAGAAGCTAATAAAATCATGCACGAGCTAAGACTTCACCCTTTAAAACACAACAACTCAAGCGAACATAAAATTCGTATTACACCTTTGGGTGGGCTTGGGGAAATCGGTGGGAATATCACTGTTTTTGAAACCAACAACGATGCAATTATCGTTGATATAGGTATGAGTTTTCCAGATGGAACCATGCATGGAGTAGATATTATCATACCTGATTTTGACTATGTAAGAAAGATTAAAAATAAAATTCGTGCTATCATCATCACTCATGCTCATGAAGATCATATCGGTGCTGTACCGTATTTTTTCAAAGAATTTCAATTTCCTATCTACGCAACACCTTTAGCACTAGGTATGATTTCAAATAAATTTGAAGAACATGGTTTAAAGGCTGAGCGTAAATGGTTTAGACCTATAACAAAAAGACAAATTTATGAAATAGGTGAATTTAATTTAGAATGGATTCACATAACCCACTCTATCATCGATGCTTGTGCTTTAGCTATTAAAACTAAAGCAGGAACCATCATACACACTGGCGATTTTAAAATAGATCAAACACCAATTGATGGTTATCCAACGGATTTAAGTCGTTTAGCTCAATATGGCGAAGAAGGTGTGCTTTGTCTTTTAAGTGATAGTACAAACTCATATAAAGAAGGTTATACAAAAAGTGAAAGCTCCGTAGGACCTACTTTTGATCAAATTTTTGCCAAAACTAAAGGCAGGGTAATCATGAGCACCTTTAGTTCTAATATCCACCGTGTATATCAAGCTATTAGCTATGGTTTAAAATACGGCAGAAAAGTATGTGTTATAGGGCGTTCTATGGAAAGAAATCTCTATACCACTATGGAACTTGGCTATATCAAACTTGATAGAAAAATTTTCATTGACGCTGATGAAGTAAGCAAATATAAAGATAATGAAGTGCTAATTGTTACCACAGGAAGTCAAGGCGAGACTATGAGTGCTTTATATAGAATGGCAACTGATGAGCATAAATTTATCAAAATCAAACCTAGCGATCAAGTTATCATTTCAGCTAAAGCAATACCAGGTAATGAAGCAAATGTTTCTGCTGTGCTTGATTTTCTTTTAAAAGCAGGAGCTAAAGTAGCTTACCAAGAATTTAGCGAAATCCATGTAAGCGGACATGCTAGTATAGAAGAGCAAAAACTCATGCTAACTTTGGTAAAACCTAAATTTTTCTTACCAGTGCATGGAGAGTATAATCATATCAATAAACACAAAGAAACTGCTCTAAAATGTGGCATACCCGAAAGAAATATCTACTTAATGAGTGATGGGGATCAAGTAGAGCTTTGCCAAAAATACATCAAACGTGTAAAAACAGTTAAAACAGGAAAAGTCTTTGTAGATAATCAAATCAACAAACAAATCGCAGATGATGTAGTAATTGATAGACAAAAACTAGCAGATAGTGGCATAGTTGTCATCATTGCTCAGCTTGATAAAGCAAGTAAAACACTGATTAATAAACCAAGAGTATTTAGTTATGGCTTGGTAGCTGATAAACAAGATGGAGCATTCTCAAAAGAAATGAGTGATGTTTTAAGTCAATTTTTCCCAAATGTAAAAGATGAAATTTTAGATAATCCAAAAGTTTTAGAAGCTCAAATTAGACAAGTACTAAGAAAGCATATTTTTAGAAAAATCAAAAAATATCCGACTATAGTACCAACTATTTTTGTGATGTAAAACAACAAGTAAAAGCTATTTTATATAGCTTTTACTTATTTTGAGTTAAATTATATGATTAAAAACAATATTACAAATTCTGGTTTAAATAGATATTTAGGACAATTTTTTTCACCACAAATACTTGTAAATAAATGTATTTCACTTATACAAAATAAAGGTAGATTATTAGAACCAAGTTGTGGTAATTTAGCTTTTAAAGAATGTTTAAACGATAATTCAATATTTATAGAAATAGATCCAAATTTAGTCGAAAATTCAAAAGTTTTAAATATGGATTTTTTCGATTATTCAATTAACGAAAAATTTGATACTATAATTGGGAATCCACCCTATGTAGATAATAAATTTTTAAATATAAAACACAAAACAAATATAAAATGCGAAGCAAACCTATATCTTTATTTTATAGAAAAATGCTTTTATCACCTAAAAGAAGGCGGAGAATTAATATTCATTGTTCCAAGAGATTTTATAAAATTAACTTCTGCTAGAAGCATCAATAAACTTCTTTTAGAAAATGGAACTATCACACATTTTTTTGACTATGGAGATGCTTCATTATTTAAAGAAGCTTGTCCCAATGTATGTATTTTTAGATACGAAAAAGGTAATTTTATATATAAAACACAAACATTTGATGGAGAAAAGTATCTATTAATTAACAACGGAATTATATCTTTTAGCAGTATTTTAAACACAAAACCTTTAGGTGATTTTTTTGATATCAAGGTAGGAGCTGTAAGTGGTAAAGATGAATTATTTTTACATAAATTAGGAGATGAATTTGTTTGTTCTAAAACTGCAAAAACAGGGGAATTAAAAAAAATGATTTATCAAAAATATGATAAAGCTCTAGAAATTTATAAAGATGATTTAATGAAACGAGGTATAAAAAAATTTAATGAAAATAATTGGTGGACTTGGGGTAGAACCATAAATTTTAGAGAAAATGAACCTAGAATTTATGTAAATTGTAAAACTAGAAATAAAAATCCTTTCTTTATAAATAAATGTAACAAATGGGATGGTTCTGTTTTAGCTCTTTTTCCAAAATTTTCTCTAGATTTAAATGAGATTACAAAAAAACTTAACTCTATAAATTGGGAAGAAATGGGTTTTGTAACAGGTGGAAGATATATTTTTGGTCAAAAATCTTTGAAGGAGGCTTTAATTGATGATAGAATATTTAGAGAATATTGTTAATTTTTTACAAAACAATCCTATTGTATTAGATAACAAGAACGAAGATGGTAGAATTAATTCTGCAACAAATGAAGATGAGATTCTAAAAACATTAAATCAAAACTTTAAAAATATAAAAAAACCATATATAAGATCTTGGTATGATTTTAGTATCATAGACAAAGAGGAAATCTATATCAATATTAAAATTTCAGATTTAGATAATAATGCTGCAGATAACTGCTCATCAAAATTAGGAATGGGTTATGCATTAAGTGGCATAAAAAATATGCCTATTTCATGGGATGCATTTCATAAAATGCTAGCTAAAGAGCTTAAGATTGGTTATGATTATTATTTTTTGGTAATTAATAAAAATAATACTAAAGACTGTTTTTATACTTCTTTAAAAAGAATTCAATATTTAGTACCAAATGGAAATAATCTACCCTTTCAATGCGATTGGTCTAAAAATAGAAATTTTTCAAATAGAAGTGAGCTAGAATCAATAAAATATATTTTAGACATCTACTTACAAAGTTGGGATAAAAAAATAAAAGGCTATCCTTTTGAACTTAAAGAAATGCTTATAAATAACAAAATTTTACATAATGAATGATAAAAAGAAAAAGGTAAAATTATGAGAATTAATAAATTCATCTCACACAATAGCAAATATTCTCGCCGCGAGGCTGATGAGCTAATCAAGCAAGGCTTAGTAAAAATCAATAAAAAAACAGCCTTGCTAAGTGATAGTGTAAATGCTGAAGATAAAGTTTTTATCAATGGTAAAAAACTCCATAAAAAAACACAATTTTCAGTCATCATTTATCATAAACAAAAAGGCGAAATAGTTAGTAAAAAAGATGATAGAGGTAGAAAAACCATCTATCATACCCTGCCGAAACAATTTAGCACTTGGCTTAGCGTAGGAAGGCTTGACTTTGCAAGCGAGGGATTACTTTTATTAACTGATTCACCTGTGATAGCAGATGCGCTTATGCATAGTGATTTAGAAAGAGAATATTACTTAAAAGTAAAAGGTAATATAGATAAAAATGTTATCGAAGCTATGCAAAATGGCTTAGAAATTCAAAATGAAAAAAAAGGGGCTCACGCTAAAACTAAAATAACCTCAATGAGTTTTGCTCCATTTTTAGGCTTTGAAATTTTTGGCTCAAGCGGAGGCTATACGAAGCTAAAAGTAATCATTAATGAAGGTAAAAATAGAGAGCTAAGACGCTTTTTTGGGCATTTTGACTTAGAAGTGATGGATCTTAAAAGAGTAGCTTTTGGAGCATTAGATCTTGGTATGTTAAAAGCAGGAAAATATCGTTATTTAGAAAATGGCGAGTATGAAAAACTACGTGATTTTTTAAAAACAAATGATATTAGGTATTAAATTAATACTTTAAAAATACTTAAATTAATTAAAATTTAATTTTAATTTTGTATAATTAGCAATTTAATTTATATAAAAAAGGAAAATTATGGCAAACCATAAATCTGCTGAAAAAAGAGCAAGACAAACTATCAAAAGAACTGAAAGAAATAGATTTTATAGAACAAGATTAAAAAACATTACAAAAGCGGTTCGCGAAGCAGCAGCAAATAATGATAAAGAAGCTGCACAAAATGCATTAAAAGTAGCTAATAAAAGCATTCACGCTATGGTAAGTCGTGGATTTTTGAAAAAACAAACTGCTTCACGCCGTGTTAGCAGATTAGCACTATTGGTAAATAAATTAGCATAATTTAATGTTAGCTGATAAACTCAAACCTTTTTTAGCACGCTTTGATGAGCTAAATACTCTTCTTAGCGATGTTAATATCTCTAATGATATTTCTAAAATGACAGCTCTATCTAAAGAGCAAAAAAATTTAGAACCTATAGTAGAAAAAGCAAAAGAATATCTCAAAACCTTAGATGATATAGAAGAGAATAAACTTCTTTTATCTGATCCTGAATTAGGGGAGCTTGCAAAAGAAGAACTTAAAAATCTCGAAGTTTTAAAGCCACAGCTTGAAGAAGAATTAAAAATTCTTTTATTGCCTAAAGATCCAAACGATGATAAAAATATATTTTTAGAAATTCGTGCAGGAACGGGTGGTGATGAAGCTTCTTTATTTGTTGGGGACTTAGTAAAAGCTTACATACGCTATGCAGAAAATCGTGATTACAAATACGAAATCGTAAGTTCAAGTGAAGGTAGCGTAGGGGGATTTAAAGAAATTATCATTCTTATCAAAGGAAATGGAGCTTATTCAAGGCTAAAATACGAAGGTGGTACGCATAGGGTTCAAAGAGTACCTGAAACAGAATCTCAAGGTAGAGTTCATACTTCAGCTATTACAGTGGCTATTATGCCTGAAGTTGATGATGTTGAAATTCAAATCAATCCAAATGACTTAAAAATCGATGTAATGCGTAGTAGCGGTCATGGTGGACAAAGCGTAAATACTACAGATAGTGCTGTAAGAATTACTCATATTCCAACAGGTATAGTTGTAGTAAATCAAGACGGTAAAAGCCAACATAAAAACAAAGAAAGCGCCATGAAAGTCTTAAAAGCAAGACTTTTTGAAATGCAAGAACAAGAACGCTTAGCTAAAGAAAGCCAGGCAAGAAAATCACAAGTTGGAAGTGGCGATAGAAGCGAGCGCATACGCACTTATAATTTCCCTCAAAATAGAATTAGTGATCATAGAATAAATCTTACTTTATATAGACTTGATGCGATTTTAGAAGGCGGGCTTTTTGATGAAATCATCGAGCCATTAATCGCTTATTATCAAGCAGAAGCTTTAAAACAAGAAAATTTATAATTTCTTGTTTTAATTATTACTTGCTAGCAAAACTCTGTATTGTTCTTTATCTACATTCATCAAAAGAGAAGCGAGTTTAAAAGCTCTAAATTTTTCCATTACAAAAAGATCTTTGCTATCTTTTAAGACTATAGCAACTAAATTTTTCATTACTTTATCAAGCCAAATATTTTTATATTTATCATTTGCTGAATGGTATCTTCCAATGGCATTCCAACTAAAACCATGCTTTTGTATAATCTCATGAAGCAATCTTGCTGCTGTGTCGATATTTACACTAGATTTTACAATCTCTTTTTCAGCAATTTTATAGCGTTTTAAGTGAATACTATTAATTTGCATTAAACCATAATCTCTTGTTTGATTTTTATTTTTACCGATGATATTATGCTTATATGCAGCATTTTCTGTTAAAGCTATAGCTTTAAGTAAAGCCATAGGTATGTTGTATTTTCTAGCTGCAGCTTTAAAGTCTTTGTCATACTTATAAAAATTTTCAGGTATATAAGTATCACCTATAAAAATTTTTGTATCAAAGGCAAAAGTAAAATTAAAAAATACTACTAATAATAAAATCCTTTTTAACATTTTACTCCTTTATATTACTTATGCTATAGCAAATTTATAAATAAAAAATATGTGAATAAGTTAATAAATTATCTAAGAATTTCTTTGATGGTAAGTTGAGGGGTAATTAAACCTCTAAAATTATTTTTGGAAACACTAGCTATAAAATTGATATTTTCCCCAATTTCTGGTTCATAGTCAAAGTTAAAAAATAAAGCTTCTAAAGTCTTATTTCCTTGTGTTAGAATAAGTTTTATATGATTTTCATCTTTACCAAGTCTTCTTTTATTTTTCACAAAAAGCTTATCAAATTTAAAATAAGGTCTTGGGTTTTTATGTCCAAAAGGTTCAAAAAATTCTAATATCTCTAAAAGTTCAAAATCAACTTCATTTGGGTCAATACTACCCAAAACCTCATCAGCATTATAAAAATCATCTTTAGGGATATTTTGACAAATTTCATAAAGCTTACTTTTAAAAACACCAAATTTTTCAAGCTCAACTAAAACTCCAGCTGCACCTTTATGCCCACCATAGCTTAAAACAAAGTCTTTAACTTGCTCTATAATATTTAAAATATCTATCCTACCTACACTTCTAACGCTAGCTTTAGCCTTTTGCTCACATTCTGAAAAAACAAAGGCAGGTTTATTAAAATGCTTTGCTAAACGACTTGCAACTATACCCAAAACACCCTCATGCCAGTTTTGACCATTGACAATAATCACAGGATCATTTTCATCAACTTGTTCTAAACACTGCTTAAAAAGCTCACGTTCTTCATCTTTACGGCTATTATTATAAGCAATGATTTGCTCTAAATACCCCATAACTTCATCAATATTTTTAGAATGCAAAAATTTATAAGAAATAATCGCATCATCCATTCTACCTGCACTATTAATCAAAGGTGCGATTAAAAAGCTAATATTATCAAGTTCAAATTTATCCTTACCAAAATACTGCTTAATCGCTTTAAATGCTACTCGTTTTGAATCATTAATACACTCTATACCTTTTCTAACTAAGGCTCTGTTTAAATCTCTAAGCTCCATCATATCTGCAATAATTGCAATTGATAAAAGCTCTATAAATTTACACATATTATAATTAATCTTACATACTTCTTTTATAGCAGCAACCAAATACCAAGCTACTTGAGCCCCACAAATTTCAATATCAGGAAAATCACAATCTTGTTGTTTAGGATTAATAATCGCATAAGCTTTTGGTAAAGTAGCTGGAGGCATATGATGATCGGTAATGATTAAATCAATTCCTTTTTGCAAACAAAGCTCTGCTGCATCAAATGCTGCTATACCATTATCTACAGTGATGATTAAATCTACCCCATCAAGTTCATTGATAATTTCTTCATTTAGACCATATCCATCTTTAAAACGATTTGGAATTTTTACTACATAGTCATATCCAATATCATCAAAAAATTCAGATAAAATCACACAAGAAATCACCCCATCTACATCATAATCCCCAACAATAGCAAGCTTTTGATTTTTTTCAATCGCTTCTTTAATACGCAAAGCACCCTTATAGACATCTTTTAAACAAGATGGCATAGGTAAATCACAAAGCTTTACATGCGTATCGTTGATAAAACGCTGGTGTAAAATTTCTTTTATTTTGGCTTTATTTAGCATGATTTGTTAAAGATGCCTTGATAAAAGAAAAAATAGCCGGATTAACCCTAACTAAGCGTGAAGTAAATTCAGGGTGAAACTGCACTGCTAAGAAAAATGGATGTTCTTTAAGCTCCACAGCCTCAACTAAACCTTCATTTTCCCCACTTATAATAAGCCCATTTTTCTCAAACATTTCTTTGTATTTTGGATTTGCTTCATAGCGGTGGCGGTGGCGTTCTTTTACGCTTTTTTGATTATCATAAACCTTACTTAAAAGTGTATTTGGCTTGATATGACACTCATAAGCCCCAAGACGCATAGTTCCACCAAGTGGAGTTTTACTTGTTCTAATTTGCTTTTCTCCACTTGCGTCAATAAATTCATCAATCAAAAAGATGATAGGATTTTTACAATTTGGATTAAACTCATGAGAATTTGCATCTTCAAGTTTTAAAACATTGCGTGCAAATTCCACTAAAGAAAGCTGCATACCCAAACAAATTCCTAAAAATGGAATTTTATTTTCTCTTGCATATTGTATGGCTTTGATTTTTCCTTCTACCCCACGGTAACCAAAACCACCTGCTACTAAAATCCCACTTACATCTTTAAAACTTTCTTCGACATTTGCATTTTCTAATTTTTCACTATCGATCCATTTTAAATTTACTCTCGCATCAAGTGCTGCACCTGCATGGATAATGGCTTCTGTTAAACTTTTATAGCTTTCTTTTAAATCTACATATTTTCCTACAAAAGCAATGCTAAGTTCATTACTTGGAGCGATGACTCTTTTTACTAAAGAATCCCATTCATTCATATTTGGCTTTAAATTTTGAAGATCCAACAAACTTGCAATAGAGTTTAAAATATCTTGTTTTAAGAAATTTAGTGGAATTTGATAAATACTAGCTGCGTCCACACTTTCTATAACACAGTTTTTTTCAACCCCACATGAAATTGCTATTTTGTCTTTTAACTCTCTATCTAAAGATTTTTCACTTCTACAAATGATCATGTCAGGACTTATACCTATACGGCGTAATTCTCCCACGCTATGTTGAGTTGGTTTTGTTTTAAGTTCTCCTGCTGCTTTGATAAATGGCACTAAAGTCAAGTGAATATTAATAGCATTATATTTACCCACTTCAAGCTTTAAAGCTCTAATAGCTTCTAAAAACGGCAAACCTTCTATATCTCCTACTGTGCCACCTATTTCAACGATTAAAATATTTTTATCAACTCCGGCCTTTTTAATGCGATCTTTTATCTCATCAACTATATGAGGGATTACTTGTATAGTTTTTCCTAAGTAATCTCCTCTTCTTTCTTTTTCTATAACACTTTGATAAACTCTTCCTGTTGTGAAGTTATTATCCTGAGATAAGCTCTCATTTAAAAATCTCTCATAATGTCCTAAGTCTAAATCTGTCTCAGCTCCATCATCTGTAACAAACACTTCCCCATGCTCTAAAGGACTCATCGTACCAGGATCAACATTGATATAAGGATCTGCTTTTAAAATACTTACTTTTAAACCTGAATTTTTTAAAATCGTAGCTATAGAAGCTGCTGCTATACCTTTTCCTAATGAGCTTAAAACACCACCGGTTACAAAAATATACTTAGTTTGTTTTAATTTCATAAAATAACCTTAATTTCTTTTTTTTGAAATTATAACGAATAAAAAATTTTATTTTTATAAACATTTGTGTAAAATTCAATTATTTTTGAAGGAAATTTTCGATGAAAATCACATTATTAAATCATACTCCACTTTCTGTATGCTCTCATGCAACAAGAACATGTTGGCAAAGTTTTGACAAAGGCGATTGTGGTGGTGAGAAAGACAAAGAATTAATCGATCGTGTGGGAAATAAATTCAAACATGCTTCAACCTTAGAGCATTTAAACTATACTTTTTATATACAAGGTATTTCAAGAGCATGCTTACAAGAAGTTGCAAGACACCGCCACACTAGTCCTAGCGTAAAAAGCACAAGATATACTTTAAAAGAACTAAGAAATGAAAGTGAATTTAAAGAAAATGACTTTGAAAATGCTAAAAGATACTTGGTATTAACCGGAAATGAAGTGGTAGATAATGCAAGTATCAAAGCTTTAGAAAATCTGCGTTTGATTTTGCAAAATAGCATTAGTTTAGACATAGCAAAATACTGCTTACCAGAAAGCTATAAAACAGAATTAACTTTAACGATTAATGCAAGAAGTTTGCAAAATTTTATCACTCTAAGAAGCTCAAAATCAGCCCTTTGGGAGATAAGACAACTCGCAAATGCTTTATTTGAAAACTTGCCTGAGGAACATCAATTTATTTTTAAACATTGTGTTTATCAAGAAGAAAATTCCCAAAGTTAATTGGGAATTTTTACTTATATTTTTTTAAGAAATTCAGTTTTTAAAACAATCACACCAAATTTATCTACCTTAGCTTCAATTTCGGTGTCTTTGTTTGTAAGTTTAATGTTTTTTATAGTCGTACCACGCTTTAAAGTAGTGCTTGCACCTTTTACTTTCAAATCTTTCACAACACTTACACTATCACCTGCATTAAGCTCAGTTCCATTTGCATCTTTTGGCATATATTCTCCTTAGAATTTATAAGTATATCCTAGATATAAACCATAATTTGTTTGTTTAGGATCGTAAAAATTTGAACCTACCATATTTTGATAAAAATTTCTTGTATTATAATGAGTTTGCTCGGCTTTAAAACCAAACTCAATTTCATTTGCTTGATTTAACTCATATAAAGCACCTATTTTTGCCCCATAAGTATAACCATCAAAGTCTTGAGATAATGATAAAAAGCTTGTTTTTAAAGTAATATCCGTTCTTGCATAACCACCATATACACCTAAAACCGCTCTTGTTTTTTCAAAGATTTTTGGAGTAAAATCATAACCAAGCAAAAACTTATGTGTAGTAAATTCTCCATCAATTTTTAATCTTGTGGTATTGATTACATCACTAAATTCACTTGAATAATTATAAGCACCATAAATTCTATGGTTTTCATTAAAACGATAACCAACTCTTAAACCAAAAACAGGAACATCACCTTCTAAATCACCGTTATATTTAATATTTTTTGTTTTACTATGATCAAGATCAGATTTTACCTTAGTATGAAACCATCCCGCATCAATACCTAAAAGCAAACCTGAATTTTCATCAGCTAAAGCTAAATTTGAAACCAAAGCAACACTTGCTACTAAACTAAATAATTTTAATTTCATATTTTCCTCCTTTAAAATAAGACTTAATATATCCTTTTATTTTTAATAAAAATTTAATTTTGTGGCACTACTAAGTCAGATCTACATTCAATCACAGTATGCACATTACCACGAGGATTAAAATCGCCTACTACTTTTATCCATTTTGGATCAAGTTTTTCTTTTAAAGTATTATAAATTTCATTAATGCTTGCTTCATGTGAAACATTTCTATACATAAAGGTATTGATATAAAGTTTAATTGCTTTAAGTTCTACTACTAATTTATTTGGAATGTATTCTAAGTAAATTGTAGCAAAATCAGGATACCCACTACGCGGACAACAACACATAAATTCAGGCAAAGTGATTTTAATCACATAATCATTTTTAGCATCATTTGGCCAAACTTCCATATTTTCTACACTAAATTCTTTGATTTCTTTTTCACCATATCGCATTTATAATCCTTAGTTTGTTTTTAAAACTTTATAATACCACAATATTTTATATTTTATTTTGACAAAATTTAAAAAGCTTATCTTGAAGTAAAAGTAATTTTTCACTTTCATTGCTAAGAATTTTTATGCACAAACCCTCATAAAAAAGTTGATTTATATCGTCAAATGAAGCTTTTAATTCTTCATAAAACTCATCATATCCAAAAAGATAAATACTCAAATAATGCGTATGATTTGCAAAAAAATTTAAATCATTTTCTTTCATATAAGAAGGATTGATTTTAATTTTATCATTTAAAATTAAAATATCATTTCTATAAATTTGAGTTAAACTCTCATAATTTTTAAAAGCAAATTTTTCATCCATAGCCACTCTACCAAAAATGACAAAATCAACATAAACTAATCTTGAAAAAGAAGCTAGATTAATCTTTGTATTTTGTATAAAATTTGCATTCTCTTGAAGCAAAAGTGGTTTTGGCATATAAAAAAAGCTTGCATTTTCTTCAAGAGTAAAATCAATATTTTTACTCGCAAAAGAATCTTTAGTATCATATACCTTTTCATAACTTTGTGTAAGTATAGCTGTGTTTGTATTTTCCTTACATATGATTTCAAAACTTAAATGATCCTCTTTAAAAATTCCAGCACTAGAATTTAGAACATATATACTAGTTAATTTTTTATCATAAAAATTCCTCATAAGCTTAAAAGGAGGAGTAAAAAAAGAATTTTTTATGATAGTTTTTTCATTGATAGTATCTAATGTAAGTTTAAAAACACTCTTTTGAGCAAACAAATCAATCCTTTAAAAGTGTGTATTTTTTAATCCAAGTAATGATTTCTTCTAAGCCATCTTTAGTTTGAAGATTACTCATAATAAAAGGTCTATCTCCACGCATTTTTAAAGTATCTTCTTGCATGATTTTTAAAGAAGCATTCACATAAGGAGCTAAGTCTATTTTGTTGATAATCATTAAATCAGACCTACAAATAGCAGGACCACCTTTGCGTGGAATTTTTTCTCCTTGAGCAACATCTATAACAAAGATAAAAAAATCCACAAGTTCAGGTGAAAAAGTCATTGATAAATTATCTCCACCGCTTTCTATAAAAATAAGATCTAAATCACTAAAACGCTCTTGTAAAAGTTCAACGGCTTCAAGATTACAAGAAGCATCTTCTCTAATGGCTGTATGAGGACAACCTCCAGTTTGCACTCCTATGATTCTTTCTTTTTCAAGAACGCCTTGTTTGATTAAAAAATTTGCATCTTCATTTGTATAAATATCATTTGTAATCACAGCCAAAGAAAGCTCATCTTTTAAAGCTTGACATAAATTTAATACTAAAGCTGTTTTACCACTACCCACAGGACCACCTATGCCTATTTTAACCATTAGAACCCTTTTAAGAAATATAAATTTTAAATGCTAAATTTTGGTGTTTTATACCCAAATAATCATTTAAGATATTGTGATTTTCACACCAATCTTTTAAAGTTAAATTTTGTAATTTAGAAAGAACCTTTTGAAAATCTTGCTGTAATTGAAAAAGTAAAATCTGCCCTTCATTTTGTGATAAAGGCACGATTTTTACAAGAATATTAACAAAATTACTCATTAAAGCAAACAAAAAACTTTCATACATAAAATCAAGTTCATTATCTTTGCAAAATAAAGCATACACAAAAGGATAAATAGGAGTTTGATTTTCTTTAATGTATTGATTTAATAAAGGATTTGATAATCCATAAAGACTTACATTTTTTACAAAGCGTTTAGCTAAAAAAACATAAGCTTGACTTTGTTCTTTTGCAACTATACTTGATAAAAATTTTCTTTGAAAGACTAGTAATTTTTTTACATCATTTGCATTTTCATAAGCTATTTTCAAAGCTAAAAGCTCAAAATACAAAATATTAGAATAAAGCTGAGTTTTTAAAACTTTTTTAGCATCTTCTATATTTTTTATATAAGCAAAATTCACATAAGATTCTAAACCAAAAGAATGTGAAAAAGCTCCTATAGGAAAAGAAGAATCACTAATTTGTAAAAGTAAAAAATTTAATTTATTCATCTTTACTCTTTGATAAGTTTAAAATTTGGATCAACTTGGATAAAACTTGGCATATCAAGCATATATTTTGGTTCTAAAATTTCCTCACATTTTTCGTATTTTATATTAAATTTTTCTAAAAACCTTATGATAGAGTTTTGCTCTAAAGTAATGAGTTTATGATCTTTATAAAATAAATTTAAGTGCATATTACCCACTTGATAACTTATTAAAGCAAGGTTGTATTCATTTTCTATGTGAATTTTTAAAACCTTTTCAGGTTTAATTTTTACTAAAATCAAAAAATCCTCATCATATAAACAATCATTATGATTTAAACCTTTATTATCAGGCATTTTTATAGCGACATCTAGTCCTTTTAAAGTCGTTGTTCTTAATATCTTTTTAAAAGTATCAAACCAACTAAGCTCTAAAAAATCGCATTCTTTGTTTAAATCATAATGCGTTATTTTATTTTGAAGTAAAATCATTAAATCATAAAATATTTTCTAGCTAAAGCTAAAGAATCAACACTCTTAGAGCTAATAAGCTCACCATTTATTTTTACTTCATAAGTTTGTGGATTTACTTCTATATCTTGAACTTTATCATTAAATTTCAAGTCTTTTTTAGTGATATTTCTACAATTTTTTACTGCAACACATTTTCTTTTTAAGCTTAATTTTTCAGGAATATTAGCTTCTAAAGAAACTTTAGAAACAAAATGTAAGGCATTTTCATTTAAATTTGCACCAAACATTTTTTCATAGATAATAGGCTCAGGTGTTGGGATAGAAGCATTAGCATCGCCTATTTTTGCACCTACTATCAAGCCACCTTTTAAAATAAGCTTTGGTTTTACTCCAAAAAATTTAGGTTGCCAAAGCACTAAATCAGCAAATTTTCCTACTTCAATAGAACCAACATAACTATCAATCCCATGTGCAATAGCAGGATTTATAGTGTATTTTGCTATGTAGCGTTTAATACGGAAATTATCATCTAAATCATTATCTTCTTTCAAAGCACCAAATTCTTTTTTACATTTATCAGCACTTTGCCATGTTCTTAAAATCACCTCACCTACGCGTCCCATAGCTTGAGAATCACTACTCATAATGCTAAAAACACCCATATCATGAAGTTTATCTTCTGCTGCTATAGTTTCAGGACGAATTCTACTATCTGCAAATTCAACATCTTCTTTGATTTTATTATCTAAATGATGGCAAACCATAAGCATATCTAAATGCTCATCAATGGTATTTTTAGTAAAAGGCATAGTAGGATTAGTACTTGCAGGTAAAACATTTTCAAAACCTGCCATTTTAATAATATCAGGAGCATGGCCACCACCTGCACCTTCAGTGTGAAAAGTATGGATAACTCTACCATTAATAGCTTTAATCGTATCTTCTACAAAACCTGCTTCATTTAAAGTATCTGTATGAATGGCTACTTGTATATCCATTTCATCAGCTATATTTAAACTAGCATCAATCACACTAGAAGTAGCACCCCAGTCTTCATGAATTTTTAAGCCACATGCACCAGCTATAATTTGCTCTTTTAAAGCATTTTTATTACTTGAATTTCCTTTACCTAAAAAGCCAAAATTCATAGGGTAATTTTGCGTAGCTTTTAACATAGAATGTATATGATAAACCCCACTTGTACAAGTTGTAGCATTTGTTCCCTCACTTGGTCCTATGCCACCTCCTATCATAGTAGTAACACCACTATATAAAGCACATTCAATTTGAGTTGGAGAAATAAAATGTATATGAGTATCAATACCACCTGCAGTTACTATTAAACCTTCTGCACCGATAATATCTGTACTTGTACCTATAACTAAACTAGGATCAACTCCATCTTGTATATCAGGATTGCCTGCTTTTCCTATACCTACTATATAACCATTTTTTATCCCAATATCTGCTTTATAAATACCAGTATAATCAACAATCAAAGCATTAGTTAAAACTAAATCCGGAAAGTCTCCCTCACTCACACTTTGAGCCATACCATCTCTGATATTTTTACCACCACCAAATTTAACTTCTTCACCATATAAAGTATAATCTTTTTCTACTCTTAAAATTAAATCTGTATCTGCTAATCTTACTCTATCATTAGTTGTTGGACCATACATATTCACATAGTCTTTTTTGCTAATCTTAATCAAAGAAATCCTTTCTCTTTTGCTTTTGATAAAGCTTTAGTTTTATTTTCATCATTGATAAAATCATCACAAAGATTATTAAAACCTAAAACCTTTTTTAAACCACCAAATTCTATTAAACTTACTGTTTTTTCTTCACCTGGTTCAAATCTCACACTTGTTCCTGAAGCGATATTTAACCTTTTACCATAAGCTTTTTCTCTATCAAAAGACAAAAAGCGATTAACTTCAAAGAAATGAAAATGCGAGCCAACTTGTATAGGACGATCACCTTTATTGCTTACTTTGATTTCTATAGAAGTTTTATTTTCATTAAGCACAATAAATTCTGATGATAAAAATATCTCTCCAGCTTTTATTTTATCATCATTTGCTATAGGTTCGTGTATAGTAACTAATTTTGTACCATCTTCAAAAGGAAGTTCTATTTGAATTTCATCAAGCATACTTGCAACACCATCTATCACATCTTCACTTGTAAGTAAAGTTTTTCCTATGCTCATCAATTCACTTACACTTAAATTTTTTCTTGCAAGTTCCATTAATTCATAACATATATAAGCTAAAGCTTCATTGTAATTTAATTTTATTTTTTGCTCTTTTCTATCTTTAGCGATTTTCCCTGCATAATGAAGCATTAATCGTTGCAATTGCTGCTGAGTAAAATGCATTTTAATCCTTATAATTTTTTAGATATTATATAACTATTTACTTGCTTTTAGGCAAAAAATTCTATTGCATTTTTTAATTCAGTTTCATAGTCTTTTTGAATTTCTATAAAAGGAAGATTTAAATTTTCACATTGAGTTTTAAGTTTTTGATGATCTAAAATAAGAGTGTTTATTTCTTCTTTTTCACTAAATAAACGCTTTTCTATAGCATTTTCATTTTGATAGATTAATTCATAATTTTGTAAAATATATTCTTTTGAAAAAATGATATAAAGTATTTTAACATCAGAATGATTTTGAAATTTTTGTAGCTTTTTTGGAGTAAGATAAATTCCTTCAATGATTAAATTTTGTTTATTTTCTATACAAGTTTGAATTATACCATCTACAATAGGAAATAAAAACTCAGCTATTTTTTCATCCTCATCTACTTTAAAAGGAAAATTTTTCATTCCTTTAATCAAACCCATTTTTATATGATCTAAACTCAAATAAGGATAAGAAAATTTTTCAAGAAGTTTTTGAGCAAGCAAGGTCTTACCTGTGTGACTTTCTCCCCCAAGTAAAAAAATCATCCTTGAAAATTAAAAATTAGCTTTCTTAAATTTTCTTTTTCATTTTCTTGTAAAAAAGAAGCATTAATGGCATTAATACAAAGTTTTTTAACCTCATCTTTACTAAGTTTAAAAGCTTCATCTAAGGCTATAAAATTTTCTAAAATATATCCTCCAAAATACGCTGGATCATCTGAATTTACACAAACACAGAAATTTTGTTTTAAAAGTTTTAAAATATTATGTTCTTGCATATTTTGAAAAACTTTTAATTTTACATTCGATAAAGGGCACATTGTTAGTGGAATTTGACTTTTTACTAATTGTTTTACAAGTTCTAAATCTTCTTCACACCTTACGCCATGATCTATTCTACTTACACCAAGCTCTAAAGCTTGTTTGATATACTCACTACTTCCTTCTTCACCCGCATGCATAACTAACAAAAAGCCTTCTTCTTTAGCTTTTTGAAATAAATTTTTAAATTTAAAAGGAGGATTATTGATTTCAGAACTATCAAGTCCTATGGCTTTAATCTTATCTTTATATAAACAAAGCTCATCTAAAGTTTTTAAACCCTCATCCTCACTTAAATGCCTTAAAATACAAGCAATTAAAAAACTTGAAATTCCAAATTCTTCTTTTGCTTTTTGCAAAGCTTGCCAAATTCCTTCTATAACATCTTTTAAAGCTATATTTCTAGCAGTATGAGTTTGAGGATCAAAGAAAATTTCAGTATGAACTACATTTTGCTCTTTACATTTTTTCATATAAGCAAAGGTTAAATCATAAAAATCTTGCCTAGTTTGTAAGACATTTGCACCTTGATAATATATATCTAAAAAATCTTGTAAATTTGAAAAATCATAAGCTTTTTGTATCTCATCTTCACTTTTATATTTTAAAACAATATTATTTCTTTTAGCTAATTCAAACATCATTTTAGGCTCTAATGAGCCTTCAATGTGTAAGTGCAATTCTACTTTTGGAATATTTTGTAAAAAAGTTTTCATTTTAAAAATCAAACATCTAAATGTTTAACATCTTTAGCATGAGCTTGTATATACTCACGGCGTGGTTCTACATCATCACCCATAAAAAGGTTAAAAGTATCATTTGCTCTTTGAGCATCTTCTATGGTGATTTTTAATAAACGACGATTACTTGGATCCATAGTTGTTTCCCAAAGTTGTTCAGGATTCATCTCACCAAGACCTTTATAGCGTTGTATATAAGCACCTTTTTTAGCATTTTTTTCAACTTCATCTAAAATTTCTAAAATATCTTTATCAAATTTTAAATCTCTATCTTTGATTTTTTGATAAATATAATTTGCCTCTTCATATAAAGGATTAGCAAATAAATCATCATTGATGATAAGCTCTTCTAAACCATTTTCAGTTTGCACATAAACACGAATTTCATTTTCATTGATATATGAATTTAATATATTATGATTTTGTTTTTCTAAAAATTCTTTTATGACTTTAAATAATTCTTCATTAGAAGCTTTTATCAAATCAGGATTTTCTATCAAATATCTAATCACTGAAATCACATTAAATCTTTTTTCTAATTCTTTTAAAACACTTCTATAAGCTGCAACGATTTTTAGAAAATCTTTTAAATCATTTAATCCTATGCCCTCATAAGTAGAACTTTCTATACCTGTTTCGATCAAATAATCATTTAAAGCTTTTTCATCTTTTAGATAAATTTCTTTTTTCTGTCCTTTTTTATAACGATATAAAGGTGGTTGAGCTAAATAAATATGTCCATTTGTTACAAGATCATTCATAAAACGGAAGAAAAATGTCAAAAGCAAAGTTTGTATGTGAGAACCATCTACATCAGCATCTGTCATGATAATGATTTTATGATATCTTAGTTTTTCTATATCAAACTCATCACCGATCCCACAACCAAAGGCTGTGATCATATTTTGAATTTGTTCACTTTTTAAAATTTTATCTAGTCTTGCTTTTTCAACATTGAGTATTTTACCTCTTAAAGGTAAAATCGCTTGGAAAGTTCTTTCTCTACCTTGTTTTGCAGAACCTCCTGCACTATCACCCTCAACTAAATAAATTTCACTTTCACTTGGATCTTTACTTTGACAATCAGCTAATTTTCCTGGTAAAGTTCCTACACTTGAACTTTCTTTTTTACGGGTTAATTCTCTAGCTTTTTTAGCTGCCTCTCTACCACGAGCTGCCATTAAAGCTTTATTCATGATAGCTTTTGCTTCGATAGGATTTTCTTCAAAATATTTTGTCAAATACTCAAAAGAAGCCTTAGAAACTATAGGTCTAACATAACTTGAACCTAATTTTCCTTTAGTTTGTCCTTCAAATTGTGGCTCAGGCACTTTTACACTTACAACTGCTATCAAACCTTCTCTTACATCATCACCTGTGATTTTAGAGTCTTTTTCTCTAGCACTAGCATTTGCTTCAATGTAATTACTAATAACACGAGTTAAGCCCATTCTAAAACCTGCTTCGTGCGTTCCACCATCTGGAGTTTTAATATTATTTACAAAAGAAAGTAAATTTTCACTATAACTATCATTATAAAGCAATGCTACTTCAACATTTACATCTTCTTCATCTACATTGAAAAATATTGCCTTAGTTAAAGCTTGTTTTTTATTTAAATCTGTAACAAACTGGCTTATACCACCTTCAAAATGAAAACTTTCTGCTTTTCCTACGCGGTTATCTTTAAAATTTATAGTAATTTTTGGATTTAAATATGCAAGTTCACGAAATCTTTTAGCTAAAATTTCATAATCAAAATCAGTCACTTCAAAAATTTGATCATCTGGCCAAAATTCTATGATTGTTCCTGTTTTTTTACTTTTACCTATGGTTTCAAAATTGCTTGTGACTTTACCTTCTGAAAATTCTTGGCGATAAATTTCTCCATCTCTATGTACTGTAGCAACTAATTTTTTTGATAAAGCATTTACAACGCTCACACCAACCCCGTGTAAACCACCTGAAACTTTATAAGTATCTTTATCAAATTTTCCACCTGCATGAAGTACGGTTAAAACTACAGTTAAAGTAGGGATATTTTCAGTAGGGTGAATTCCTACAGGAATTCCTCTACCATTATCACTTACTATACAAGAACCTTCTGTGGTAATTTCTACATTAATCGTGTCACAAAAACCTGCCATAGCTTCATCGATAGAATTATCTACTACTTCATAAATCATATGATGAAGACCGCCTATATTGGTATCACCTATGTACATACCAGGGCGTTTTCTAACAGCTTCTAAGCCTTTTAAAACTTTAATATTTCCTGCGCCGTAATTTTGATTTTCTTGCATTTATTTTCCTTATAAAATAACTGGCATAATTACAGTTTGTAATTCTTCACTTGAAACTAAAAACGCCATATGAGGTTCATTTATGCTAAGTTTGAATGTTTCACTTTCAATAGAATTTAAAAAGTCAGTAATAAATTTATTTTTAATGCAAAGATTAAATTCCTCATCTATATTAAGTTCCATTTCAAGTTCAGTTTTTGCTTCCATATTATCTAAACTAATACCTTCAAATACAAGTTTATCTTTATGGAAATTTAATTTCATTTTTTCAGTGATTACATTGATTTTTTTCAATGCATCCATAAATTCCTCAGTTTTAAAAATGAATTCTTTTGTGATATTTTTTGGAATTACTCTTTCATAATCAGGGAATTTATCATTAATAAGTTTTGTAAAAAACTCAAAATTATCATTTTTTGCAATCAATATATTTTCATCATAATAAATTTCAATTTTTTCAAAAAAGATTTTTTGCATTTCTAAAATAGCTTTTTTAGGAATACAAAGGTTAAATTCTTTTTCATTTGTTTTATTTAGCGTGAAAACTGCTAAGCGTTTAGTATCTGTCCCTACGAAACTAATATGAGTAGTTTTTATATCAAGTAAAGCACCATTTAAAGAATACTTTGGATTATTTGTATCAACTGCAGGTAGAATTTTTTTCAAAGATCTACTTAAATCACTTGAATCAATATCAAATTTATCTTTTCCTTCAGTACTTGGGAAATTTGGGAAATCTTCATAATTAAACATAGGAAGTTTATATTTAGTTCCTTTTTGTCTAATAAAAAGGAAATTTTCTATGGTTTCTAAGACTACATCTTCGTTATTTAAACTTTTTATAATATCTAAAATACTTTTAGCATTAGCAGTTGCAAAACCTGCACTTTCAACTTTGATTTTTTTGATTTTATAATTAATACCTATTTCATAATCACTTGCTCTTATGATTAGTTTATCTTCAACTACTTCAAAAAGTAAGTGAGAAGCGATATTGCTTGAGTCTTTTTTATCTACATAAGAATTAGTTAAAACTATGGCAGATTCTAAAGTGTTTTTATTAATGCTAATTTTCATTTTTACTTCCTTTGTTTTTTTAAATTTATTTTATCATAATAATAAGCAATGTGAAAATGTGAAATGCTTTTTAAAAGTCTTTTTTTATAGAAATTTTACTCATAGAATAAAATTTTTTGTTTTTCACTTTTATTCACAGGGTGCTTTTTATTTTTGTCAAAATTTTATTTCTTAATTCTTCTACTATGGCTTTTAAGTTTTCATTTTCACTCATTAGCTCTTGAATTTTTTTAATATTATGTGAAATGGCCGTATGATCTTTCATATTAAAAAATCTAGCAAGTTGAGGCATAGACATAGTTGTAAGTTCTCTTGCTAAATATATCACAACCCTTCTTGCCATAACGATATTTTGTGTTTTTTTATTTGATTTTATATCATTAGGTTTAAGATTATAGCTTTTTGAAACATCGGCAAGTATATCTTCAACACTGATATTTTCTTTTGTTTCTTTAATGTGATCTTTCATAAAGCTTTTAACAATTTCTAAAGTGATTTCTTGGTTAAAAAGCCTTGCTTGGGCATTTAGATTTGTAATCATGCCTTCTATTTCTCGGATATTATCTCCCATTGAAGTAGCGATGTAGCTTATGACTTCAGGTTTGAGATAAATAGCATTAAATTCGCATTTTTTCTTGATAATTGCGATTTTTGTATCAAGTTGAGGTGGAGTGATATCTGCAATGATCCCATTTGCAAAACGGCTTTTTAAGCGTTCTGTTATACCTTTTAACATATTTGGAGGATTATCACTTGTCATGATGATTTGTCCAAATTTTTCTTTGATTTCATTAAAAGTAAAGAAGAATTCTTCTTGAATTTTGTCTGTTTTACCTAAAAACTGCACATCATCGATGAGTAAAACATCGCAATTTTTGTATTTTTCATGGAATTTACTCATGGTTTTGTTATTTAAATGCATGGTAAAATCATTGATAAAATTATCACTTGTAGCATAAATAACCTTATATCCATTATCCAAACACACATTTCCGACAGCTTGAAGCAAGTGAGTTTTTCCAAGTCCTGTAGGGCCATAGATAAAGATAGGGTTATATAATTTTCCAAGTTTGCTTTTATCGGTAATGGCTTTGCAGGTTGCATAGGCAAATTGATTAGAATCTCCTACAACAAAACTTTCAAAAGTAAAAGAAGGATTTAAAATAGTACTTTGAAATTTAATCTGTGAAATATCTGTAGAAAAATGTTTTTTCTCTACCTTTTGATCATTTGTGATGATTTTAACTTGAGGATTAATCCCTGTTTTTACTTCATAAAAATAAGCTAATTTTTGTGCGTATTTTGTTTGTATAAATTTAGCCAAAAAATGATTTGGTGCGATAAATACTAAGATATTATTTTTACTTAATTTTTCACTAAATTGTAAGTGAGAAATGTAAGTATTATATTCGTTATTGCTAATTTCAGTTTTAAATTCAAGTAAAAAATCTTTTATATTCATTATTTTTCTTATAAATTATGATGTAAAACTTAAAATTCTAGCTTATTTTTTATAAAAAATGGTTAAAATTATTCACATAAAAATTTAAATTTCACATCTATGTGAATAAAAAGGTGAAAAGTTTGAAAGTTTTAGGGATAGATCCTGGTTCTAGGTATTGTGGATATGCTATTGTAGAAAGAATTAATAATAAAAATCAACTCATAGAAGCAGGGCTTATCAAAATCAAACCTAATGATTTGCAGTATCAAATCACAGAATTATGTGAAGGACTTGATTTAATCTTTAAAAATCATCAATTTGATGAGGTAGCTATAGAAGATATATTTTTTGCTTATAATCCAAAAACGGTTTTAAAACTAGCTCAATTTCGTGGAGCTTTGAGTTTAAAAATTTTACAAACTCATGGAGAATTTGCAGAATATACACCTTTGCAAGTGAAAAAAACCGTAACAGGTAAAGCAAAAGCTACTAAAGAGCAAGTAGCTTTCATGGTAAAAAGATTGCTTGGAATTTCAAAAGATATTAAGCCACTTGATATTACAGATGCTATTGCGGTGGCTTTGACACATTTAGCAAATTTGAGAGTAAAAAAGTAATTTTATTTTCCATTTCCTATAAAATAAATTTCAACATCATGTAAAAGTTTTTCACATATAGCTGAATCAGTACTTTTTTCTACTACTAGGTTAATGTGATTTTTAGTATCTCTAAAGCTTCCTGCAGATTTTGAATTTTTTAATTCTAATTTTTGATTATCTTTTAAATATTTGATAGTGATTACAAACTTATGTGCAGCACTTGCTTCGCCTAGGTTAGTTTCTATTAAAACATTCATATTAGATGCTTTTGCTAGGGTTGCTTGGGTTTTATTAATCACTTCTTTCATTCTTCTATTGAGTTCTAAAATTCTTGAAATGAATTTATTATCTATACTTTCAAATGCGATTTTTAATTTATTCATGATTTCTTGATTGGTTGGTTTATCAGGAGCTACATACACCATATATAGGCCGTTTTTAATATCTACTTTAGTACTTTTTGTATCACGCCCACTACCAAAAATTTTAATATAAATGGCATTATCAAGATATACTCTATCTATCATAGGCCCATAAATTTCATATTCTCTTTTTCTTACGATTACTTCTCTTGCGGCTACTTGAATTTTTACTGAACAATCATGAATTATAGGTTCCATTTCTTTTTTTATCTCAAGTAGTTCTCTAAGCATTTTCCATCCTTGTGTATTTTTAAATAAATTATAACAAAAAAAAATTGAATTTTTTTGTTAATTTTAGTTTGTGATATTTTTATATATTTTTGATTTTAAATTAAAAGTTTAAGGAAAAAAATGAAAATAAAAACTATAGTTTCAAGTTTAGTTTTAGCAAGTGCTTTATTTGCTGCAAATTCTCACCATGCTCATCATGGAGCTTCTGGAAGTATTTCATCACAAATCATGATGAGTATGCATGAACCTATGATGAAAAATCCTTTAGTACAAAGTAATGATATAGAAAGAGATTTTTTAGCTAATATGATTCCACATCATCAAGGTGCTATTGACTCATCTAAGATTTTGTTAGAACATACAAAAAGTGAAGAGATGAAAAAAATCGCTCAAAATATCATCAAAGCTCAAGAAAAAGAAATTCAAGAATTTCAAGAAATTCTAGATAAAAATCTTTATACAAAAACTCAAATTGATGAAGAAACTTATAAAAAATTCGTTCAAGAAGAAAAAGAGTTAATGCAAAAAATGATGATTTTAATGAGTTCGGTTAAAGAAAGCAAAAACATCAATAAAGACTTTCTAGAAGCGATGATAGCACATCATCAAGGCGCGGTAGATGCTTCAAAACAAATTTTATTTTACTCTAAAGACAAAACTATCACTGATATAGCGAAAAAAATTATTTTAGATCAAGAAAAAGAAATTCAAGAATTTACGAATTTGTTAAAATATATGTAAAAATAGGTAGTTTGGTAAAACTACCTAGATATCATTTTGCATTTTCATAGATCATATTAAACATTGTGTTGGCTATTTTGTCTTTAAAATTATTAATTTAAATAACTTTTATAATAGTTTTCAATTAATTGATAATTACAAAACAAATAAGTTATAAAATTGATATAACATACTAATATTTACATAATTTATGTTTTTTTATAATTTGTAATGTATAATCACAAAATTATAAAATATAAAATTTAGTACAAATTATTCATAAAATTCATTAAGTATATGAAAATAAGAGAATTAAAAATATTATAAAAAAGAGAATTTTAAAAAGTTTATATAAGAGTATTTGTAGAAACTAACAAATCACTTGTTATAAAATTAGTATTAAGTATGTTATTGTAATAAAAAATGATAATTATTATTAAATATGAGAGAGCATAAATAGTGGAAAAGCAAAATGAAAAATATACTTGTATCGACTTATTTGCTGGTGCTGGTGGATTATCATTAGGTTTTAAACAAACAAATAGATTTGATATATTAGCCCACATTGAATGGGAAAAGCCTATGGTTGAAACTCTTAGAAATGATTTAGTAAAGCGTTTTAATTTTACTTTAAAAGAAGCTAAAAAAAGAGTTATTAGATTTGACATTCAAAAGGTTGATGAATTAATAAATGGCTCATGGAGTGAAGAATCATTAAAAAATTATATTAATGATAATGATGAAAATATTGCAAAATATGGATTAAATGGTTTATTAAATGGTAAAAACATTGATATAATCATTGGAGGTCCACCTTGTCAAGCTTATTCTATTGCAGGTCGAGCTCAAGATAAAAATTCTATGAAAAATGATTACAGAAATTATCTTTTTGAGAGTTTTGCAAAAATTGTAGATTATTATAAGCCAAAGTGCTTTGTTTTTGAAAATGTGCCTGGTATGTTAAGTGCTAAACCTGGTAATAAATTTATAACACATAGAATTTATAGTGCTTTTGCTAAAATTGGCTATGATATAAAAAATCCAAATCAAATGAAAGATATAATTTACAATAGTAATGATTATGATGTACCACAAATTAGAAATCGTGTAATAATTTTTGGTGTTAAAAAAAATAATGAAAAAAAACAAAAACTGACAGATTTTTACACAATACTCAATAATCTAAAATCAAAAAATCCACCACTTATGCTAAAAGATGTGTTAAAAAATCTTCCTAAATTTAAACCATTAAAAATACCAATTAAAATAGATGGTAAAAATATATCTCATGAATTAGTTAGTAATTTTAATTTAACTCAAAATTTTCCTCGATTTAATAACCAGCGTGATTTAAAAGCTATGAAATTTTGGGTAGAAAATAGTATGAATAATGCTACTACAAAAGAAAAACTTGATTTTTATACTAAAATTACAGGGAAAATCTCAAAACATAATAAATATCGAAATTTAGAATGGGATAAACCAAGTCCTACACTTGTATCACATTTACAAAAAGATGGTTTTATGTTTATTCATCCTAGTCCAAAACAAAATCGTTCTATTACGATAAGAGAAGCTGCTATTTTACAAACTTTTCCAAATGATTTTGAGTTTATAGGTTCACAAGGATCTTGTTTTAAAATGATAGGTAATGCAGTCCCTGTGAATTTTGCAAAACATATAGCACTAGCAGTGGCAAAGGTTTTAGATGAGAGAAATTAATATAATAGTGGCTTGTGAAGAGAGTCAAAGGGTATGTATCGAATTTCGTAAACTTGGTTTTAATGCTTATAGTTGTGACCTTTTAGAGTGCAGTGGTAATCATCCAGAATGGCATTTTAATCATGATATTTTTAGTATTATAAAAAATAAAGGTGGCATAACACAAAGTGGAATAAATATTAATGTAAAAAAGTGGGATATGATGATAGCACATCCACCTTGTACTTTTTTAGCAGTTAGTGGTGCAAAATGGTATTATCATCCTGATGATAAAGATTTACCGATAGCAAAGCGCAGACCACATCCAAAATTTCCAAATAGAGCAAAAGATAGAGAAATAGCAGTTAAATTTTTCATTGACTTAACAAAGGTGGAAATCCCATATATTGCTATAGAAAATCCTATAGGTATTATGAATACTCGTTACCGTAAAGCAGACCAAATAGTTCAACCATATCACTTTGGTGACAGTGCAAGTAAAAAGACTTGTCTTTGGCTAAAAAATCTACCACTGCTTAAATATACAAATATAGTTGAACCAGGTGAATTTATAGAGTTTAAAAGTGGTAAACGTATAGCCAAATGGTATAGTGATGGATTAACTAAAACAAAATCAGCCAAAGAAAGACAAATTTGGCGAAGTAAAACTTTTCCTGGATTTGCTAAGGCAATAGCTGAACAATGGGGCAAATTTATAAAAAATGAATTAAATAAAAAGGATAAAAAGTGAAAATTTATTTAAGAAAAGTAGATAAACAGTGTATTGAAAAACAAATCAGTATAAAGCAATATATATTACATAGTTTTTTTGGTAGTGCAAAAGATCAAGAAATAATATCAATGAAAGGTACTTTATCAAACGAAAGTGGTGAGGTAAAAATACTAACATCAACAGATCCACGACTTGGCGGGGATATTAAAAAGATTATAAATGCAGAAGTTGCTGAAATTGTCCAAACTGAGCCTAGTTATCAACTTAGTATTAATGATATATTACTGTTTGCATATATTGGATCAAAAAAATATATGCTTGAAATTATTACAAAAAATGATGCAAGATATCAAGTTTTATTAGATTTGGTAAATAATCCACAATTTAAGACTAGAAACGGATGGGATAATTTACACTTACTCGCTTATAGTGATAATGAAGAGCCAAATTTTCTTAACAATACTAGCAATAACAACAGTGTAGAAATTGATGAAAATTTAAGAGAAAAAGGTGGAGAAAATATCATCTTGTATGGTGTGCCAGGTAGTGGTAAAAGTCATACTATAAAAATAAAGTATCCACAAAATGAATATATCTTTGAAAAATTAGTTTTTCATCCTGACTATTCATATAGTGATTTTGTAGGACAAATAATGCCTATTGTAAAAGATGAAATCGTAAGTTATGATTTTATACCTGGACCTTTTACAAATATTTTAAAAAAAGCATACAATAACCCAAGTGGTAAATATATTTTAGTTATTGATGAAATAAATCGTGGCAATGCTCCTGCAATATTTGGTGAAGTTTTTCAACTACTTGATAGAGATGAAGATGGAAATAGTAATTATGCTATAAATAATGATAATATAGCAAAAATAGTTTATAAAGGTAATACACAAAGACATATAAAGATTCCATCAAACTTATGGATAATTGCCACAATGAATACAAGTGATCAAAATGTCTTTACACTTGATACTGCTTTTCAGCGTAGATTTTCTATGCAACTTATTAGAAATTCTTTTGATAAAAATAAAAAAGAGTTTGAAAGTGAAGAAAAATACAATGAATATAAAAATTTTATAGATAAGAAAATTTTAAATACCGATGTTACTTGGCAAAAATTTTGTAAAACTATAAATTCGATCATATCCAAAAGCGATAATGATGTTAACTCCATGGAAGATAAAAGACTTGGTGTATTTTTTGTAAGAAATGATGACCTAGAAAGTAAAGAAAAATTTGCTCACAAAGTTTTAAAATATCTTTGGGATGATGTTTTTAAATTTGACAAAGATAAACTTTTTAATAAAAATAAATACCACACACTAGAAGAAGTCATTGAAAGATTTGTTAATGAAGATGGAAAATCTCAATTTGATATTTTTATCGATGATGTTAAGGCTATGTTATATGTTTAATTTAAGGGAGCATTGCTTTATGGACAATGAATTAGACGATAATTTTGTTGGTATTAGAAGTAAAGAAAATAAGCTTCAAATTTGCTTTCCACTAGGGATTAACTTAGATTGTGATGACAAGAATATAAGAACAGATATTAGAAAACTAATATCTGTACTTTTAAAATTTAACAAATCTCATACAAAATCTTATTTTGTAGATAATAAAAACGAACAGATCGAGCAATCATTTCCACTTATTGCGTATAAAAATATCATAGAATATTTTCTTTCTCACGGTTACTATACCGAGCGAGAAAATATCTATCAAACCACTACAAAAGGTAAGATAAACTTTGCTAGAACGATTAATAAAAATCGCCCTAACATCCAAAATAATAATTCTGTAATTTATATGCAGTTTCAAGCTAAAAAAAATCAAGCCAATAAAAATGGGTTAATTACAGCTATAAATAGATATTGTGTTTATGAGGCATTTTGCAAATTTGGTTTTGCTTACAATTCATTTATGCCACCAAAATACAACTTACCAATAAATAAAAATCAATGTCTTTATGTTTTGCAAAGTAAATTAGATAATACATTTGATGATAAAAAACGATTACTTTTTAGTTCTATGAGAGATATGCTTTTACAAAGTGATAAATCCTTAAAAGAGAGCGAGTTTAAATTTGGAACAACGGCTTTTCATACTATTTGGGAAAAGATGATAGATAGAGCATTTGGTGCTACAGATAAGGATGAATATTTTCCAAAAACTCAGTGGAAATTAAAATATACAGATAATAAAGATAATAGCTCATTACAACCTGATACTATTATGATTGATGATGGCAAAATCTATATATTAGATGCAAAATACTACAAATATGGTGTAAAATTAAAAGGATTGCCGCAAAGTAGTGATATAATTAAACAGGTAGCTTATGGTGAATATACAGAATATAAAACAAAAAATAATAAGATATATAATATTTTTTTGATGCCGTATAACAAACAAAATAATAATTTTGAAGTTAAAATAAATGGTATTTTTGAAAATATTGGAAAAGCTACTATTGAATGGAAAAACAGCAAAAGCTACACAGAAATTCAAGGCCTCTTAGTAGATACTAGATTTTTAATTTATAATTATGATAAGATTGGTTCTACACATAAAGAACAATTAATTACAGCAATTAGCGATATTGACCACTAGGATATACAAAAATATAAAGCTCTTTTGGATTACCTACAGCTTTTTTGTATCGTTTATCACTAGATTTTAAATTTTTAATATATTTATCTTGTAAGCTTTGTTTTGCTATGTTTGCCATTATTTTCCTTATAAAGAACCCTAATAATGACCTTAATTAATTGAAAATAATTATAACACAAAAGAAATTAATTGAAATCAAAGATCATTTAGTTTGTTTATATATAGCATTTTGAAAGCATTTTTTGGAAATTAAAGAAATCGAAAGAAATAAAAAATGGTGGCTCCGATTGGACTTGAACCAACGACCACCACCATGTCAAGGTGGTGCTCTACCAACTGAGCTACGGAACCAAAAAATGAAAATTATATAAAAATATTTTTACATTGTGCTTAAAATCACTTTTTAACTTTTTTCATATCATTTAGCCATAAGTCTAGCTGTGCTTCAAAGCCTATGCCTTTGCTATGATAAAATTTCAAATCTTTTTCTAGATATCTTTGCTTAACCCAACCACCAAAATCATGCGGGTAAAGGTAGTTTTTTCTTTGAGGGTTGTTATTATCAAGATAAGGGAGTATTTTTAATGCGGGGTTGTTTTGCACATAATTTAGCGCTTCATTTATAGCAAGATAGCTTGAGTTTGACTTGGGCGAACTTGCTAAAAATACCACACATTGAGCTAAGATGATTCTAGCTTCAGGATAGCCTATGTTTTTTACTGCTATGAGTGTGCTTGTGGCTAGATTAAGTGCTTGTGGGTTTGCATTTGAGATATCTTCACTTGCAAATATCACTAATCTTCTAGCGATGAAATCTGCACTTTCACCCCCATCGATCAACCTTGCAAGATAATACAAGCTCGCATCTACATCACTTCCCCTTAAGCTTTTTATCATAGAACTAGCTAGTTTATAGTGTGTGTCTTTACTTGAAGTACCATCGCTTAAAACATTTGCTCTTAATTTTTTTAAAGTTTCAAGCGTGATATGAGTGCTATCTAAAGCCAAAGCAAACTCACATAAATTTAAAAAGCTTCTTGCATCATTTGCACTAGAAGTGATTAAAAAGTCTTTGGCATCATCATCGATTTTACATTGGAGTTTTTCTTGTACCTTTGTGGCAAGTTTTTCTAAGTCTTTATACTCTAAACCTTTAAATTCAAAAAGCATGCTTCTACTTCTTATACCTGAAGTTAAAGTAAAATAAGGGTTTTCAGTGCTTGCACCTATGAAAAGGCATTTTTGATTTTCCAAAGGGATTAAAAGCATTTCTTGTTGAGTTTTTGAAAGCCTATGTACCTCATCGATAAATATCAAAGGTTTATATAAAGAATTTTCATAATTACTTAGTATTTTTCTAAGTTCTTCAAGCTTAAAATTTCCTCCATCAAACTCATAAAAGTCTAGTTTATACTCATACGCTATAGCCCTTGCAAAAGAGGTTTTTCCACAACCTGCTGGCCCAAAAAATACACTATGAGGGAGTTTTGAAACTTGTATGAATTTTTTAAAAATTTCTACTAAATTTTCTTGTCCTAAAACCTCATCTAAAGTTTTAGGACGAAAAGTTAAGCTTAAATTTGTCATTGTGGATTTATGGTAAGTCTTTCACCATTAATGATAGTTGTAACATCACTTTTATTAGAATCATCATAGATAAAATCAAGTACATAAGAGCCATTATTATCTACAAAATAAGTATCAAAATTTGCAAAATCAGGCCAAAATTGACTAGGAAGAATTTCAGTGTTTGCGTGAAATTGTGATTTTATATTATTTTCAGTGAAAATAGTTTGCCCATTTGCGTCAAATTTTTTACCTTCTTTTTCAAAGCTTAGGTTATTTAAGATGATTTGCGGGTTTGCTTTTAAAAACTGACTTGCTAAAAGCATCATAGAGAAAATATCAGTGTTTGAGTTTTGCACTAAACTATCATAAGCTTTTTTAGAAAGATTATTAAAATTCATATCTAAGTTAATGTTATTTAGCATAAAGTTTTCATTTGCAAGGTTAAATTTAGCTAAATCTAGTTTTAAAACACTATCATAATCATTTTGAGCATTTTGAGCTGTTTTTGCAAAAATTTTTAATTTATCAAAGTCAAAAGCAATGGAACTTATAAAATTAGCACTATCAATGCTTATATTTTGCTCACTATTTCTACTAGGGCTAAAAATATCACTAAAACTTAATTTTTGTATAGGAAATTCAGAAATTTTGATATTTTTTGCTTCTAATTTTTCTTCATGAGATAGTTGTTCTAACAAAACATAACCTAGATTAAGTTCCATATTTTTTACAAATTCCTCAGAACCTGTAATCTTAAAAGATGTGTTATTTAAAACTAAATTTGTATCATTGCGCGTAAAATTAATATCATTTATTTTTGCATTGATGTTAATGTCTCCACCTTTTGCACTAACTAAGATTTTAAAGATTTCTTCATTTGGGAAAATGCCTTTTAAGTCTTCATTTTCATTTAAAATAGAAACGATAGCATTGTTACTTGCAAAAAAATTATTAGAAAAATCCACATTCACTTTAAAACTATAAGGCAAGTCATTCAGTGTAGCTATAAAACTTCCTTTGGAATTTAAAAGTCCTTTGGTGTAGTTAGCATCTTCAACACTATAATATGCTGTATCTTGGCTCATTTGAGCAAATATTTTTCCATTGATTGAGTTAATGTAAGAAGCTGAGGCAAAAAACCCTATAGCTAGTAAAACTACTACTACAACCCCTGCGATGATTTTTTTCATTCATTTTCCTTAAGTGAAATTTTAAAAATTATATATTTTTATTACTAACTAATGTTTATAAAATTCTTACATTTATACATTACTTAACTTTTTTTCTTATAATTGCACTATTTAAAATCAAAGGTAAAAAAAATGAAACTTTTTGGAACAGATGGAGTACGCGGTAAAGCAGGGGAGTTTTTGGATTCATTTTTAGCTATGCGTTTGGCTATGGCTGCTGGAATTTATTTTAAAGACAAAGCCCTTACAAATAATATCTTAGTAGGAAAAGATACAAGAAGAAGCGGTTATATGATAGAAAATGCTATCGTTTCAGGACTTACTTCTATAGGATATAATGTTATAGAAATAGGTCCTATGCCAACACCTGCTATTGCGTTTTTAACTGAAGATATGCGTTGTGATGCAGGGATTATGATATCAGCTTCGCATAATCCTTACTATGATAATGGCATTAAATTTTTTGATGCACATGGAAATAAACTTGATGAGCAAGCAGAAGCAAAAATAGAAGAAATTTATTTTAATGATAAACTCATAGAAGAAGCAAGAACAACAAAATCACAAATTGGTCAAGCAAAAAGAATTGATGATGTGATAGGAAGATATATTGTTTCTATAAAAAATTCTTTTCCTAAAGAACTGACTTTAAAATCTTTACGCGTTGTATTAGATGTGGCTCATGGAGCTTCTTATAAGGTAGCACCTACGGTTTTTAAAGAACTTGGTGCAGATGTGATTGTGATCAATGATAAGCCAAATGGTTTAAATATCAATGAAAATTGTGGGGCTTTACATCCTTTAAATTTAGCTTTAGAAGTAAAGAAATTTAGAGCAGATGTGGGTTTTGCTTTTGATGGGGATGCGGATCGTTTGGTTGTTGTGGATGAAAAAGGCGAAGTAGCCCATGGAGATAGTCTTTTGGGTGTTTTAGCTTTATTTTTAAAAAAACAAGGCAAGCTAAAATCAAGCGTAGTTAGCACTATAATGAGTAATGGTGCTTTAAAAGAGTTTTTAACTAAACACAAAATCACACATGAAACTTGCAATGTAGGCGATAAATATGTACTTGAAAAACTCAAAGAATGCGGTGGAAATTTTGGCGGAGAGCAAAGTGGGCATATTATCTTTAGTGACTATGCAAAAACTGGAGATGGTTTGGTAGCTGCTTTACAATTTAGCGCTTTAATGCTTAGTGAAGCAAAAAGTGCAAGTGAAATTTTAAATCAAGTTAAGCCTTATCCACAACTTTTACATAATCTTAAAATTTCAGAGAAAAAAGACTTAAGTAAGCTTGCAGGTTTAGATGAATTGAAAAAAGATTTAGAAAAAAAAGGAATTGCTAGTTTGTTTAGGTATTCAGGTACAGAAAATTTAATACGCTTATTGCTTGAAGCAAAAGATATTAAGCTTTTAGAAAAAGAAATGAAAGCTGTAGAAAGCTTTTTTATGAAAGCATTGAATGCTTAAAATCTTGTCTTTAAAATTTTGGCTTGTTTTTGCTTTGATTTTTATATTAGATCAAGCAAGCAAGTATTTGTTTTTACAAGGGCTTGAGTATAAGGGTGAATTTTTTGATTTAGTTTTAACCTATAATACCGGTGTGGCCTTTTCAATGTTTGCATTTTTGGGAGAGTATTTAAAATACATACAGCTTGTTTTTATTTTGGCTTTGTTTGGGTATTTACTTTATCAAAAAGAGTTTTTTAAAACGCATTTGATCGCTTTTGCTATTATGCTATCTGCTGGCTGTTCAAATTTACTTGATCGCTTTGTGCATATAGGCGTGGTGGATTTTGTATTTTGGCATAAGTGGTTTGAATTTGCTGTGTTTAATTTTGCTGATGTGATGATAAACATTAGCGTAGCTTTGATTTTAATAAAAGAAATTTTTAATAAAAAAGGAGAAAAATGTTAGATTTTTTGAATGAATGGTATTTATGGATTAAAATGGTGCATTATTTGGCTTTTGTTTCATGGATGGCTGGAATGTTTTATTTACCAAGACTTTTTGTCTATCACACAGAGCATAAAGACAATAAAGGCTTTGTGGAAGTGGTGAAAATTCAAGAAAGAAAATTGTATTTTTATATCCAAACTCCTGCTATGATAGCTGCTGCAATCACTGGAAGCTTAATGATGATGGCTAATAAAGATGTGTTAATGGTAGGTGGATATATGCATGCTAAATTAACCTGTGCTTTACTTTTGATCATTTATCATTTGCAAAATTATTATTATTATAGACAACTTCAAAATGATACTTGCCAAAAAAGTGGAAAATTCTTTAGAGCTTATAATGAAATTCCAACGATATTATTTATAATCATCGCTATTATGATGGTGGTAAGACCGTTTTAGTAAAAAGCCTTTTTTTAAGGCTTTTTATCCTTTAAACTCCATACTTTTAAAATCAAGTGGATCAACATTTTCTTGCATGATATTAATGCGTTCTTTATCTTGTAAGCGTTTATCATCTCTAAATACAGCACGCACCAAATCCATACCTGTGTAAAAATCTTTCATCAAGACCATAAACAAATAACGTCCAAATTCACTTGTATATAAAGTATTGTTTTCTTTTTTTATAGCTTTACTTAGTTTAAGGCCTAAAAGTTCGATGAAAAGATCTTTTTCTAAATTACAATCTAAAGTTTTGTTAAATTTATCAATTTCGATTTTACCAGTAAACATTTCGGTTAAAAAGACATATTTGATGATTTCTTTTTTGCCAAAATTAGCTTTAGCAATATTTGCATTTTGTTTTTCTTTGATGAGTTTAGAATAATCATTTAAATTAAAAGCATTGATTAAAAGTTCTCCATCTAAAAAGCTAAAAGCCCCACTTCCAACGCCTAAATACTCATGATGGCTACTTACATACTCATCATTAAAGCTACTTTTTTCTAAAGAAAATGACCATGCGTTATTTCTTTCATAATCTTTGAAAAAATCTACAATGATTTTATAAAACTCAAATTCATTATCTTTAAAACTTACTCCTAAAGTTTTTGCGATATTATCTTTTGTGAGGTTTGATTTCATCAAAGGATAAGTTGTGATTTGTTGAGGTTTTAAACTTTTGGCTATTTCTAAATCATTGAGCAATTGCTCTTTAGTTTGAGAAGGAAAATTAAAAATCAAATCAAGACTCATAATAGGAAGCACACCTATGGCTTTAGAGAGTTTTTCTTGAAGTTCTTTGCTAGAGCCAAATTTATGATATCTTGCTACTTTTTTTAAGGTATCATCGTCAAAACTTTGTATACCACAGCTTAAGCGATCTATTAGCCCTTTAAACATTTCTAATTTTTTAGGTTCGATATGGTTTGGGTCGCTCTCGCAAGAAATTTCTTTGATATTAAATAATTTTTTGCAAAGTTCTAAAGTTTTAGCAAGCTCTTCTTCGTTGATTAAAGTAGTACCACCACCCACATACATAGAAGTAAAATCAAATCCTTTGTCTTTGATTTGTTTGATTTCTTCTCTTAAACTTTCAAAATATCTTTTTGCTAAATCTTCATTGTAATAATACTTATGAAAACTACAATATGGGCAAAAAGTATGACAAAATGGTATGTGAGCATAAAGCATATAAGATTTTTTTGGATTAACTTTTTTTTCTTGTCCTTTTTTTAAAAGTTTAACATTAAAACCATTCTCTAAAGATTTTTGCATAGCCTTGTGTGAGTAAGAAAGAGCTAAGTTTTGTAAAAAATTCATATTTTTCCTAAAAATTTCATTTTGTAGTTATTTAAAAAGACTATAATTGTATCATATTTTTACAAAGGCTTTATAATGAAAAAGATTTTTATAGCATTTTTTGTATTTTTATTAGGGCTTATAAGCGTGTCAAATTCTGCGCCTTTAGATGAAATTTTCCAAGATGTTAATGTTTCAGGTAGTATGCGTTATCGCTTTGAGCATAATAGCCCAAAAGATAGAGGAAATAATAATTTTAATCAAAGAATTCAAATTCAAATGCATTAACAACTAAGCCTTAAAGACTTAGTTGTTATAAAAGTTTTCCTTTAAGTTTTCTTCCATAGCTTTGATGTTTTCTTTTGATTCTTCTTTAGCATTAAATCCTCCACCAAAAGCTTTCATAACATCTACAATGGAATTTGCAAGCTCATAAGATGAGTTAGTATAAGAAAGTTTAGCATTTAAATAATTTCTTTGATCTTGTAAAAAATCAGCTAAGTTAATCACACCATTTTCATATCTTAAGGTAGAAATTTCATAAATTTTACTTTGAGCTAGAAATAAATTTTTATAATTTTGCTCATTTTCATAATAGCTTTGGCGGTTAAATAAAGCAAGTCTTATTTCTCCAAAGGCTGTTTTTAAGGTATTTTCATATTGTAAAAATGCTTCATCTTTGGTAAGTTTTGCGATATTAACATTATTCATAATCTCACCCCAATGAAAAATCGGCATTGCAAAATTTCCAGCTACATTCCAAGTATTGCTTCCATGTTTGACTAAAAGATCTAAATCATTACTTTGAAAGCCCAAAAGTCCTGTTAAAGAAAGGTTTGGTAAAAATGCAGTTCTAGCTACTCCAACAAGATAGTTTTTTTCTTCTAAAGTTTTTAAACTAGCTTGTACATCAGGTCTTTGAAGTAAAATTTCACTGCCAATGCCCTCAGGTATGCTAAGTTCGTATTGTCCTATTTTTTTATACTCTATGCTATTATAAAGTATATCATCAATATCATTTGAAGTTAAGATTTTTAAAGCTTTGGTATTAGCTTCTTTTTGAATTTTAGCATTTGTGAGTAAAACTCTTGAATTTTCAAGCTCAGCTTTAAATTTATTAAGCTCATACTCACTAATTACTCCAAGTTTAAAATGCTCTAATTTTAACTCATAAGTTTTTTGATAACTTTGGGTTGTTTCTTCTAAAATTTTTACTTGCTCGCTTAGGCTTGCTAGGTTAAAATAAGTTTTTACTACATTAGAAATTAAGCTTAATCTCGCACTTTCATAGTCAAACTCACTAGCTTGTAATTTTGCTTTTGAAGCGCCATAAGTATCTCTGTATTTGCCCCATAAATCTACTTCATAGCTTAAATTTAAACCCATGTTAAAATCATTACCATAAGCAAATTCATTGCTTTTATTGCTTGGAGCATTAATGCTAGTTTTTCCTCTTGCTCCGCTAGCACTTCCATCAAGCTTAGGAAGTAAATCACTTCTTGCTATACCTAAAGTTTCATAAGCTTTTTGTAAATTCATATATGCAATTTGCAAGTCGTTATTGTTTTTTAAAGCTTGATCGACTAAGGTGTTTAAATAATTATCATCAAAAGCTTTCCACCATTGTTTATTAATGCTAATGTTTTGATCTAAACTTTTAGTGTAATTTACATCTTTGATTTCTAAATTTGGTTTTAAACTGCAAGCTGTTATTAAAAAACAACTTGCAAAAATTATTAACTTACGCATTGGTTTTACCTCTTTTTTTATCAAGCCATTTATTAAAACTTTCTAGTAAATAGAAAAATAAAGGTACAAAGAAAATGGCTATAGTAGAAGCTGCTATCATACCCCCTATAACACCTGTGCCTATTGCATGACGGCTTGCGCTTCCTGCTCCATAAGCAAAATATAAAGGTAAAATACCACAAATAAATGCTAATGAAGTCATTACAATAGGTCTAAATCTTAATTTTGCTGCACTAATAGAAGCTTCAAAAATACTTTTTCCTTTTTTAAGGTGTTCTTCCATGGCAAACTCAACAATCAAAATGGCATTTTTAGCTGAAAGACCTATTAAAAGTAAAAGTCCTGTTTGAAAATATATATCATTTTCTAAGCCTCTAAGCCATACAAGAAGCAAAGAACCAAACACCGCAAAAGGCACAGCAGTGATTACTGCTAAAGGCATAAGCCATCTTTCATACTGAGCTGCTAGGATTAAAAATACAAATAAAAGCCCTAGTACAAAAGCTACTTGACCTGCACCACTACTTGTAACTTCTTGATAAGCTGAGCCTGACCAAGCAATAGAATAATCCTCTCCCAAAGTTTCTTTAGCAACTTGAGCAATAGCATCAATTGCTTGTCCTGAAGTATAACCCGGAGCAGGATCGCCTTGCACTAGTGCTGATGGGAACATATTAAAGCGTTTTACATCATCAGGCCCAACCCCTCTATGAAGTGTTAAAACACTATCTAGGGCTATCATAGAACCATCTTTTGCTCTAACAAAGATGTTTTTTAAGGCATTTTGAGTATTTCTAAAATCTCCAATGGCACTAATATTTACACGATAATTTTTCCCAAGCATAGAAAAATCATTCACATAATAAGTTCCTATGGTAGCATTTAATGTGCTAAATACATCTGCTAAATTTAAACCATAAAGTTTTACCTTATCACGATCAATTTCTAATTTTAATTGTGGGAAATTAGTATCAAGCGTTGTTCTTACATTGCTAAGTTCAGGACGTTTGTTTGCTGCTTCAACTAATCTATTTACATCAACTTGAATTTCATCATAGCTTTTACCACCACGATTTTGCGCATACATTTCAAAACCACCGGTTAAGCTTAAACCTTGGATTGGTGGTGGATTAACAAAGAAAGTTTGGAAATTTGGATTTAAGAAATATTGTTTATTATACATACTAGTTAAATCAAAACTACTAGTATCTCTATCATTCCAATTTTTCAAATTTACAAACATTGCACCGGCGTTTTCTTTTAAAGAACCTGTGAAAAGATCATAACCTATAAGTCCTACTACATTTGTTACATTTTCATTTTTACGAATTTCATCTGCCATGGCATCCATTGACTGAGTGGTTCTATTAAGCGAAGATGCTGCAGGTAAGTTAACAATAGTTAAGAAGTTTCCTTGATCTTCAGGTGGAACGAGTGAATTAGGTACAAGTTTGAAAAGTCCATATAAACCACCTAAAAAGATTATAAAAATCAATACAAATCGCACGGTTCTTTTAAGTATATAAGCTACACCGGCTCCAAAAACTTCAGTAGACCAATCAAAAATATCATTAAATTTTTTAACTAAATAAAATGGCTCACCCTCATTTCTTCTTAAAAAAATCGCACATAAAGATGGGGTTAGTGTTAAGGCTACAAAACCTGAGATTGCAACTGAAATTGCAAGGGTTATAGCAAATTGTTTTTGAATTTCTCCCACAAAACCGGATATAAATGAAACAGGTATAAACACCGCACAAAGCACAAGAACGATAGATACAACAGGCGCAGCAACTTCATCCATAGCTTTAATAGCTGCTTCTTTTATGCTTATATTTGGATCTTCATGCATGATTCTGTCAATATTTTCAACCACGATAATTGCATCATCAACAACAATACCAATGGCAAGTACTAAGGCAAAAAGTGTAAGTAAGTTAATACTAAAGCCTAAGACATATAATCCTGCAAAAGTTCCTAAAATAGAAACAGGCACAGCAATCATAGGTATAATGGTTGAGCGGAAATTTTTTAAGAATAAATACATTACAATCACAACCAAAATGAGTGCTTCAAAGAAAGTTTTTACTACTTCTTTAATAGAAGCTTTAATAAATACGGTTGTATCATAAGGCACTTTATAAGTTAAACCCTCAGGAAAACTTTTTGCTAATTCTTCAAATTTTTTCTGCACTAATTCAGCTGTACTTACTGCATTTGCTCCAGTTTGTAAGAAAATCAAAATAGGAGTAGCGTCATTTCCGTTTAATCTACCTTTAAAGGTATATTCTCTTGAACCTAAAGAAACTTCAGCTACATCTTTAAGCCTCAAAAAAGAACCATCACTATTTGCTCTTATGATGATGTTTTCAAATTCTTTAGTGTTTTTTAATCTTCCTTGCATAGTTACTGAATACACATAAGGAGATCTTTCTACCACAGGCTCTTGACCTATCTTACCAGTAGCATATTGAGCATTTTGCTCACTAACTGCAGCAATAACATCCGTTGCAGTAACTTGGTATTTGTTTAATAAATCAGGATTAAGCCAAATTCTCATAGAATAATTTCTTGAGCCAATAGCTACAGCATTACCCACGCCAGGAACCCTAGCAAGATCATCTAAGATATTTAATGCAGCATAGTTATATACTTCAAGTGAATCCATAGAACCATCAGGGGAATATAAAGTAGCAACTTCTAAAATACTTGAGCCGGTTTTTCTTACACTAACACCGGTTTTTTTAACATCTTCAGGAAGTCTTGCCATAGCAGCTGAAATTCTATTGTTAACATCAACTGTTGCTTGGTCAGGATCTGTACCTATGTTAAAATACACACTTAAACTCATATCACCTGAAGAACTTGAGGTTGAATCCATATAAATCATATTTTCAACCCCATTGATTGCATCTTCAAGAGGAATAGCCACCGTTTGAGCCACCGTTTGAGCATCAGCACCTGAGTAATTTGCACTTACTTTTACAACAGGTGGAGTTAGAGAAGGATATTGCTCTACAGGCAAAGAATAAAGGCCTATAATCCCTGCTAAAGAAATGATAATAGCTACAACAGAAGCAAATACAGGTCTTTCTATAAAAAATTTAGAAAACATTATTTATTCTCCATTACGCTAACACTTGCACCAGGACGGATTTTTTTGAAGTTATTTAAAATCACTTTATCACCATTTTTTAAGCCCTTATCAATGATTGCTTTATCAGAAGTTTGATAAATAACATTAACAACAGTTTTAACTACTTTTCCATCTACTAGAGTATAAACATAAGTAGCACTATCATCTTGTAAAAGTGCAACCTGAGGAATTTCAAAACCATCTTTTTGAACAAAGCCTTCAACATGAACATTTGCAAAAGAACCAGGCATTAAACTTGAGCTGTTATTGTCAAAAATAGCCTTTGCTTTTACCCCACCACTATGGGTGTCTATAACGCTATCTATAAAATATAATTTTCCATTAAAAAGCTCTCCGCCAACATTAGCTTGCACTTGGATATTTTCTAATTGCCAGTTACCGCTTTGAATATTTTTATTCATATTGATTTTATCTACATCAGAAATATAAAAGTCTGCAAAGATAGGGTTAATGTTTGTAATACGCACAAGCTCAGTTGATGAAGCATTTACATAATCGCCCACATCCATTAGCGCATCTCCTAAAACCCCATCAAATGGAGCGCTTACTACGGTATACTTTAAGTCTAATCTCGCATTAGCAAGCTTTGCTCTAGCGCTTTCTAAATTAGCTTTGGTAGAATTAAATTTAGCCAAACTTGCATCAAATTCTTTTTGTGAAATAGCATTTTTTTCTATTAAAATTTGATCTCTTTTGAAATTTTTTTCAGCATCATCAAAACTAGCTCTTGCTACCAAAGCTTCTCCATAAGCCATATTTACACTTGCTTGGTATTTATCAGGCTCTATAAGAAAAAGTTTATCGCCTTTTTTAACAGCTTGACCGCTTTTGAAATATTTTGCTTTGATTTCGCCACTTACTTTAGGTTTGATTATCACATCTAATTCAGTGCTTAATCTTGCAGGATAAGTAAATTCTAAAGGTAAATTAGCACTTTGCATAGTCATAATGCTAACAGGTTGAGGAGGGAGTTGTTTAACTTGTGCGTTTTTATCATCTGAGCATGCCACAAATATAAGTGAAGCACAAGCTAGGGTTAAAAGTTTTGTTTTCATTGGTTTCCTTAAAATTATTTATTTAGCTAAACAAAAAAGTAATTTATATTACAAAATGTATGATTACTATTTTATCAATCTTTAGTTAATTAAAATTAACAAGTCCTTGAGTGAAGAGCTTTACGATTTTTTTTGCGTGATTTTCTTGTTCTTTTTTACTCATCGAAACCTTATTTTCAAAAGTGCTTTGTATAAAAAAGGTTCCTCTAAGCATAGCGCAAAATGTATAGCTTAAAAATTCAGCATTTTTGGCTAAATTTTCATTTTCTTCTTCAAATCTTTTTTGAAGTACATATTCTACCTCTTTTCTATTATCTCCTTTAAACCATTTGCCAAAATCAAATTTTTCATTATAAATTTCAGAATAGATAAGTCTTACTATGGCTATGGTTTTAGCGTCATTAAAAATTCCCAAATAAGCTTTTGCAAATTGATGTAGAAATTCTTCTAAATTAGCATTGGGTGAAAGTCGCATATTTTTATTTAAAATAGCTAGAAAATGATTTTCTGCAAAATCATTTAAAACTGCTTCAAATAAACCTTCTTTGCTTTTAAAATGCTCATACACACAAGAAAATGAACCACCAGCTTGCTTGATAATATCTTTAAGATTAGTTGCTTCGTAGCCGTTTTCTAAAAACGACTCCGCAGCAATTTGTTTGATTTTTTCAAGCCTTGCTTGAGATTTTAAAGAAAGTCTTTTTTCCATTTTAATGTTTTTTGTGTTCTATAATTGAATTTTTAGGATATACAAAATTACTTTCTCTTGTGATTATGATGTTTTTATCATCAAGTGCATAAGCTTTGATAGTTAAAGGTATTACGGTATCTTTTCTATCATTATCAGCTAGTTTTTTAGTAGCTTTTAAAACAACTATTTGTTTATCTTTTTCACCAGCTTTTAATTTAAAAGGTTTTTTTGGTCTAATGATTTCTAAACCATCTTCAATGCTTTGTAATTTCACATCAAAATAATACTCATGAGTTTTATTGTCTGTGTTTTGAAATAAAAATACATAAGCATTGCTAATGATTAATTCTCCATCATGGGCTTTTCTAATTTGGTAAAGCTCACTAGAGCGATTGATATTTAAAAGCATATTTTCCTTTTTACTTCCCATTAAAACTAAGGCTGCAAAAACACCACATAAAACCACTAAATATCCGATAGTTCTAAATCTAAAATATTTTACTTTTTCTCTTGTTTCAATAGCTTTTGCACTAGTCCAGTTAATCAAACTAGGGCGATCAAATTTGGCTTGAATTTTTGAACAAGCATCAGCACATTCAAGACAGTTAATACACTCAAGTTGCATTCCTTGACGTATATCTATATGTGTGGGACAAATTTTTACACAGGCTTCACAACCTATACATTCACCTTGTGGTGGTTTTTGATAAAGTTTGGTATGTCCATCATAAACCACACCTCCTCTTTTGTCATCATAGATAACTTGAACGGTGTTATTATCAAACATTACAGATTGAATTCTTGCATAAGGACATACATAAACACAAAATTTTTCACCCAAATACACTATATCAAAAGTAAAGGCCAAAGAGGCACAAAATAAAATCCCTAAAAGCAATAAATGATCAGCAGGGTTTTGAATATATACAAAAAAATCTTCAGGTGGTACAAAATACCATAAAAAAGCACTCATCATTAATAGAGAAAAAAGATAAAAAATCACAATACTTAAAGCTTTTTGAACAAAAAATCCCTCAGCTTGTTTTTGTTTGTTTGCAGTGCTTTTGTGAATTTTAAAGATTTTTGTTTGTAATAAATCTCTATAAATAACTCTAGCAATAGTTTGAGGACAACTCCATGCACACCAAATTCTTCCTGCTAGAGTGGTAACAAAAAGTATGGTTAAAAACATACCCATGATAACAAAAGGCATTAAATAAAGCTCTTGGGTGTCAAAAGCTATAAAAAACAAATTAAGTTTTTTATGATCAAAACTTAATAAAAAGAAATGATTTCCATTGATTTTTACAAAAGGTAATGCTATGAAAATAATCATAGAAATGATATAAGCTATATACCTTTTTTTAGTATAGTTGGTAATACAAGCACTCATTTTTATTTTCCTTAAAAAAAGTTTTTTTAATTGTAGTACTAGAAAAATTAAACCAAACTTTGTCTTAATTAAGAATTTATGTTTAATTTTTATTTATGTAATTATTACAAAAATAAATTTTATTTTCAAGTGAAATTGTGATATAATCCTTTTTTTAATTTTATTTAAGAAAGGTGGTGAGGGTCGTGCCAGGAATTAAGGTACATCCTAATGAGTCTTTTGATGAAGCGTATAGAAAATTCAAAAAACAAGTAGATAGAAATCTAGTTGTTACTGAAGTTCGCGCAAGAAGATTTTTTGAGCCTATGACTGAAATTCGCAAAAAACAAAAAATTTCAGCTCGCAAAAAAATGCTTAAAAGACTTTATATGCTTAGACGCTACGAGTCAAGACTCTAATACCAAAAAGCCGAATTTTCGGCTTTTCTTCGATTATTTTTATGTTTCTTTGGATTTTAATCATTCATTTTTTTGGACTTATTTTACCAGGACCTGATTTTTTCTTAGTAAGTTCTTATGCCTTAAGAGAGGGTATTAAGAGTGCTTTAAAAGCAAGTTTGGGTGTGAGTTTGGCCATGAGTGTGTGGATTATACTTTCTATACTTGGTTTGAGTGTGATTTTTCATCAATTTCCATTTTTGCAAATTGCTTTATCAAGTTTTGGAGCTTGCTATCTTTTGTATTTAGCTTATGGGATTTATAAAAATGCAAAAATAGGTAATATAAAAGTCCAAAAAACTCATATATCTGCATTTTTAAGTGGGATGATTACAAATTTATCTAATCCAAAAGTTATTTTTTATTTTGCTAGCGTTTTTGCAAGTTTTGATTTTGCCCAAATGCGGTGGATGTTGATAGTTTTAATTTTTGTTTTGATTTTAGAAACCATAATTTATTTTTCTTTAATTTCTTTATTATTTTCAAAACCTTTCATGGTAAGAATTTATCAAAAGAATTTAAAACTCATTGATTATTTAAGTGCTTTTATATTTTTTGCTTTTGCTGTGTTTATTTTAAGTAGTAATTTAATGACTATGATAAATTAAAGCAATTAATTTTTATTAATACTTTTTTTGTTAAAATCTTATTTAAGTTAAACTTATTAAATTATAGGAAAGATTATGAAACACATTAAAACTATACTTAAACTTAGTATGATAAGTGGTATTGCTGCAATAAGTGCAGGCGCTTTAAGTGCATGTAGTAGTAATGCAAGTGATTCTAATAATGCATTAAGTCAAGCAGCAAATACTCAAGGTGCTTTTGTTATCATCGAAGAAACTGCTCCAAATCAATACAAAATCAAAGATCAATTTCCAAGTGATGAAACTAGGGTAGTTTTAAAACAACTTGATGGCACAGAAAGAGTTTTAAGTAAAGAAGAAATGGATAAATTAATCCAAGAAGAAGCTGCTAAAATAGACAATGGTACTTCAAATTTAACAAATCCAAATAACGCTCAAATGAGTAGCGGAGGACTTTCTTTAGGCGAAACATTGCTTGCAAGTGCAGCTGGTGCTATACTTGGTAGCTGGATAGGTTCAAAGCTTTTTAATAACCAAAATTTTGCAAATCAACAAAGGGGGGCATTTTCAAACCAAAGCGCTTATCAAAGAAGTGTAAATAGTTTTAATAAAGCAAGCACAAGTGCTACTTCAAGCTCGAGCGCGAAAAAATCAGGCTTTTTTGGCGGTGGTTCTAAGGCCACTTCAAGTTCTTCTAGCTCTTTTGGATCTTAAGGGTGTAAAATGAATTTTTTAAAAGTAAATCCTTTAGAAAAATCTTACCTAGAACAGATAGGCTTTTCATGGCATACAGATAATGATGGGAGTGATTATTTAGATTCTAATTTAGTTTGTGTGAGAGAAAATGAAGCAAATGCATATTATGAAGCAGTGAATGAACTTTATGATATGTTTGTAGCTGCTGCGCAAGAAGTGATTGATAATGATCGTTTTGATGAGCTTGGAATTCCTTTTAATTTAGTTGATGCGATTAAGATGAGTTGGGAAAATGATGTGCATTGGCATTTATATGGAAGGTTTGACTTAGCAGGTGGGCTTGATGGTAAGCCTATAAAGCTAATAGAATTTAATGCTGATACTCCAACATCTTTATTTGAAAGTGCTATTTTACAATGGGCTATTTTAAAGCAAAATAACCTAGATGAAAGCTCGCAATTTAATAATATATATGAAGCCTTAAGAGATAATTTTAAAAGACTTATCACTTTAGAAGAAGATGTAAGCGAGTTTGAAAAGTATTATGAGGGTTGGAAGATATTATTTTCTTCAATCGCAGGTAGTGATGAGGATATGATTACAACCAAACTTTTAGCACACATTGCTCGTGAAGCAGGTTTTGAGAGTGAGTTTTCTTTTATAGATGAAGTAGAATTTTCGCCCGAAGGTGTTTTTAAAAATGATGTAAATTTTGAGTATTTTTTCAAACTCATTCCTTGGGAAAGTATAGCCATAGAAGAGGGTGAGCTTGCTATGCTTTTAACGCAAATCATGCAAAATCAAAAAGCAATCATTTTAAACCCTGCTTATACTTTACTTTTTCAAAGCAAAGGTATAATGAAAATTTTATGGGAGCTTTATCCAAATCATCCTTTATTACTTGAAACAAGTGATAAGCCTTTAGTGGGTAAAAAATGTGTTAAAAAGCCTGTTTTTGGTAGAGAAGGAGCAAATGTTTCCATTATAGAAGCTAATGGAGATGTAAGTTTTGAAACAAAGGGAGATTATCAAAATAATCGCTTTGTATATCAAGAATTTGCTGAGTTTAATAAAAATGAAAATGATTATTATCAAGCAGGAGTTTTCTTTGCTTATGAGGGTTGTGGATTAGGTTTTAGAAAAGGTGGTTTGGTGCTTGATAATTATTCTAAATTTGTAGGACATATAGTAAAAGATTAATGAAAATAGTATGCTTAGATGCTGCTACCTTAGGTGGAGCGGATTTAACGGTTTTTGAAAGTCTTGGCGAGTTTGTAAGTTATGACTTAACTTCTAAAGATGAGGTTATTGCAAGAATAGCTAATGCACAAGTTGTGATGATAAATAAAATCATCGTTGATAAAGAAGTGATTGACAACACTAATCTAAAACTTATTTTACAACTTGGTACAGGGGTAAATAATATAGATGTAGCTTATGCAAATTCTAAAGGTATAGTGGTAAAAAATGCCGCTAGTTATTCTACAAAAAGTGTTTTAAGCCATACCTTTGCCTTGCTTTTTGCTTTTTTAAATCAAATTCCATATTATGATAAATGGAGTAAAGATGGCAAATGGTGTAAGAGTAAAATGTTTTGTGATTTTAGTAAGACTTTGCATACTTTAACCGGTAAAAAACATGGTATTATAGGACTTGGAGCTATAGGTAAAGAAGTAGCTAGGGTTTCTCAAATGTTTGGTTCTAAAATTTGTTATTATTCTACCTCAGGGATTAATAATAATGATGAGTATGAAAAAGTAAGCCTTGAAGAGCTTTTAAAAACTTGTGATGTAATTAGCATACATGCGCCTTTAAATGATAAGACAAAAAATTTATTAAGTAAAAAAGAACTAATGCTTTTAAAAGATGAGGCTATTTTGATTAATGTAGGGCGTGGTGGAATCATCAATGAAGCAGAATTAGCTCAAGTTATGAATGAGAAAAATATCAAAGCAGGGCTTGATGTGCTTGAAATAGAACCTATGATTAAAAATCATCCTTTGCTTAGTATAAAAAATAAAGAAAATTTAATCATCACTCCACATGTGGCATGGGCAAGTGAAGAATCCATACAAAATTTAGTCCAAATTGTATTTAATAATCTTAAGGAGTTTATAGAAAATGGCAAGTGAACATAGTTTTGATATTAGTGGGGAAATTGATAAGCAAGAGTTAAAAAATGCTTTAGAGCAAGCTAAAAAAGAGCTTGATAGCAGATATGATTTAAAAGGCATTAAAAGTGAAATAGAGTTAAATGAAAAAGAAAGTGTTTATAAGCTTATTTGCTCTAGCGAAGCAAAGCTTGAAGTGTTAAAAGATATTGTTATTTCAAAGCTTATTAAAAGAGGGATAAACCCTAATGGTATTAAGGAGTTAAGCAGAGAAAGTGGGGCAAATTTTAAACTAAATTTAAAAGTTAATGACGCTATTGATGCTGATAGTGCTAAGAAGATTAACAAAGCTATAAAAGATAGTAAGTTAAAGGTAACTTCAAGCATTAGAGGTAATGAAATTCGCGTAGTTGGTAAGCAAATTGATGATTTACAAAGCGTGATGAAAATAGTAAAAGAACTCAATTTAGAACTTAATCTTAGTTTTAAAAACCTTAAATGAAAACTTTACTTCAAATAGTTTTTTTGTGTTTTGTGTGTGTTTTTTTAAGCTCTTGTGCTTTAAAAAGCAAAACACAAGCACAAAGTGCTTATGTTATTTTAAAAACTCCAGAGTTTAAATTTGCTGATTATGGCTTTTTATATGAGGGGAAAAATTTTACAAGTTTAGAGCTTTATAGCGCTTCTAAAGCCTTGCTTGAGTTAAAAATTAGCGATAAAATTTGCGTTAATGGTGTTTGTTATGCAAAAACTTTTTTTAATAAAAGATTTTTTAATAATGAATATTATGATGATTTTTTACAAGATCTAATCTATAAAAAGCCTATTTTTTATGGAAAAAATAAACAAGCTACCTCTTGTGGTTTTACTCAAAAGATTATAAGTAAAAATTATGATATTTTTTATGAGGTTTGTGATAAAAATATGAGTTTTAATGATAAAAAATCCAAAATCAAATTTAGCATAAAATCAATATAAAGGAAAATATGAAAGATTTAAAACTTTTTCTTAATGATACTTTTAAAAGCAATATTTATAAAAACTTACAATGCAGTGAAGATGAAATTTTAATTTTAAAACACTTATGCAAAAATTATTTGCAGGCAAATGCAAGCATTAATGCTTATAATCTTCTTAGCGAAGTTTTTAAAAATGATGAGTATGAGTATTTAGATCATTTAAAAGATCTTAAAAATCTTATAGAAAAAGGTTTTATTGTTCAAATTTTTTCTGATTTTAAATCGAGTAAAAACTCAAGTTTGCTTTTAAATTTATTGCAATGTGAGTTAAGTTTAAGTGAAGTTTTCTTACAAGTTTTAGAAAATAAAACCATACAAGATTATATGCAAGATCAAATTTATGAAGATCATATTGCGTATTTAAAAGATGAATTTTTTAAAATCGAGCTTTATCAAAGATTGCGTTTTTTTGCTAAAAGCTCTCAAAGTAAGAATATTAAAAAAGATATAACCACCTTTGAAGCATACATTAAAGAGCGTTTAAAGAAAAGTAAAATTTCTAATGTTTTAGCAGATATTTTTAAAGAATATGCTTTAAATGATAAAGAATGTTTGATATTTATTAGTTTGTTAAAAGAAGAGTATTTGCTAAATGCTGAAAATTCTTATAGTAGAGATTTTAATTTTTTACTTCATTTAATTAGCGAGGATGAGGCTCAAAAGCAAGAAAATAAAGCTTTACTAGAAGAAGATTCTAAGCTACTTAGTTCAAATCTTTTAGAATATGATGAATTTATTAATTCTTTGGGTGATATAACTAAGATTTTTTATTTAAGTGATGATATTTTACAAAGAATTATTAATTTTAAAGAGCCAAAGAAAAATAAAAAAATTAAACTTCAAAATTTAGTTAAAGAGCAAGATATTTTTGAGCTAATCGAGCCAAATATCAATATAGATGATGTTATTATGCCCCAAAGTACTAAAGATTTGTTAGAAAGTATATTAAAACAACAAGATAAAAAGGTTTTAGAAAGATTAAATAAATGGGGTATAAAAACTAATAAAAACATAGAAGCCAAGATAATTTTCTATGGTCCTGCTGGTACAGGTAAGACTATGAGTGCATTAAGTATGGCAAAAGCTATGAAAAAATCCATTTTGAGTTTTGATTGCTCGAAAATTTTAAGTAAATATGTGGGCGAGAGTGAGCAAAATGTAAGAAAGATTTTTGATACTTATAAAGAGCTTTGTCAAACAAGTAAGCAAAGTCCTATTTTGCTTTTAAATGAAGCAGATCAGTTTTTAAGTACTAGAGTAGAAAGTAGCGCTGGTGCTGATAAAATGCATAATCAAATGCAAAATATTTTTTTAGAGCAAATTGAGCGTTTTAGCGGAGTTATCATAGCAACAACTAATTTTTTAGAAAGTTTAGATGTGGCTTTTTCAAGAAGATTTGAGTATAAAATTGAATTTAAAAAGCCAAATTATGAACAACGCTTAATGATATGGCAAAAAGCCTTGCCTAAAAATGCTAAATTTGATGATAGTTTTGATTTAAAAAATTTAGCTTCGCATGAATTAAGTGGAGCTCAAATTGTAATGGTAGTTAAAAACACAGCTTTAAAAGCGGCTATTTCTAAAGATGGTGTTTTTAAAATGAGCGATTTTTTACATACTATAGAAAAGGAAATAGAATCTTCATTTGATAAAAATAAGATAGTTGGCTTTAAAAATTAAAATTCACACAAATTTCACAAGCAAACAATATCATTCTTTCAACTTTTATTTAAAGGAGAAAAAATGAAAATGAAATTAATGGTAGCTAGTTTAGTTTGTGCAAGTTCTATGTTTGCAGATATGGTTGTTAGCCCAAATGCTTTACCTCAAAAGGCTCAAGAGTTTTTAAATACTCATTTTAAAGGCGTAAATGTAGGTTATGTAAAACAAGATGTAGATTCTTATGAAGTAAATTTGGTTGATGGAACTGAAATTGATTTTATCATTAATGGAGACTGGAAAGAAGTTGATGGAAAATATAAAGCAATTCCAACAGGATTTATCCCAAAAGAAGTTATTGCTAAAGTACAAGCAGCACAACCAAATGCAGCTATTGTAGAAGTAGATAAAAAAATCAATGGTTATAAATTCAGAACAAACAATATGATGGAAATTTATACAGATTTTAAAGGTAATATTTTAGGTCAAAAATTTGATGATTAATCGCTTAAACTAAACCCATTAAGGGTTTAGC